>NZ_JBHHMI010000016.1:0-100343 GCF_042136365.1 Paenibacillus enshidis | reverse complement strand
ACGTCGGGCTACGCACGTTTGCGGCGCTGTCCGATGAGACGAAGGTGGACAACCCACGGTATCTGCGAAGAGCGGAGGCGGTGGGAACATTCACACGGAAAAAGTTCTTTACACCATCTTGGGTTTTTCATACAATAGGCATATAACACACTAATCGGGTAGGAATTATTTATAATTGTAGTTCTCACCGTACAGACGGAGGAACTCCTTAGGATACACGGGACTGGTATGATCGCAGAGATCGCCGGAATCGTCGTGCTGTCCAGAGGAATTCTTCCGTCTTTTTTTCTGCCTGTACACAGCACAATGAATTCTTTAACCAAATCAGAGCAACCGGGGGAGAGATGTTGTATGAAAAAGGGGTACAAAAAAGGACTGTTAATCGGTTTGTCGCTCGTATTCACCGCCACGCTGGCAGCCTGCGGCGGCAGCTCGGCCGGGAATGACACGGTGGCGTCCCAGGGAGGCACAGGCGGAGCAGCGCCTGAAGAAGTAGAGCTGCTGAATGTATCTTACGATCCTACGCGCGAGCTTTATGAGGCTTACAATAAAGCTTTCGCGGCCCATTGGGAGCAGGAGGAAGGACAGAAGGTTACCATTAAACAGTCGCATGGCGGATCAGGCAAACAGAGCCGCTCGGTGCTCGACGGGCTGCAGGCGGATGTGGTCACACTGGCGTTAGGCTATGACATCGATGCACTGCAGCAGAAAGGCCTGATCCAGGAGGGCTGGCAGAGCAAGTTTGAGCATAACAGCTCGCCTTACACATCGACGATTGTGCTGCTGGTTCGTGAGGGAAATCCGAAGGGCATCAAGGACTGGGATGATTTGATCAAGGACGGGGTCGAGGTGATCACGCCGAATCCCAAAACGTCTGGCGGAGCCCGCTGGAACTATCTTGCAGCCTGGGGCTATGCCCTGAAGCACAACAATAACGATGAAGCCAAGGCGCAGGAGTTTGTGAAGGAGCTGTTTACGCATGTGCCTGTTCTGGACAGCGGCGCGCGCGGCGCAACGACAACCTTCGTGGAACGGGGGATCGGGGATGTGCTGATTGCCTGGGAGAATGAGGCGCTGTTATCGGTGCAGGAGCTTGGGGAAGACAAGTTTGATATTGTCTATCCGTCTGTTAGCATTCTGGCAGAGCCGCCGGTAGCTGTTGTTGATAAAGTCGTTGATAAAAAAGGCACACGCAAAGTGGCGGAAGCTTATCTGAAGTATCTGTATAGCGAGGAAGGGCAGAAGATAGCGGCCGAAAACTATTACCGCCCAACACTTGAAAGCGTGGCTGAACAATTCAAGGATCATTTCCCTCAAATTGAATTGTTCACACTGCAGGATGTATTCGGAACATGGCAGGAAACCCAGGAAAAGCATTTTAACGATGGGGGTATATTCGACCAGATTTATGTGCCCCAATGAGGGGATTTTGTACCGCAAAGGAGTGGATTGGGGATGGGTGGGTCTCAAGCTTCCAATAAAAAGGTGCTGCCAGGCTTCGGTCTCACGCTGGGATACACAGTGCTGTATCTCAGTCTGGTCGTATTGTTGCCCTTGTCGGCGCTGCTGTTGAACTCAACAGGGCTGACATGGACCGGATTCTGGGAGGCCGCTCTGGATCCGAGAGTGATTGCCTCCTATAAAGTAAGCTTTCTATGCTCGGCAGCCGCCGCTTTGATCAATCTGTTTCTCGGCCTGTTGCTGGCATGGGTGCTTGTGCGTTATGAGTTTCCTGGCAAACGGGTATTTGATGCGATCATAGATTTGCCGTTTGCGCTGCCTACCGCTGTGGCGGGGGTGGCGCTGACTGCACTCTACTCACAGAACGGGTGGATCGGCTCCATTTTTGAGCCCTTTGGCATCAGATTAGCCTTTTCACAAATCGGCATTACGCTGGCGTTAATGTTCATTGGTATCCCCTTTGTGGTGCGCACTGTGCAGCCGGTGCTGGAGGAGCTGGAAGCGGACACGGAGGAGGCGGCCGCTACACTTGGGGCCGGAAGATGGCGCACCTTCCGCAGCGTGATCCTGCCTGAGCTCGTTCCTCCACTGCTGACGGGATTTGCGCTGGCTTTTGCCAGAGGCATTGGGGAATACGGCTCGGTGGTATTTATTTCCGGCAACATGCCGATGAAGACGGAGATCGCTCCACTGCTGATCATGTCCAAGCTGGAGCAGTATGACTACGCCGGTGCAACAGCGGTTGCGCTGATGCTGCTGGCGATATCTTTCATCCTTCTGCTCTGCATCAATATGGTGCAGCGCCTCTCAAGAAAACGAATGGCCTGAGAAAGAGGAGGCTCAAATATGACGGATTCCGCGCAAGTATGGACTGGATCGCATGTACCGCCAAGGCTGTCTGGCAGAAGTGCAACCACGGAGGCCCCTTGGGTCAAATGGGTGCTTATCGGGGCTGCCTTGCTGGTGCTCTTGTGGCTGCTTGTGCTCCCGCTCGCGGTCGTGATGACGGAAGCGCTCAAGCAGGGTTTGGAGGTGTATGCGGCGGCGCTGCGTGACCCGGATGCGCTGTCCGCCCTGCGGCTGACCCTGCTCGTGGCGGCGATTACGGTGCCGTTGAACACCATCTTCGGCACAGCGGCCGCCTGGCTGATCACCAAATTCAAATTTCGCGGCAAAGGCATTCTCGTTACGCTGATTGACCTGCCTTTTGCTATTTCACCGGTTGTCGGGGGACTGATCTATGTGCTTGTCTTTGGGGCTCAAGGCTGGTTCGGTCCGTGGCTGGAGGAGCATGATATCAAAATTATTTTTGCGGTTCCCGGCATCGTGCTCGCCACCTTGTTTATTACGTTCCCTTTTGTAGCCCGTGAACTGATTCCTCTCATGGAGGAGCAGGGAACCCATGAAGAGGAGGCGGCTGTAACGCTTGGCGCCGGAGGATGGCAGGTATTTTGGCGTGTTACGCTGCCCAATATCAAATGGGGGCTGCTCTATGGGATCATCCTGTGCAATGCGAGGGCCATGGGGGAATTCGGGGCGGTATCGGTCGTATCCGGCCATATCCGTGGTGAAACGAATACACTGCCGCTGCATGTGGAGATTTTGTATAATGAATATCAATTTTCCGCTTCCTTTGCGGTGGCTTCACTGCTGCTGCTGCTTGCCCTTGCCACCCTTGTGCTGAAAAGCTGGCTTCAGCGCAAAAAAGTTCATCCCTAAGGCTTGGAAACGATTGACGCCGGTTTTGGAAGCATGATAAATTATAAACCAAGTATATAGGTTGGATAACAATGTTTTATATATGAATAAAGGAGGCGGCCGTATGGCAAAACCGCTGAAGGTGGACCAGATTTGGATGAACCGTATTGCTGAGCTGCTGGATGATATGGAATTCGGCTCACTTCATATCGTTGTCCATGAAGGACAGATTGTCCAGATGGAACGGACGGAACGCAAGCGTTTTGGAAACACGGGTTCGGAAGCGTCAAAGCAGGTGCACGGGCGTACTTCCCCTCGGCCGCTCCGCAAGTCAGGATCAGAATAAGGGGATAATGCTGCTTATGTCCGGAAAATCCAACAAGGGCACCTTGGCCAAAATGGCTGCAGGCGCCCTTGTGTCTTTTTTATGATTCAGTTTTCACAAATTACACCCAGAAAGTGCGGCTGATGATAACCAGCAGGATGAACAGAACCAGGATGACACCTGTGGAAGTCCATAATCCACCATATCCTCTTTGAACTGCGCTCAATTGTCTTCCTCCTTCCCATGGGTTAATTAGGTCGTTCCCTCATTGACGGCTAATGCTTATTTTCTAAAACAGTATATTCATACAGATTAATGACGGAAATCAGCAGGAGTCCATTTTGCGCCGACAAAGATTAAATAGGCGTTCTTAATGAAGACTGTTCAATTGCAACGGGGGACGGTATAATCAGGACAACCATCATCTCGCTGGTATACTGTAAAAAATTCGGACAGGAGATGCGGATTACTGGAGCGATGATAAAGGCGGAAATCCTGCCTGAAGGGGTTTGACAAGAAAGACCGACAGGATTAGGATAAATGCAGCATGGAAGTGAAGGAGAGCATGAACATGACCGTCCCTAAAACATTGACGATTGCCGGCTCTGATACGAGCGGAGGAGCAGGCATTCAGGCCGATCTGAAGACTTTTCAGGAGTTCGGCGTATATGGTATGACCGTACTGACCACGATTGTTGCGATGGCACCCCGCACTTGGGACCATCTTGTATATCCGGTAGCCCTGGATGTGGTGGAAGCGCAGTTGAAAACCGTACTGGAAGGCATCGGCTTTGATGCCATGAAGACAGGCATGCTTGGCTCCGTGGAGATTATCGAACTGGTTGCCGGGTATTTAAAGAAGCATGATCTCAAACGGATCGTCATTGATCCGGTTATGGTATGCAAAGGTACGGATGAAGTGCTGCAGCCTGAAAATACGGAAGCGATGCTGGAACTGCTTATTCCGGGCGCAGATCTCGTTACACCGAACCTGTTTGAGGCGTCACAGCTTGCCAAGACAGGTTCGATCCGCACGGTCGAGCAGATGCAGGAAGCGGCTGCCATTATTCATGAACGCGGCGCCAGGCACGTGTTGATTAAAGACCGCGGCAAAATTAAGGAAGGCAAAGCGATGGATCTGCTCTATGACGGGCACACCTTTGAATGGTTTGAAACGGACAGTGTGAATACGAGCTTCACCCATGGCGCGGGCTGCACCTCATCCGCAGCCGTTACCGCAGGGCTGGCACAAGGCCTTTCGGTGCGTGAAGCTGTGGAGCAGGCCAAGCAATTTATTACCCAGGCAATTGCCGGCGGGTTCCGTCTGAATGAATTTGTCGGGCCAACGCTTCATGCTGCCCACCGTCTGCAGCAGAACGACTTATCATAAAAGATATGCGCGTGCAGCTAAATTAACCGGGCATTGGCCTTAATTCTACCTCATAAAAGGAGGTGAGAGGCTTGGGAGCATATGAGCAGGCGATAGCTTTATGGCGTGGATACGGCATTCAGTCTGCCGCTGATCTGGACCGCTGTCTGGACAGCTTTCGCATCCTGTTTGCTTATCACTCGGGACGGATAGAAAATGCGGAAATTACGTATCATGACACGCGGGATATTTTTGAGAATGGCAAGGTGCATCAGTTTACAGGGAATCCACGGACGCTGTTCGAGCAGCAGAATCAGAAGCAATGATATGAATTGATCATCCGCTGACAGAGTTTTTGCAGCACGAAACGGAAAAGACCTGGGCCAAAGCGTTGGAGCTAGCCCGCGGTGACGGTCCGAAGCGCAGGGGACTAGCGGATTTCATGCCGGAGAAGTAAGACAATGAAGCAATTATAGCAAGTTGCAGGAGAAGCCGCCTCAAATATGGGATGGCTTTCTTGCTTTTTCTAAGAAGGGAGAACGGCTATGAGAGTCAAGACATAATCCGCTTTATTCTCTTTTACAATTTGACGGATATTGGCGTTTTTTTTAACCAGCTTTGACGAAAGAATGGAGGACAGCTTTACATGAATGGGTTGAATGAGAGAGCACTTCCCTTTATGCGCTGCTTTGTGCTGCTGCTTCTGTGTACGGCCTTATTTGCCGGGAGCAGCCACAATGCACTGGCACAGTCCGGAGCCATTACCGTGACAGTGGATGGGGTCGAGGCGAATTGGAATACGAAGCCTTATATTGCTTACGGCACGACATACGTTCCGCTCCGGGAAGCGGCTGGTGCGCTGGGAGCTACTGTGCGCTGGAACGCAAGCGCCAACAGTGCTGTTGTCCAGCTGAACGGGGATGTCATTACGTACAAGCTTGGTTCCACAGCGGTTGATGTGAACGGTTATGCCTGGCAGCAATCCTCGCCGCTGCGCTATGTAAAAGGTGTTTTAACAGTGCCGCTGCGGGGTGCGATTGAGCCGCTGCGTGCTACAGTCAAACCTTCCAAAACAACCGCAGGCACGCTGCTTGAAATTCAAAGCGACAGTGAAACCATGCTGAGCAGCAGCATGAAGTCAGTGGATACTTACCTGCGCAATGAATCGTTCTCCGGTCTGGCCCTGGTGGCGAAAAACGGGCAGGTATTGCTCCGTAAAGGATATGGCCCGGCCGGCGGCGGCAAGTTTAACCGTCCCGACATGAACACGCGGATCGCATCGTTGTCCAAATCGTTCACGGCGGCTTCCGTACTGAAGCTGTCAGAGGCGGGGCTGCTGAGTCTGCAGGACCCGGTATCCAAATATATTCCCGATTTTCCGCGTGGGGACGAAATTACACTGCATATGCTGCTGTCACATACCGGCGGGCTCAGGGCAAACTTCACCCGTACAGAGGGGATGACGCTGCAGGATACCGTGAATCAAATCAAACAGCTGACCATTCAATGGGAGCCCGGCACCCGTTTTCAATACAGCAACTGTGGCTACGTGGTCCTCGCTTATATTATTGAACAGGCAAGCGGAATGACCTATGGGGATTATCTGGAGAAGAACGTGCTGGGTCCGCTGGGTTTGAAGCATACAGGCCAGGCCGCCCCTGAAACTTCGACGATTAAAGGCCACACCTACAAAAATAGCGTAATGGCCGAAGCTCCTTATTATGTATCAGTGGAGGGAACAGGCACGCTGTATTCCACGCTTGATGATATGCTGACCTGGAACAGCGAGAACGGATTGGACAAGCTGCTCAGCAGCGAGTTGCTGACACAGATGCTGACCCCATATTCCGAGAAGAACTATGGATACGGCGTGCTGGTCCGGCAGGACGAATCCGGCCAGGGTATGACTATTTATCATAATGGCAGCGGAACCGGCTACAAGACAGGCATGATGCGGGATACCGGCACAGGCTTGACCGTTATCCTGCTGGGTAACCGCGACGGGCTTGATACAGTGCCGATGATGGACGAAATCATGAACCGCGCCCATGCTTCCGGTCTATAACGGGTACAAAAGGTCAAGAACAGGGAATTTTACTCCTGTCCTTGACCTTTTGTTTAATCAGCAATTACGGGATATATTCGTTGACTGTGATTTTCTACCTTTTTTAAGTTGGGGTACGCACGCAGCAGCGGAGAGGCCGAAGCAATTCCGGAAAAGCGGAGCATTCGCCTTTGTCACCGAATTTCTACCGCTAAAAATTATAATCATTGGAAATTTGGGGACAACAGCGATTGTAGGAATGGTTCGTTCTCGGAGCGTCTTAGGACCACATTACATGCTTAAAAGGCTGGTATATTATAGCAATCGGGATGTATAATAAACAACATATTGGGAAAAGGGAGGCCGTGCCTATGAAGTTCAGTGAGATGAAATACGAAAGACCGGATTTGTCCGAATTTGAACAGCGGTTTAAAAAATTGCTGGAGCAGTTCCGAAATGCAGACCAACCAGCGCAGGGCAAGGCGGTTATTCAGGAGCTCAACAAGCTGCGCAGCCATGTGGATACGAACTGCCAGCTGGTCGAAATCAGACATTCTATCGATACAACAGATGAGTTTTATAAAAATGAGAAAGAATACGTAGATGAAATCAAACCCGTTTTCCAGGAATACATAACCGACTATTACCGGGCGCTCGTGGATTCACCATTGCGGGGGGAACTGGAGCAAGAATGGGGCAGTCAACTGTTCCGGCTGGCCGAGGTTTCCCTCAAAGCATTTGATCCTGCCATGATCGAAGACATGCAGCAGGAGAACAAGCTTGGCACCGAATATATGGCGCTGATTGCCTCCGCCAAAATCCTTTTTGAAGGGGAAGAGCGTACGCTCCCGCAATTAACCCCATTCCTGCAGTCGACAGATCGCGATATCCGGCGCAGAGCCGCTGAAGCGCAAAACGGATTTCTGGCTGCACACGAGGATCAGTTCGATCGCATTTACGACGAGCTGGTGAAGGTCCGTACCCGGATGGCCCGCAAGCTGGGTTATGCCAACTTTGTAGAGCTCGGTTATGCGCGTATGAACCGGACGGATTATAATGCGGCGATGGTTGCCAATTTTCGTGATCAGGTGGCAGAGCACATTGTTCCAGCTGCTTCCCGTCTTAAAGAACGGCAGCGGCAGCGGATCGGTGTGGAGACACTTCGTTATTATGACGAAAGCTTCGCATTTGCGACAGGCAACCCTGTCCCCAAAGGCGGACCGGACTGGATCATTGAAAACGGAGCACACATGTACAAAGAGCTGTCTCCCGAGGTGGATGAGTTTTTTACGTTTATGAAAGACAACGGCCTGATGGATCTGGTCAGCAAAAAAGGCAAGCAGAGCGGGGGCTACTGCACCTTTCTTAATGATTATGGCGCACCATTCATATTTTCGAATTTCAACGGCACCTCCGGGGATATCGATGTACTGACACATGAAGCCGGTCACGCTTTTCAGGTGTATGAGAGCAGACATTTTGACATCCCTGAATATTTCTGGTCCACCTACGAAGCTGCGGAGATTCATTCCATGAGTATGGAGTTTTTCACATGGCCGTGGATGAAGCTTTTCTTTGCGGAGGATACGGAAAAATACCGTTTTGATCATCTCTCGTCAGCACTGCTGTTTATTCCTTATGGAGTCGCAGTCGATGAATTTCAACATGCAGTCTACGAAAATCCGGACTGGACTCCGGCGGAGCGGAAGCAGGCATGGCGTTCCATCGAGCGCAAATATCTGCCGCATAAAAACTACGAGGGTAATGATTACCTGGAGGGCGGAGGCTTCTGGCACAAGCAGGCGCATATTTTCCAGTCACCGTTTTATTATATTGACTACACGCTTGCCCAGATTTGCGCATTCCAGTTCTGGAAGCGGATGAACGCGGATTGGCAGTCGGCCTGGAATGACTACCTGCGTTTGTGCCGGGCAGGAGGAAGTCAGTCCTTTACAGGCCTGGTCGAGCTGGCGGGGCTTAAATCCCCATTTGAAGCTGGTTGCGTCACTTCTGTTATCGGCGACATTGAGGCCTGGCTGGATGGTGTGGACGACCGGAAGCTTTAAGATCGGCCGCGGAGCCGGACGAATTTTTGCAGAAGATGAACGGTTTACAGCAACAGTGGCCCGCTGAACGCAGCAGGCAAAAGACTAAAAAACCGGGACCTCCTGTTCAAAGGGATGTCCCGGTTTTAATGTGCTTTTATTTTGTTGTATTCAGCGGTTTCAAATGGGCCTCAATATCTTCTCGGCGGTTTTCCAGAAACGGCGGTAGGGCAAGAGCTTCGCCAAGATGCTCTGGGTCCTCATCCGTCGCAAAGCCGGGACCGTCAGTAGCCAGCTCGAACAAAATGCCATTCGGCTCCCGGAAATACAGAGAGCGGAAGTAGAAGCGGTCCACGAAGCCTGAATTGCCGATTTGCAGACTGCGGATGCGCTCCACCCATTGACGCAGCTCCTCTTCATCGGTTACGCGGAATGCGACGTGGTGAACACCGCCACGTCCAAGCCGCTCAGGGTCGAGGTCGTTGCGTTCTTCAAGGTGCACCTGGGCTCCGTTCCCGCCCTCAGCTGTTTCGTAAATGACGATATCCGGCTGCCCAGTGACAGTAGCAGGATAGGAGCCAACTTTGCGGAAGCCCATCACCTTCTCCAGAATCAGCCCGGTATGCTCCGCTACGGGTACAGTCAGCTTGATCGGTCCGAGACCGATGATGCCGTATTCGGCCGGAACAGGGCTTTTATCCCAGGGCTTGCCGCCCCGAACTCCCTGATCATGCTCATCGGAAATCAAATAGAAGCGCTGTCCTTCGAAATCTTCAAATGGCAAAATCTGATGCCCGGCCTGCTCCGTAATGTCTTCATGCTTCACGTTCAACTCCTCAAACCGGTTCTTCCAGTAGGTCAAGGCTTTATCGTTCGGAACGCGCAGCGACAGGGAGGAGATGCTGTTATTCCCCCTGCGGTTCTGTCCGGCATTCGGAATTTCAAAGAAAGTCAGCTCTGTGCCTGCGGTTCCAATCTCATCAGCGTAGAATAAGTGGTACACGCGAATATTATCCTGATTGACGGTTTTTTTGACAAGGCGCATGCCGAGCACTTCTGTATAGAACTCAAAGTTTTTGGCGGCAGAGGCTGTGAAAGCCGATACATGGTGCAATCCAAGCAATTTCATGATAAGTCCTCCTTGGTAGTTCTTTATTATTGGGTAAAGGTACTGGATTCATTATTTATCTTTATTTAAAGATATATTGTTTTGTGATAAATGTCAACACATGAAATGAAAAAAGGAGGTTACTCGTTTGTAGAGTGCTGCTTTGCGCCATGCGGGTCGGCTTGAACAGGCGGAAATGATACGGTACGATGAGCTTGTATATAAGGTCTGGGACAACATGTAATTTATTGGGAGGAGAGAAAACATGAAAAAGAACCGGCTTGGATCTTCCGATCTCATGGTAAGCGAAATCGGCTTTGGCTGCATGACGATTGGCACAGAGGAACAAAAAGGAGTTTATCTTATTCACGAAGCGCTTGAAAAAGGCATCAATTTTCTGGATACTGCCGATTTGTATGACAGCGGCCGGAACGAAGAGATCGTTGGCAAGGCTGTGCGGGGAAGGCGCCAGGACGTTATCATTGCGACCAAGGTAGGCAACCGGCGTATTCCGGGCCAGGAAGGCCTGGTGTGGGATCCGTCAAAGGCTTATATCCTGGAAGCTGTTAAAGAAAGTCTGAAACGTCTTGGCACAGATTATATTGATCTGTACCAGCTGCATGGCGGTACACTCGACGATCCGATTGACGACACAATTGAGGCTTTTGAACAGCTGAAGCGTGAGGGAGTCATCCGCTGGTACGGTATTTCTTCCATCCGGCCGAATGTGATCCGTGAATATGTGAAACGTTCAGGAATCGTAAGTGTCATGAACCAATACAGTCTGCTGGACCGGCGGGCGGAGGAAGAGGTTCTCCCTTTGCTGGGAAATGAAGGGGTCAGCCTGATTGCTCGCGGCCCTGTAGCCAGCGGAGTGCTGGCTGAGAGAGGAGCATCCAAGGCGGTGAAGGGTTATCTGGATTATAAGGAGTCAGAGCTGTTGAACGTGCGTGAACGCCTTGCAGCGTTCGCAAGCGAAGAGCGGAGCATGGAGCAGTTAGCCATCCGCTACAGCCTGGCGCATCCGGCCGTGGCGACTGCCATTCCTGGAGCGAGCTCTCCGGAACAGCTTCAGCACAACGTTGGCGCCGCCGCTGTCACGCCGTTGACGGAGCAGGAAATTCGTGAGCTGAGAAGCTTTAGCAAAGCGAACCGCTACACACAGCACAGGTAACTGTCATAGTTGCAATTTGAGCGATAATGATTACAATAAAAGAATAAGTATTCAGCAGGAGGGATGGACGATGGAGCGCATTGAATCACAGCAGCAGTATCAGGAGCTGATTCAGGGAGATGGACTAACGGTTATTAAATTCGATGCAACCTGGTGTCCGGATTGCAAGACATTGGACAAATTTATTGGCGGAATCATTGAGGAACATCCTGATAAAGAATTTTATGCCATGGATGCCGAGCAATTTCTGCCGATAGCGGAAGAAAATCAGGTTCGCGGCATTCCAAGTCTGCTGGTATTCCGCGACGGGGAGAAGATTGCCCATCTTCACAGCAAATTTGCCAAAACCCCGGCACAAATCTCTGCTTACCTGGAGACGCTGGAATCGAAGGTATAAAGATTTGTTTGTCACCCGGACTCGATGGAGCGCAAATGGTCAAGCAAATGATACAATTTTTTTCAAAAGGAAAAGGATGTTCCCGGTTATTCAAACGCCGGGATACATCCTTTTTAGTTACAGAATAATAAAGAAAAAAACGGCCGCCAGCACAAAGCGATAAATTGCAAACGACGTCAGACTGAACCGTTTCAGCAATCCAAGGAAGCTCTTGATGGCCAGCATCGCTACGATAAAGGCGGTAACAAAACCTACGGCAAATACAGGGAAATCACCTGTGGACAGCTGTTCCATGCTGCTGTACATATCGACAACCGTAGCCCCCAGCATAATCGGAACAGACACCAGGAAGGTAAATTCGGCCGCTGCCGTGCTGCTTACTTTTGCAAACAAACCGCCGGAAATCGTCGAGCCTGAACGGGAGAAGCCAGGCCACAAGGCAAGAATTTGAAATAATCCAATGATAAAAGCCTGTCTGTATGTAATTTCATCTACCGTTTCTGCGGTTGCTCTTGGATGGAATTTTTCAGCCGCAATCATCAGCAGGCCTCCGGCAACCAGACTGTATACCACCGTTTGCGGACCGAATAAATACTGCTTGATGAAGTCACGCAGCAGTACGCCCAGCAAAGAAGCCGGGATCATGGCGATGATGATATGCAGCAGATTTAGACGCGGTTTTAAGGATTGAAGCGTCTGTCTCCGGAAATCGAACATTCCCAGAAACTTCCTGAAATACAATACGACAACCGCAAGCACGGCGCCCAGCTGTACGACAACTTCAAACGTCTTTACGGATTCACTGTCTGTGTTGAGATCCAGCAGGTGGGCCGTCAAAATCATGTGCCCGGTCGATGAGACGGGTAGAAATTCAGTTAATCCCTCGATAATGCCCATAATAATCGCTGACAAAAAGTCCATGTACTTTACTCTCCTCCCCACACACGCATGCAGGGCACGCGGCCAAGCCGTATGCCCTGTCATTTATTTTAAGATTCCAGACTGTATAAACTTCTTGGTGTAATCTTCCTGGAATCGCAAGAAAAACTACTGCTAAACGCGGTCTGGCTTCTGTGAATTACATCGATAGACGTTTTTCTTTCACACCTGTGCAGAACGAAGTAAAGTGTACAACGTTTTTCGGTGAATTTCAAACTTAGTTTGTTTCTTCTTCTCCGCTGAGAAGCGACGGCTCCTCGATAATAACCTCCACACGTCTTACACGGTTTTTGCCCATTTCGCGGATAATGACTTTTACATGACCCTCAGTGTATTCTTTGCCCGTCTTCGGTTCGGGAATACGGCTGTACACCCAGCCGCCGACCGTATCGACATCCTCATCTTCCAGATTCAGACCGGTCAAGTCACTGAATTCGGACAGGATGACTTTGCCATCCATCAGATAGCTGTTCTCGGACAGCTTCTCGACTTCCTTGCGCTCATCTTTATCGAATTCGTCGCGGATTTCGCCGACGATCTCTTCCAGAATATCTTCGATCGTAATAATACCGGATGTGCCGCCGTATTCATCCACCAGCAGCGCAATATGAACCTGTTCCTTCTGCATCCGTTTCAGCAAGTCATTGACCGGGATTACCTCAGGTACCGTAAGAATCGGGTGAATCAGGGATTTGAAATCCAGATCCGGGTTCCGGTCATGCTCCAGAAACAACTGCTTCGTATTGATCATCCCGATAATCTGGTCTTTACTTTCGGTTGCTACCGGGAAGCGGGTATACTGCTCATCGTAAATAGTCTGCATGTTCTCTTTCAAGCTGCGGTTGGTATACAGACAAACCATATCGGTACGCGGCACCATAATTTCTTTGGCCACGGTTTCGTCAAAGGCAAAGATCCGGTTCACGTATCCGTACTCTGTATTGTTAATTTTCCCGCTCTCCATGCTTTCCGACAGGATAATTTGAATCTCTTCCTGGGAATGCGCCTCCTCATGCTCCGACGCGGGCTTTAATCCGAATAAACGGACCAGCCTGTTGGCAGAGCCGTTCAGAAGCCAGATGAAGGGGTACATGATGCGGTTAAACCAGATAATCGGAGGAGATGTTAACAGACTGACTGTTTCCGCTTTGCGAATCGCCAATGTTTTAGGGGCCAATTCACCAATAACGACGTGCAGGTAAGTCACAATAATAAAAGAGATTATGAAAGCCAGAATATGGCCAAAATCACCACTGATGCCTAGTTTAATAAATACAGGCTCCAAAATTTTGACCACAGTCGGTTCACCGAGCCAGCCAAGTCCAAGCGCCGTTATTGTAATACCAAGCTGGCAGGCGGATAAGTATCCGTCCAGATTGCTGACTACCTTCCGCAAGGCCTTAGCATTTTTGCGGTTTTCCACCACCAACTGATCCACACGGCTGGAACGAATTTTGATGATGGCAAATTCAGTAGCCACGAAGAAACCACTCAGTACAATTAACAACGCGAACAATAATAGACTGACACCTATGTCCATATAATTTTCACTCATCCCTTTTCTGATAAATTTAAGTTCATATGAACTTATTTTAAGAACTTAAAAGAAAAAGTACAACTGTTAAAAAGAAAGCTGTCAACCTTCTGAGCCCCAAATTTGTTCGAAATAGTGAAAGAATAGACCTTGATCGTCTGCTTTCTCGCCTTTTTCTTCCTCGCTCTTTACAACCTGCATGCTTAGGCGTATGATGGGTTCGCATGAACTTGAAATGCAACACGTAAGCATAAGGAGGAAGGCAAATGGAGTCCTTTACAATGACCCGCAGCGACATGGCCCATTTGCTGCTTGCGCTTGATAACTGTCAGAGCATGCAGCCTTTGGCCGTACTTCAGGAGGCTTGGAGAAAGAATCATCAGGACCGGCTTCGTGCCGGCAGCACGTTGCCTGCCTTTTTGAGCACCGAGGTGACTCCTGTGCTGGAGAAAATCATTAAAGGAAGGCAGATCGCAGCTTTTTCCCTGCAGGAGATCGCCTCGCTCGGCCAACTAATCGAGTATAGCCATGTTTCCCTGACCTCCATGCAGAACTGGGTGAAGCGGGATTTTAAGGAATTTCTTGGATCACCACAGGTAGGAAAAAAATACTCCATCAACCAGGCAGCCGTCCTGCTCATTATAGAGGATCTCAAATCCAGCCTTGATTTTGAATCCATCCGCAAGCTGTTTCATATTCTCTTCGGACAGCCGGGAGACGACAGCGACGACCTGATGCAGCCCATGCATCTTTACGCTGCATACTCATCCCTGTTCGAGGAACTCGACGCTAACGGTGACGGGATGTTTGACATTACCGGTACGGGACCTGCCTCCACCTTAAAGGATGGCCTTACAGAGGATATGCTGCTGCGCGCGGCAGGCAGGTATACGGATGATCTTGTCCACCTCAGTCCGAACCAGCGTGAAGCGCTCAGGAACGCGCTGCTGGTGGCCGCTGTATCGATACAAAACTCCTATTTTTTGTCCATGGCCCGCAGATATGTCAATGCGACGCTGTTTCTGGACTTTTGATCCGCAATGAAGAGGAATGGCTTTACGGCCATTTCTCTTTTTTTGTTGTTCCCTACCTATAAGTTTTCATATGCCCGAAAAAGTATACAAAAGTGGTATGTACACTCAAATGTTGTCGACGCTAAAATAGAATTATACAATCCAACAATTGGAAAATAATTCTTGGAAAAGAGAAACGGACAGGATAGGAGGAGACCGTAGCATGTCTGATGTCTCGATCATCATTTGCACAAGGAACCGGATTGCAGATTTGACACGCTGCATTCAGTCCATTGCCGCACAGCAGGATATCAACGATACGGCAATTGAGCTGCTGATTGTCGACGATGGCGATATCCCGGCACACAAGCTGGAGGAGTACCGGGAAATGCTCTCCAGGCTGCCGCGCGGGGAATTGAAGTATCATAAGAAAGAGCAACCGGGCGTGTGGCTTTCCCGGTATCAAGCGCTGTCCATGGTGAAACACGATATCGTGCTTTATTTTGATGATGATGCGGAATTGGATGACAGGTTGTACATCAGACATCTGCTGGATATGTACGGACAGGATGAGCGTATTGCAGGTGTCGGCGGGGTCGCCAAGGGACTGAGTACAAGCCGGGCAGGTAAGCTGCTGGGCGTTTTGACATGTCAAATGTCCTCCTCGCCGGGCAAGCTGTCCCCAAGCGGTCTGGCGGGCTCGCTGCTGCAGTGGGGAGAGGCCCAGTCGGTATTCCCCACTGAATTTTTCCACGGCTGCAATATGTCCTTCCGCCGGTCTGCACTGTGCGATATGAAGCCCTATCCATGGATGACAAGTTATGCGGTTGCGGACGATCTGTACATGTGCCATCTTGCAAGCCGGTACGGCAAGCTGGTCATTGATCCGAATCTCAGAATCATACATCATGAGTCTCCTAGCTCGCGGGATAAGGCCGGCAAGGTAGCCAAAGCCACGGCTGTCAACCATTATTATTTTCTGCGTCTGAAAAAAGCGGGGCTCTGGAGTTACATCGCACTGCTCTGGACGCTTTCCTATTTAATGGTCAAGCAAGCCATCAAAAGAAACTTCAACGCGGTAGCCGGATATGCGCAGGGTGTTCTGTTTGTCCTGAATCCGCGCAAGCAGAAATATGATGAATATACGGCTTCCCTGCCCATCGGCAGGAAAGGCCTCACTTAACCGAAGGAGGGAGCCAGATGATTTCCTTGTCCATTGCCATATGCACACGCAACCGGGAGGAGGATCTGAAACGCTGCATTTCCTCCATCGCACAGTCCAGCCCGCCGGCATCCGGACTGCGGGCTGAAGTGCTGATTGTTGATGACGGAGCGCTGACGGAGGAGTTTCTGAAGCAGCAGAAGCAGATCCTGGAACCGACAGGAATGGGGCTGCGCTACCATCGTAAGGAGCAGCCGGGACTATGGCTGTCAAGAGTAAAAACGGTCGAGATCGCCAGAGGAGACGTTATCCTGTTTCTGGATGACGACGTAGAGCTTCCCGCCGATTATATTCAGAATTTAATACGCACCTATGAGGAATATCCCCGGGCCGCAGGAGTGGGCGGGGTCGCGCTGGGCATGCGTAACAGCCTTTTTGGAACCATCCGCTGCCTGCTGTCCTTTCAGCAGTCCCCTTTTAAAGGGAAGCTGTCCCTCAGCGGCCAATCAGGCTCCATGTACAACTGGCATAAGGCCCGCAAGACGTTTATAACCGAATTTTTTCACGGCTGCAACATGTCCTTCCGCAAGGAAGCGGTCCGTGGGTTAAAGCCGGTTCCCTGGCTGCAAAGCTACAGTGTCGGTGAAGACCTGCTCTTGTCCCGCATTGCGTTGAAGAGCGGGCCTTTATATATTAACCCCCAGTTAAAGCTGCTGCATCATGAATCCCCGTCTTCCCGCGATAATATGGAGCATGTAGCCTACATGCGCGTGATGAATCATATTCATCTGCTGAGGGATGAGCAGTCCGGTCTGATCAAATATGCGGCACTGTGCTGGACTACGCTGTATTTGATGCTTAGGGAGAGACCAAAGAAGAATAATTCCGCAATCAAAGGATACAAAAAGGCGTTAAAAGCGATGTTTTCCAATGAGGCTGCCGGTTAACAGCGGTCGTGTCGCAGGAAGCAAGTATAGAAGCAGAGCAGGGATGTGAGTAAGATGAGCGCCTGGACGGCAGCCAAAAAAGTGTTTACAGGCGACAGCCTCGCCAAAACCATTATGCGTACCAGCTTTAACAATTTTTTCGTGCTGATCGTCACGACGCTTACTTCGATATTGACTGCACGGATGCTCGGGGTAGAGGGGAAGGGAGAACTGGCGGCAGTGCTATTCTGGCCTGCACTGATCGGCAGCGTGTTAAGCTTTGGCCTCCCCACCTCCCTCATTTACAACATAAAAAAGAAGACGGGCAGCACCGAGGAGCTGCTCGGATTATCCCTATGGATACAGCTGCCTGCTTGCCTGCTGGCAGGCGGGATCTCCTGGCTGTTTATGCCGATGTGGCTGAACGGATATTCCCCGGATATCATTCAATTGTCAAGATTATACTGTATAGCCGCCATACCCTTGGCGGTGCTGACGGCATTAACGACGGCGCTGTCCCAGAGCCTTGAAAAATTCGACGTTTATAACGGTTTGCTTTTCCTGTACCCGTTTATTAATTTCGCGGGTCTGATGGTTGTCTGGTTACTCGGGTTCCTCAATGTGTATATTGCGGGGGCCATCAACTTTGCGGCCAGTCTGGCCGCGCTGCTGTGGACATTTTTCAAGCTGCGCCATTCGGTGCATGTTCGTCGCTTCCGTTTGTCCATTGATAAAACAGTAATGCGCCCCTACTACAGCTATGGAGTCCGGGTGTACGGCATGGAGCTGATGGGGACGCTGTCCACGCAAACGGACAAAATAGTGATTATAGCTTTACTGTCGCCGCGTGATTTCGGGCTGTACTCCGTTGTTTATGCTTTATCCAGGGTATTCAATGTGGTGCAAAATGCGGTGACAAACGTAACCTTCCCACGGGTGACGGGATTGTCCCAAGCGAAGATTATCGAGACTGTCGGCAGAGCCTTCCGCATATCCATGGCCATCATGCTCATCGTCATCATTCCGAGCCTGTTCATCGGCCGGTATATGCTGGGGCTGCTGTATGGCTCCGCTTTTCTGGAAGCGGATGTGACCTTTTATCTGCTCTCGCTGGAATGCATCATCGGCGGGGGCTCATGGATTCTGGCATCCGCGTTTAATGCCCTTGGCCGTCCTGGTCTGGTGCTTATGCGCCAGATCGCGGCCTATGCGATCACGGTCGCCATGTTCTTCATATTTACACCTTTGCTCGGATTGGAAGGAATTGCGCTGGCGCTGTTAGCCGGAGCCTGCGTCCGTCTTGCCTTTTCCGTATTCTCTTTTCCGGTGTTCTTCAAGGTTCCGCTGCGGCGGATCGTGTTTGACAGGGAGGATTTTGCGTTCCTGAGACAGGTCATACAAAAGAAGCGTAAGAAGGGAGAATTGAAAGATGGCGAACTTGCATCCAATGGATGAGCTGAAAGAGAAGCTGAAAGCAATCCTTGAGGTGGTGCCTCAGGGATCGGAAATTATGTATGTGGATTATCCGGTGTATAACAACGGCGGGGACGTGCTGATCATGAAGGGAACGGAGAAGTTTTTCCGTGATTATAATATCAAAGTCCGTGCCCGCTACAGTGCGATGGATTTTCCCGCCAAGCTGAACATACCGGACAACTGGATCATCGTTTGCCATGGTGGAGGAAATTTTGGCGACCTGTACGCCAACCATCAGAATCTGCGGGAGAAGGTCGTGCGTGATTTCCCGTCCCACCGGATTGTCGTCATGCCGCAGACCATTCATTTTGAAAGTGAACGCAAGGCGGACATGGCCGCCGCGCTTT
Source organism: Paenibacillus enshidis (assembly GCF_042136365.1). Lineage (NCBI taxonomy): Bacteria > Bacillati > Bacillota > Bacilli > Caryophanales > Paenibacillaceae > Paenibacillus > Paenibacillus enshidis. The sequence goes on along the minus strand of NZ_JBHHMI010000016.1, from coordinate 81,325 downwards.
TCAATAACCATCCCGATCTACATATCTTCGTACGGGACACGCGCTCCTATGATTTTGCAACGGCGAAGTTCCATAAATGCGGGGTGCGCATGTGCCCGGATATGGCGCACCAGCTATGGCCGCTGCAGCCGACAGCCATGCCAGTGAACGATGTGCTCTATTTTCTGCGTACAGATATTGAGACCGTTGCCGGACAGCAGCAGTTTGACAGGGAAGCGGACGACAGCAACCGGCTGGATTGGGATACGATGTTTACCCCGCTGGAAGTCCGGGGCATCGTCTATTTCCAGAAGTTTTACCGTCTGGACAAGAAGCTTGGCGGCCCGCTTCCGACCCGAACCTTCTGGTATAAATATACCGATTATTTGATGAACAAGGCGATCGGCCTGTTCAGTTCCTACAAGGAGGTCCGTACCTCCAGACTGCACGGCCACATCTTATCCTGCCTGCTGGACATGCCAAATGTGGTGATCGATAATTCCTACGGGAAAAACTCCCAATATTACGAAACCTGGACTGCAGGAATCTCCAAAGCGAGCCTGCACGGAGCTTCCGGAAGCAAGCTGGAGCAGCCGTCCTGACCGCGTCGATATTATAAAATGCTTACATGCGGCAGTTCCATCGGAACTGTCCGTTTTTTGTTGAGCACAAACGTTTCACTAAGGGTATGGCAGCCTGCATAACAGATATTTTGACAATCTTGCCGGGTCGTCGATATAATTTTACAAAAGACGCCATAGGAAACTTTTCACAGTAACATCAATGTACAACAGTAATTACATATGAATAACATGTCGTCATATTGAATGTTGCACAATTCTAGCAAGGAAGTTGAGGCAAAAGGAATGAATAATCTGCCGGTTCCCGAAATTCTTTTCATGAGTGATATTGTGAGGGAAGGAGACCCCATCCTGCGCAAGCGTACAGAGCCTGTATCCCTGCCGCCAAGCAGTGAGGACCGCCGCTGGATGGAACTGATGCTGGACTATCTCAAGAACAGCCAGAATGAAGAGAGAGCCGCCGAATACGGTCTGCGGGCCGGGGTAGGCTTATCGGCCAATCAGATCGGCCTGAACAAGCGGATGTGCGCCGTCTATATCCAATCAGGGGAAGAAACCGTTGTCTGTGAGCTGTATAATCCGAAAATCATTAGTCATTCAGCCGCCATGATCTATCTGGAGGCCGGGGAAGGCTGTCTTTCGGTGGACCGTTACGTGCCGGGTTATGTCCCCCGTTATGCCAGGATCAAGGTCAAAGCAGCGGATGCACAGGGAATAGAGCAAATTTATACGTTCAAAGGATATACGGCCATCGTCGTTCAGCATGAACTGGACCATCTGGACGGAATGATGTTCTATGACCGCATCGCCAAGGATAATCCGTATGCTCTTCCCCAGAATGTATTTATAGAGCCAGCACTACAACCTCCAGGATGACGATATACAAAAGGAATTGAGATGAGACCAACATTCCTCTGTTTATTTAGTTGCTTATGGAGGCTTCTTGGCTTCAGGGATATGAAAGCGCTTTTAAAACAGGAGGCGGCATGTGTGGGAAGAGTACCGCGAATCATCAACAATGTCCGGATGCGAAACAAGCTGCTGTTTTCTTATGTGGTGATCGTGATGATCCCCGTGCTGCTCGTCGGAGGGGCCATGATTGTCTATCTGAGGGAGCAGGCGCTGCAAAGCGCCATTGCACAAACTGTCAACAATGTGGAGAAGATTAAAACCCAGACAGGCAATTTGCTCCGCGTGCCAACAGACATATCCAACCAGCTCATGTTTGACAGCAATTTAAACGCTATCGTGAACACACGTTATGAGGGCATGCTGGACTTGACCAGAGCCTATCATGAATTCGACGACTTCAAGGAATACAGGGAACAGTACCGGGAAATCGACAGCCTTCGCTTTTACTCGTTTAATTCAACACTGGTCAACAACCTGGAGTTCATTCCCGTGGATATCGATACGCAAAATGCATACTGGTTCAAGGAAGCACTCACGGGGACGGAAATTCGCTGGTACTACATTCGTGATGCAAAAGACGATCTGCTGAATAAGCTGAGTTTGGTCAGGCAAATTCCGTTCCCGGAGCACCGGACGAGTGGTGTGCTTGTCATCGGCATTAATCAGAACGAATTGAACGGCATGCTCAGCAAAGAGCCCTTTCATACGATGATTGCCGACGAGCAGGGGGTTGTGGTTGCCGCCAAGGACCCGGATATGGTGGGAAGGACGCTGAAAGAGCTGAAGCTGGGCTTTGATTTTCATAGCAAAGGCAAAGGAACCTATAAAGCTGAAGTTAATGGGGAATCCGCTAACATTATTGTGGACGAACTGCTGCCACAGTCGAGCAAAAGCGGCCTGAGGATCATATCCGTATTCTCCACGGCCAGCATTGTAAGCGGGGCCAATCGTATTAGTCTGATCGGCTTTATTTGCATTTTGATGGTGCTGGTTGCGGCGCTTGTATTGGTGTCAATGATATCTGTCCTGATTACAAGACGCTTGCAGCGGCTGCGTGAAGATTTGAATGCGGTGGCTCGCGGAGATTTGAATGTAGTCACCAGAGTGGACGGCGGAGATGAGATCGGCGATTTATCGCGCCAGTTCAACCGGATGGTGGAGAGCATCCATCAGTTGATGCAGCAGGTAGCTGATACAAGCGAAAAGAACAGCCGGCTTGAACTGGCGCAGAGGGATATCAAGCTGAAAATGATGGCAAGCCAGATCAATCCCCATTTCCTGTTTAATGCGCTGGAATCGATACGGATGAAGGCCCATATGAGGGGAGAAAAGGACATCGCAAGGGTTGTGAGGCTGCTGGGCAAGCTGATGCGTAAAAATATTGAAATCAAAGGTGGATATACGACACTGCGGGAGGAGCTGGAAATGGTGCGTTCCTATCTCGAAATTCAAAAATTCCGTTATGGGGAACGCCTGAACTATGAAGTGGTTGTAGATGAGGCGGTATTGCAAGCGCATATTCCCCCGCTGATCATCCAGCCCCTGGTGGAAAACGCGGTTGTGCATGGTCTTGAAAATAAGGAGGAGCCGGTTACCGTGATGGTGAGCGTGCGAATGAACGGCGGTTGCCTGCATACCGAGGTGACGGATAACGGCAACGGCATGGAGGCGTTCAAGCTGGAGCAGGTTGAGGCTTCCTTCAAAGGAGAAGAAGAGCCGGAAGCCGGTCGTATCGGCATGCGGAATGTGCATCAGCGCCTGACCTTGATGTATGGGCAACAGTACGGGATTCGGATGAACAGCAAGGCGGGAGAAGGAACGCGGGTCTGCTTTACTTTACCTGTGGAGGAGGAGGCAAATGTATAATGTACTGATCGTTGACGATGAACCGGCAATTCGGGAAGGGCTGACCACGATTATGGATTGGGGCTCTCTCGGCTTCAGAGTGGCGGATACGGCGGGCAGCGGCAGGGAAGCCTTGGCGAAGCTTGCGCGCGTACAGATCGATCTGATCATTATGGACATCAGGCTTCCGGGTATGAACGGACTAGACGTCATCCGGAAAATACAGCAGGAAGCGGCGGGAATACCGTTCCATTTTCTTATATTAAGCGGGTATGCCGATTTCGAATATGCGCGCCAGGCGATCAGTATCGGAGCGGATGGTTATTTGCTCAAGCCGGTCGACGAGGAGGAAATGGCGGAGGAACTGCAGCGCATATACCGTATGCTTGAGAGCAGGGAGGCTGCCGATGGAAGGCATGACAGGTACAGCGATTATCTGGAAGCTTTGCTGCTGAATGCCTATAAAGGCGGGGAAGAAGAGCCCGGGCCCGTCCCTCCGGAGCTTCAATGGCCTTCTTACCAGGTGATCATGCTGGATATCTGTCTTCCCGATACGGACCGGATGGGCAGAATGGCGGCGGCCAGGGAACAGCTATCGAACATGTGCCGTGAGCGGAGTTACGGCTTCGTTTTTACAGCAGGCGGCCATACAGGCATTTTGCTGCGGCGGCCCTTGGAGAGGCCGGAACAGGCGTCAGAGCTGATGAGGGAAATTCGGGAGACGCTGTCTTCCTGTGCCACAGCCGTATATGCGGCGGCCAGCCGGGAAGTAACCTCTCTGGGGCAGCTTAAAGCCTCCTGCGATGCTGCGGGCTTCCTTTTGGAACGGCGTTTTTTGTTTCGGGGAGACAAGGTTCTGCTTTATTCCGACTGGGTGGCCCTGGGACAGAATGAGCTTGAGAACTCCGGGGACACGTTCCTTGAGACTGAATCAGGGATGCCATACAGGGATTTGGCGGACCGGCTTTATTATGCGCTGGAGATGGCCAATAAGGACACAGTTGCCCAGATCTTGCAGGACATGGAGAAGATGTGCTTATCCCATGGGGGCAGCGAGCAGTCTGTCAAAGAGGGCTTTGCACGAGTTCTGACGCTTGCTCTTGATAAATATATGGCAGGGCGGGAACGGGGCCGTTCTTCCCTGGAACCGGCCAGCCTGATTGCGGAAGTCTATGGACAGCGCTCACTTCCCGAGCTGGTGGAGCGGGTGCAACTGCGGCTGAAGCAATTGATGGCAAGCTTGGGCGAAGGCAGCAAAGAGGCGGTCATGAAGCAGATTGTGAACTTCATTCATGCACATTATGGGGAAAATCTGAAGCTTGAGCTGCTGGCGGAAACCTTCAATTATAACAGTTCTTATCTGGGGAAGCTGTTCAAGCAGCATACCGGAGAGCCGTTTAACCTTTATCTGGATAAAGTGCGAATCAGGAATGCCAAGCGGCTGCTTGCCGAGGGAATGAAGGTGCACGGAGTGGCGAAGCATGTAGGTTATGCCAATACGGACTACTTTCATGCAAAATTCAAAAAATATGTAGGCTGCTCTCCCTCCGCATACCGGAGCTATAACCGGGAGAAGAGGCAGCCGGAGTGAATTTCAAAAGAGGTGAGGCCCGGACATGTGTCCGGGTTCTTTTTGGCAAAGGGCAGTTAAAGAGGAAATCTCTAAAAATGACCGGATTTTTCCTCTAATTCAGCAGGTATCAAATTGCTAATGTAAGCGGTATCATCTTGGTAGCATGTAAAAGGGGGATTGTTATGGACACGTTAACCAAACCCGCGCCGCGTAACAATAGGGCTTCCCGCAACACATCCAAGGGCAAAGCCGATTCGAAACGGCACAAGGCCGCTTTTTGGAAAACCGCAGTGCGGCAGAAGTATCTATACCTGATGTCGGTGCCTTTTGTCATATGGGTGTTTGTTTTTAATTACCTTCCTTTATGGGGATGGACGATGGCATTCCAGGATTATAAGCCGGCTCGTTCCTTTAGTGAGCAGAAGTGGGTAGGATTCAAGCATTTCGCGGAGCTTTTTCAGGACGAACGCTTTTACCTGGTGCTGCGCAATACGCTGGCCATGAGCGGGCTCAGCATTGTTTTCGGTTTTGCCGTGCCTATTCTGTTCGCGGTTCTGTTGAATGAACTCAGGGGCATGGTGTTCAAAAGGTTTGTGCAGACGGTTTCCTATCTTCCCCACTTTGTGTCCTGGGTCGTAGTGGCAGGCCTGGTTACCAAAATGCTGTCCATTGACGGCGGTATTGTCAATGACGTGCTCATGGGACTTCACCTGATCGACGAGCCGATCCAGTTCATGGCGAAGGGGAGCTGGTTCTGGTATATTGTAACCGCTTCCGATGTGTGGAAGGAAATGGGGTGGAATACGATCATTTATTTGGCGGCCATTACAGGCATCGATCAGGAGCAATATGAAGCCGCCCGGGTGGATGGAGCCAGCCGGCTGCGGCAGATCTGGCATATTACGCTGCCCGGCATCCGGTCCACCATTGCGGTGCTGTTCATTATGTCCATCGGCCATCTGATCAGCATCGGTTTTGAAAAACAATTTTTGCTCGGCAACAGCCTGGTCATGGATTACTCGGAGGTACTGGATCTGTACGCCTTGAATTACGGTCTGAACATGGGCAGGTTCTCCTACGGAACAGCCATTGGCATTTTTAACTCGGTAGTCAGCATTATCCTGCTCTTCACGGCTAACGGCCTGTTCAAGAAGTTCACCAAAGAAAGCATTATGTAAAGGAGGAGCTCCATTGACCAATAAAGCCTTTAATGCGACGAGATCGGAGAAGCTGTTTGATGTTTTCAATATTCTGTTCATGACGATGGTGCTTGTCATAACGCTTTATCCTTTCCTTAATGTGCTCGCCATTTCGCTTAATAACTCAACCGATACCGTTCGTGGAGGCATTTATATTTGGCCTCGTCAATTTACGCTGGAAAACTACAAAACGATCTTTCAGTATGAGGGGCTTGTGCAGGGCCTGCAAATTTCGATCTTGCGCACGCTGGCAGGAACGCTGCTGGGCCTGCTCAGCGCTTCGATGCTGGCTTTCACCCTGAGCAGAGTGGATTTTCAGGGAAGAAGATTCGTTTCCGTATTTCTGGCCCTGACCATGTACTTCTCCGGCGGTTTGATTCCGGTCTATATTCTGATGCGGGATCTCCATTTGATCGGCACCTTCTGGGTGTATATCTTACCCGGAATTGTCAGTGCGTTTAATGTATTTGTCGTACGTTCGTTTATCGACGGTCTGCCCTATGCCTTGCAGGAATCGGCCAAACTGGACGGAGCCAACGATTTTACGATCTACTGGAGGATTATTCTTCCTCTCTGCAAGCCTGTATTGGCTACCATTGCCCTGTTTCTGGCGGTAGGCCAGTGGAATGCATGGTTTGACACATATTTGTACAACGGCTCGAAAGAGCATCTTACCACGCTTCAATATGAGCTTATGAAAGTGCTTCAGAGCACCCAGCAGGGTGGCAGCGGATCGGTCCGAAATGTCAATGACATGGCTCAGCAAATGACGCAGATTTCGCCGGAATCCATCAAAATGGCCATCACGATTGTGGTTACATTGCCGATTCTGCTGGTATACCCGTTCCTGCAAAAATATTTTGTCGGAGGTATGACGCTGGGAGCAGTTAAGTCCTGAACCTTACTTTTCTCTGGGAGGAACTCAAATGTTTTCAAGAAAGATTGCCCAATTCACCCTCATTCCTCTGCTGTCCCTTTCCCTGCTCGCAGGCTGCGGGAGTGGCGAAGAGCAGCTTGCCTCAAGCAGCGGAACCGATCCGATTACGTTCACTTTTTTTGGCGCGGACTCGAGTCCGCAATGGAACCATATGAAAGATGAGATCGGACAGGAAATCATTAAGCGGACAGGTGTTACCCTTGATGCGGAGTTTGCGATCAGCGACGGCGGTAAAGATCGTATTTCCCTCATGGCCGCCAGCGGTGATTATCCGGACCTGGTGTCTGCCAAAGCGGAAGTGGCAAAGCTGGTGGATGCCGGCGCCATGCTGGATTTGACGGATCTGATCAATGAACATGCGCCGAATCTGAAGAAGCTGTACGGACCCTACATGGACCGTTTGAAATACAGTCTTGAGGATCCCTCGATTTACGTGATTCCTTCCTATGCCGGGGTGGATCAGACCTACTTTGATGCTACAGGTGGATTTGAAATTCAGCACAGGGTGCTGAAAGAGCTCGGATATCCGGAGGTGAGGACGCTCGAAGATTTTGAAAACGTGCTGAGAGCCTATAAGGAGAAGCACCCGACGATTGACGGGCAGCCCACCATCCCGCTTACGCTGGATGCGGATGACTGGAGAATCATGATTACGGTGACCAATCCGGCATTTCAGGCGACCGGGGCCCCGGATGACGGGGAATATTACATCGATCCTCAAACCCATGAAGCCAAGCTGCATTACAAGCGGCCGGAGGAAAAGGAATATTTCCGCTGGCTGAACAAGATGTACAACGAAGGGCTGCTTGACAAGGAAAGCTTTGTGCAGAAAAGCGACCAGTACAAGTCCAAGATTGCAAGCGGGCGCGTGCTTGGACTGATTGATCAGGAGTGGGGATATCAGGACGCAGAAAATGCTTTGAAAACCGCAGGCAAGGCGGATGCCACCTATGCTCACTTCCCGGTCACATTGTCAGAAGAATACAAAGACCGCACCTTCCAGAATGCAGGTTTTACCTCAGGCTATGGTGTCGGCATTACGACCTCTTGTAAAGACCCGGTGCGGGCCATTAAATTCCTTGACTTCCTTGCTTCCGAAGAAGGGCAGGTGCTGCTCAATTGGGGGATCGAGGGCAAGCATTACGAGGTGAAGGACGGTAAGCGGGTCATTCCAGAGGATGTGCTGAACGAGAAAACCAACAATGCCACCAGCTTCCAAAAAAATACCGGGATCGATCTGTATACGCTGATGAGCGGGCATTACGGCGATGGAGTTAAAGACTCCACAGGCAATTATTATACAACCAAATTCCCGGAGCAGATTGTCGCATCCTACTCCGAGCCTGAGAAAGAAACGTTAAAAGCTTATGGAGTCGAGACCTGGAAGGAGCTGTTCCCGGATAAGGAGGAATTCCCGGTCAAGCCGTGGGGAGCAGCCTACAATCTGACCGTCGAGACCGGCTCCAATTACCATGTTACCTTCGAGAAGACACAGGACATCATCCGCAAACGCATCCCGGAAGCCATTCTGAGCCCGCCCGAAAGCTTTGATGCAGCATATGACGGCATGCTGCAGGAACTGGACGCAGCCGGTGCGGTTAAAATGGAACAGGAGTATACACAACTGATCAAGGACCGCGTACAATTATGGAGCGGACAGTCTTAACCGAGGGATTCCCCAAGAATCCTTCTGAGAAGGGTTCTTTCTACTTTTTCATTTTTTTGGGGTACTAAAGGCTGAGAACAGGGTAAACTGCTTCCTGTTCTCAGCCTTTTTTTGATTTTATGGGTGTAACAAATTCCTTTTGGTTGCCAGTTCCTTTTACTGTTAAGTAGGGATATGCACGGAGCGTCTCAGAACAAGGAAACGGTAAGCCATAGGTTTTTGTTTACCAGGACTCGCATTCTGTTTAATTAAGCATTACATGGTTTCCATGTTTTTGCGGGATACTTAACAGGTATCGGGAATTGGAAATGAGCTTTGGAAGGAGGGTGTTGTTATGTCTTACAGAACCCAGCCCATTGATAAAGTAGAAACAAAGGACAAGCGGATGAAGCGCTCCGTAGCGGCCATGACTTTCTTTTTCTGGGTGGCGTTAATTATAGGATTGGTCACCATCGTGGTCAATTTGAGCTTCTTCAGTGATCGTAATTTGGGGCTGATGATCGGGATCGGTTTTGTGGTGGGAAGTATATTTATTTACTTTATAGGGAAATATATGGGTGCTATACGCAAAAGAGAAGACCAGGAGGATGGCAATGACCTTCGCTAGAAGATATCTGCACCCATGAATGTACTTAGTGAATTGCTATGAGAAGATCTTCGGTGAGCGGAAACGGCTGCGTCGGGGATCTTTTTTTAAGATTATAGATTATAGGCTATGAAAGCCTGGGCAGAGCTGAATAGACAGCGTTTTCTTGGGCCAGAATACCGAACCTGATCCGGTGAAGATTTGCAAGAGAAAAAATTTTTTTTGAGATTAAATTCACAAAATCAAAAGAAATATCGACAAATTTGTTAACAACACAAAAAAACGAGTAATTTTCTGCTATCTTATATAAGGACAGATTGAAATGGGTGTGTAGTTAGAGCACATTTTAAGGAGAGGGGAACATCATGAACAAAAAACCAAAAGCTGTTATTGCATTGGTTTTGACCGTGCTCACGGTAGCCTTGATCATTTGGACGTGTTTTTTCTCGGGCGGAAGCTATTGGGTTTTCGATTCCCAGGGACCAATTGGCCAAGCGCAAAAAGAGCTGATTATTATTACTACCGTTCTGGCCTCGGTAGTAATTCTCCCGGTCATGGTCATGACATTCGTGATCATCTGGCGCTACCGGGACAGACCGGACAGCAAGGCCAAATACAAGCCGCATTGGGATGACAGCGCGAAGCTGGAGACGATCTGGTGGGGGATTCCGATCATTATTATCATCGCTATCGGAATAATTACTGCAAAATATACGTATGACCTTGAGCCCTCCAAGCCAATAGCTTCTGCACAGAAACCCATTACCATTCAGGTTAGCTCCCTGGACTGGAAGTGGCTGTTTATGTACCCGGATGAAGGGATTGCAACGGTGAACACCCTGACAATTCCCGAGGATGTGCCGGTCCGTTTCGAACTGACGTCCGATGCTCCGATGAACTCCTTCTGGATTCCTCAGCTCGGCGGTCAGATCTATACGATGTCAGGCATGGCCATGACCCTGCATTTGCAGGCGGATCACCCGGGAACTTATTACGGCTCGGGTGCCAACTTTAGCGGTGAGCATTTTGCGCAAATGAGATTTGACGTGAACGCCGTAACCAGCGACCAATACAACCAATGGGTGCAACAAGCTAAGCAGGAGAATAACCCGCTCACAGAGGACGGTTATACCGCTCTCGCGCAGCCGGGCGTGGGACAGAAGACAACCTATTCCGCATTCCCTGAAGGCTTGTTTCAACGGATTGTTACGAAATACGTTGTAGAAGGTTCCGAAAATCCTCATGGCGGTCACGGAGCTCACGCGCCGGCTGTAACGGAGACTGCTTCTGCGGAAGCAGCAGCCAAGACGGCGTCGACTGCCGGCAATGAAGAGGGGCAAGCAAGTCATTCTAGTGCAGGACATTAATGATCTCGGGAAAGGAGGCCCCCAATGCTAGACAGATTGATTGAGTTTGCACAATTCTTTTTCGTTACCGGCGATCCCCTCATTTATGGGGCAATGGTATCGATCGCACTTGCAACAATTGCGATTTTATTCGTGCTGACTTACTTTAAAAAATGGGGCTGGCTCTGGAAAAACTGGTTGACGACGGTTGACCATAAGAAAGTCGGTATTATGTACATCCTGGCATCAATCCTGATGCTGTTCCGCGGTGGTGTGGATGCCCTCATGATGCGTGCCCAAATCGCGCTTCCTGATATTAACTTCCTGCACCCTGAACACTACAACCAGGTATTTACGACACACGGTACGATCATGATCCTCTTCATGGCGATGCCGCTGATGTTCGGTCTTTTCAACATTGCGGTTCCCCTGCAAATCGGGGCGCGCGACGTTGCTTTTCCTTTCCTGAACGCCCTCAGCTTCTGGCTGTTCTTTATGGGTGCGATGCTGTTCAACCTGTCCTTCATTATCGGCGGTTCGCCGGATGCAGGCTGGCTCAGCTATCCGCCTTTGTCAGAGCTGCAGTATAGTCCGGGCGTAGGACAAAACTTCTATATCTGGGGTATACAGATCTCAGGTATCGGTTCACTTGCAACAGGTATCAACTTTATCGTAACGATTATTAAAATGCGTGCTCCAGGCATGACCTGGATGAAGATGCCGATGTTCACATGGTCGGTATTCGCATCTTGTATCATCATCATTTTTGCATTCCCGATTCTGACGGTCACCCTTGCACTGCTGTTCCTGGACCGCTTTGGCGGCGGGCATTTCTTCACGCTTGATATGGGCGGCAATCCGATGATGTATATCAACCTGATCTGGATGTGGGGTCACCCTGAGGTTTATATCGTGGTGCTTCCTGCTTTCGGTATTTATTCGGACGTTATCAGCACATTTGCGAAAAAGAGACTGTTCGGCTATAAATCCATGGTGTTCGCGATGCTGATTATCAGTGTTCTGTCCTTCTTCACTTGGGCTCACCACTTCTTTACAATGGGCTCGGGCGCGGATGTCAATGCCTTCTTTGCGATAAGCACGATGGCGATAGCCATTCCGACAGGGGTTAAAGTATTTAACTGGCTGTTTACGATGTACCGTGGCAAGCTGAGCTTCCCGACACCGATGATGTGGGCGATCGCGTTCATCCCGAACTTCCTGATCGCAGGTCTGACGGGTGTCATGCTCGCAGTGGCACCGGCAGACTTCCAGTTCCATAACAGCTACTTCCTGATCGCTCACTTCCACTCCGCTCTGATCGGTGGTGTTGTGTTCGGTTATTTTGCAGGCCTGTATTACTGGTGGCCCAAAATGTTCGGCTTCTCCCTGCCTGAGAATCTGGGCAAATGGGCGTTCTGGTTCTGGAACATCGGCTTCTATGTCTGCTTCCTGCCGCAATACTCGCTTGGTCTGATGGGTATGACCCGTCGGATCAGCACCTACGGCTGGGATACAGGCTGGGCTCCGCTCAACTTCGTGTCCACGATCGGTGCGTTCCTGATGGGGATTGCATTCCTCTTCCAGGTTGCACAAATCGGCGTAGGCATCAAGAATTACCGCAAGCTGAAAGCATCTGGCGATCCTTGGGATGCACGGACGCTGGAATGGTCCATTCCATCTCCTGCGCCTGAATACAACTTCGCTACCATTCCGCAGGTTACAGACCGTGATGAGTGGTGGGAGGAGAAAGAACGCCGCAAACAGGGGATTTACAAGGAAGAACAGCCAATCGAACCGATCCATATGCCGAAAAACTCGGCCATTCCGTTCATTATGTCGGTGTGCTGGTTTGTTGCAGGCTTCGGCTTCGTATTCGGCTGGTTGATCTTTATCATTCCAGGCTTGCTCGGTGTTGCGGCTTGTATGATCGCCCGTTCCTTCTACTCGTACGACGCGGACTACTATATCCCTGTGGATGAAGTTAAACGCACCGAAGCGGCTATAAGAGGAGGGTCGGTATAATGGCACAAGCAACATCACATCATGGCCACGGCCATGACCATGGGCATCACGATCCTCAGGAACTGAAAATGCTCGGCTTCTGGATTTTCCTGGTTACCGACGTTATTTTGTTTAGTACATTGTTCGCTACGTTCTCTGTTTTACGGAACAATACGGCTGGAGGACCAGGACCTGAAATTTTTAATATGACAGGTGTCGTTCTCGAAACCTTCCTTCTGCTTACGAGCAGTTTTACAAGCGGTATCGCTGTGCTGGCCATGAATAAAGGCAACCTGAAGCAGCTTCTCGCCTGGCTCGTGGTCACTGTATTGCTCGGCCTCGGCTTCCTGGGGCTTGAAATTTACGAGTTTGTAGAAATGACTCATGAAGGGGCGACCTTCATGACCAGCGCTTATCTGTCTGCGTTCTTTACCTTGGTAGGTACACACGGATTGCACGTTTCCGTAGGTATCTGCTGGATGATCGGCCTTATGATTCAGCTGAAGCGGCGGGGGATTACCGATGTAACCAGAGGCAAAATCTCTGCGATCAGCTTGTATTGGCACTTTTTGGATGCGGTCTGGATTTTCGTACTTTCAGTTGTCTATCTGATGGGGGTGATGTAGATGGCACAGCACCACACTGGCGCGGATTCGCACGGGCATGAAAGCCACGGCTCCATGAAATCCTACGTTATCGGTTTTATTCTGTCCATCGTTCTGACCATCATTCCGCTGGTTGTTGTTTTAAATCACATGATGGGCAAGACCGCGACCATGGTTGTTATTCTGGTGACCGCCGTCCTGCAATTTATCGTACAGCTCTTCTTCTTCATGCATATCCGTGAGGGAGATGGACCAAAATGGAATGTTATGACCCTGATCCTCGGGGTTGTCATCCTGCTGACGATTGTGGGCGGATCGATCTGGATCATGACTTACAATATGGTTGCTCATTAATGATCTAAACCAAAGGACCTCAGACCCATGATTGAATGGGTCTTAGGTCCTTTTTTTACAGCCAAATTCAGCTCTGGGCACGATAAATAATCTTGTTGACACTTCTAATTGATAAAGGTTATCATTAGCGATAATTGATAATAATTATCAATGGTATTCGCAGAAAGAGAGAGACTGAGAGGGGTCAACTAAGAAATGCATACAAGAACGAGGAAATCGATGGTTCTACTAGTGGCGGCAATGCTTCTCTTGTCCAGCGTGCTCGCAGGTTGTTCCAAAGCGGAAAACACACCTGTACAAGGGAATGCTGCGGCAAGCCAAACGGCTGAAGAAAAGGTCGTTACCTTATCTTGGCCACGTGATATCGGACCGATGAATCCGCATGTGTACAATCCGTCGCAGCTTATCGCGCAGTCGATGATCTTCGAGCCTTTGGTCAATTACGGTGAAGGGGGCAAACTGGAGCCTGCATTGGCCGAGTCCTGGACAATCTCCGAAGATGGCAAGGAATACATATTTAAAATCCGTCAGGGCGTAAACTTCTCTGATGGTACGCCTTTTAACGCATCGATTGTGAAAAAGAATTTTGATGCCATTATGAAGAATGTCGATAATCACAGCTGGCTTGGCTTTATCGCGCTTCTGGATAAGACCGAAGCAGTGGATGAGTCCACGTTTAAGCTGACATTAAAAGAACCTTATTATCCGACCATCCAGGAGCTGTCTGTCGTTCGTCCTGTTCGCTTCCTTGGTGAGGCCGGTTTTCCGGATGATGGAGATACATCGAAAGCCGTTAAAGCCCCGATAGGTACAGGACCATGGATGCTGACCGATTATAAAACGGATGAATATGCAACTTTCACCCGCAACCCGAACTATTGGGGCGAGCAGCCGAAGGTGGACAAAATCGTCATCAGAATTATTCCTGACGGCGATACACGCGTGCTGGCTTTTGAGAAGGGCGAACTTGATCTGATTTATGGCGAAGGTATGATCAGCCTGGATGCATACAAGCAGCTTAAGGCATCCGGTGAGTATGAGACCAAACTCTCTGCACCTGTTGCAACGAGACAACTCGTCTTGAATACGGCTAATGAAGCGTTGGCAGACTTGAACGTGCGGCTTGCGCTGCAGGCGGGTTTTAACAAACAGGCGATGGTTGATGGTGTTACGTCCGGGTTCGAAGAGAAGGCCGATAACTTGCTGCCTACAAACTTGCCGTATACGAATATTTCAATTGCACCTGTTTCTTATGATGTAGAGAAAGCCAAATCCTATCTGGATGAAGCGGGATGGCAGCTGCCGGAGGGCAAAACAGTTCGTGAAAAGGACGGCAAACCGCTTGAGCTTGAGCTGATTTATGAGAAATCCGAGCAAGTTCAGAAACCGATGGCCGAGACGCTGCAGGCGGAGTGGGCCGCAATTGGTGTTAAACTGAACATTACAGGTCTCGATCTGACCGAGCAAATCAAAAGGTTCCGTGCAAATGACTTTGACCTGAACTTCTTCAGCAACTACGGCTCGCCGTATGACCCGCACTCCTTTATTCAGATTACGGCTGAGAAGGGCTTTGGGATATCGGAAGCATTGGCCAACCTGCCGATGAAGGCACAGCTTGATCAGCAAATTCATGATGCGCTCGTCTCAACGGATGAGAAGAAGCGTGAAGAGCTGTATGGTTCCATTCTGACGACGATGCAAGAGCAGGCTGCGATTATTCCAATCTCTTATGTGAAGAAAATGATCGTTGCTAACAAGAAACTGGGCGGCGTTGAATTTCCGGCGAATCGGGATGGCAATGCGTTCTCAAGTTTGCAGATTAACGAGTAAGCGACAGGGAGGCCATACATGGGCGGTTTTATTGGGAAACGGCTGCTTGCCGTTATACCACTCATATTTTTTGCCACACTGCTGGCCTTTATCTTAGTCCATCTCTCACCGGTTGATCCGGCTGAAGCTTACCTGACAGCAGCGCATATTCATCAGACCGACGAGATTCTCGCCCAGAAAAGGCATGAATTCGGCTTGGACCAGCCGTTTCCCGTACAATACGCTCATTTCCTGATGAAGATGTGCCGACTGGATTTCGGCACATCTTATCTTTCGAATGAACCGGTTTGGGAAGAGGTAGCCAAGCGCATCCCTGCCACACTTGAGCTGGCGTTCAGCAGTATTGCATTAGCTATACTCATCAGTGTTCCAATCGGATTTTTGTCTGCCATTCATAAGAATGGAATTGTTGATCATCTCGGCAGGATCATTGCTTTTTTTGGAGCATCGATTCCTCAGTTTTGGCTTGGATATTTGCTCATATTCATTTTTTCCGTCAAGCTGGATCTCCTGCCTGTCCAGGGAACCGGCACATGGCTGCATCTTTTGCTGCCTTCGTTAACCTTGGCAATGGGATTGATCGCTATCTATTCCCGTCTGCTGCGTACCACTGTTCTGGAACAATTGCAGGAGTCTTATGTATTGTATGCGAGAACAAGGGGCATAAAAGAGCGGGTCATTCTGGGCAGGCATGTATTGCGTATTGCATTCTCACCGATGCTGACCGGACTAGGGATGAACATGGGAAAATTGCTCGGAGGCACGGTCATTGTGGAGGAAGTGTTCTCCTGGCCCGGATTCGGGCGGTATTTTATTGAAGCGATCTTTAATCGGGACATACCGGTGATTCAATGTTATGTGCTTGTTTCAGCCTGTTTGTTCATTGTGTGCAATTTGCTTGTAGACCTGCTGCAGATGGTGCTTGATCCTCGCATTTCACGGGGAGGGAGGGTTCAGCGATGATTTCCGCATTACGAGTCCGCCTCAGGAATCCCCAAATCGCAATAGCCAGTTCGATTGTTTTACTGCTGCTGTTTCTGCTTACGATTCTCGCCCCCTGGATTGCACCGCATGATCCAGTACAGGTGAACCTCGCAATGAAGCTTAAGCCGCCTTCATGGGACTACCCATTGGGGACAGACCAGTTGGGGCGTTGTATACTGTCCCGCCTGTTATATGGAGCACGCGTTTCACTTGGCTTTGCCTCGCTCATATTCATTTCATCGCTTGGCATTGGACTGTTCATCGGAACGTTGTCCGGGTACATTGGGGGCTGGGCGGATTATGTCCTCATGCGTTTTTGTGAAGGAGTCATGGCTTTTCCCACACTGGTGCTGGTGCTTGGTCTTGTCGGCGTATTTGGTCCGGGCCTGGCTCAGGTCGTTCTGGCCATGGTGCTTGTACAGTGGGTCTATTATGCCCGCATGTTCAGGGGAATGGTGCTGAGCTTGAAGGAGAGAAATTTCATTGCTGCAGCACGGATCAGCGGCTCCTCGCGATGGAACATCATTAGGCGGCATATCATTCCGAACGTTCTTCCGCCGGTTATGGTGATGGGAACGCTGGAGATCGGCTGGGCCATTATGGATATCGCGGCACTTTCCTTTCTGGGGCTTGGCATTCAGCCTCCTTCGCCAGAGTGGGGTGCTATGATTCATGAAGGGAAAGCATATATCCGGAGCAATCCGGAACTGATGCTGTACCCGGGGCTTCTCATTCTGCTTATCGTTGCCATGTTTAATTTGCTAGGCGAAGCTTTGTCGGAGCGGCTGGGCGTCAAACGTGTTGGAAAGGACGTGGAGCTTTAATGATTCAACCGGAGCCTGTACTGGAAGTAAACGGACTAAAGGTCAAAGCGTATACGCCGGATGGCATTGTCTCTCTCGTCCATGGGATCAGCTTTGAGCTACAGCCAGGAAGAGTGCTCGGCATTGTTGGCGAGAGCGGTTGCGGAAAGACGGTGACCAGTTTGGCGCTGCTGCAGCTGCTTGACCGCAAGCAGACTCTCATTGAAGGCAGCATACGGCTCCAGGGTGTTGAACTAAACGGCATGAGACCACGTGTTATGCAAGCCATTCGAGGGAGAGATATCGGGATTATCATGCAAAATCCAATGAATGTATTTTCTCCTGTCACGACGATCGGCTCCCAATTCATTGAGACGATTCGAACACATGCAAGGCTTACACGGAGGGAAGCAGCAGAGTTAGCCATCACTTCGATGGAGGATGTCTGCTTGCCGAATGCGGCCGATGTCATGCATCGATATCCGTTTCAACTAAGCGGCGGGATGCTGCAGCGGGTGATGATCGCCATCTCCATGTGCTTGAAGCCGGTGGTCATTATCGCAGATGAGCCGACGACAGCGCTGGATGCGGTTAATCAGCTGCAGGTTTTGCGGCAGCTGGACCAGCTGCGCCGGAACTATGGCACCTCGGTTCTGCTGATCTCTCATGATTTGGGGGTTATTGCGGAACTGGCTGATGATGTGATTGTTATGCAGCACGGTCAAATCGTCGAACGGGCGGATGTATATGAACTATTCGATCATCCACAGCATGCATATACGAAGCAGCTTCTGCAAGCGCGCCCAGCCTTGAAGTCCAACGCTCTTGGGGCCTTTACACGCATAAGCCAGGAGTTGAAGCAGAAGAGTATGGAGGGTTAGATGAGTCTTTTACAGGTTAAGGATATCTCTCATGCATACCGTTCATCCAAACGGCTGTGGCGGTCTGGAAGTCTGACGGCAGTGCTTTCGAAGGTGTCGTTTGCGATTGAACCTGGTCAATGCCTGGGTCTGCTCGGTACAAGCGGAGCAGGCAAGAGTACACTGGGCAAGGTCATTCTTGGCATGGAGCGGCCACGTCAAGGACGGGTTATCTTCCAGGGACATGACCTTTACAATGTGGATCCACAAACAGCCAGACTGCTTCGGAGGGATTTACAGGTGGTGTTTCAAGATTGCTATTCTTCGGTCAATCCGCGCATGACTGCTGAACAGATCATCGCGGAGCCGCTGGATAATTACGAGAATCTCACCCGGGTTGACCGGAAACGGCGGGTTGGAGAACTGCTTGAAGCAGTCGGGTTAAAGGCAGCAGATATGCAGAGGTATCCCCATACATTCAGCGGCGGGCAGCTCCAGCGCATTAATATCGCACGAGCAATCGCTTTGAAGCCGAAGCTGATCGTACTGGACGAACCTGTCAGCAGTTTGGATATGGTGAATCAAACCCGGATTTTGACTCTCCTTAGCGAATTGAAAGCGACGCTTGGTCTTTCGTATCTTTTTATAACGCATGATGTAAAGGCGGCACATGTAATTTCAGATTCGCTGGCTGTAATGAAAGAAGGGCGGATTGTAGAGCTGTGTAGTGACAAAAACCAACTGGCGGCATCCACACATCCCGCGGTGTGTGAGTTGTACGCTTCTGTCCTTCCGGAGCACCCTCGGGATCGTTTACTTGGAAGAGAGGCCAGCGGCCCGACTTCTCCATAAAACTAATCGAATGAAAACAAATAGATCCTCATCCCCAAACCGGGATTGCGGATCTATTTGTTTAATGGCAGGAGTATGAGGTATGAGCTTTAGAATTGTCCTGTCAGGTGAACCATCACACACGATGATGCAGAAAGAACCATCCGCAGCAGGCATAGGAGTATAAATCCGGTGTTGGCTTAATACGCTAGAGGAGTAATGCAGTTCCAACACCTTGGTAAGCGCTTACCGACAACTTGCTTCATGAATGAGCCGGATCGAAAGGAAGGTGTATCCATGGATTACGATTTGGATAAGGAGGAGACTGCGATAAGCAGTAAATCTGTTCCTTTGCTGGTGGAGCTTGTTCAAAGAGGCGTCATGAGCAAACCGGATGCGCTGCTGCAGCATTTTCTGGAGGATGCAATCCGCAGGCATTCTGACGCGGCCCTGTTTCATGCACCGTGGAATTCAGCAGAGGACACCTTGCTGGAATGGTGCGACGATTTCCGGTTTTTGCAGCTGCGGTTGAACGCCGGTTGGGAGAGCAGGATGGTGTCGCACGGAAGAAAAGCTGATGGGCTTTGTCTCTTCAGCGGCGGGCTGCGGCAGGAGGGGAAAATAGCCAATTTTCTTGAGTCCTATATGTCCGCCAATAACCCGGAGAAGCGCAGCTTGCTGTCTGGCCGGATGATCAGCTGGCTCGAGCACGAGTATGAGCGCTGGTTTGAGCATATGAAAGGCCAGCCGGTAACCGTACCTCTTGTCCAGGAGTCAGGTGTCTCTCCGTATAAGGATTATTTTCTGGATCAGCAGTTGGAGGCGTTCATGCGTGCAGCACTCAAGGCTATGAGGAACGGCTGGGAGCCGGTGCCCGAGATTGTAATCGCCAATCCTGGAGAAGCAGATGCATTCAGAAAGCTGCGCGAATGGGTGGATGCTGTAGCCGAGCAGACGTTATGGACTTACTACCGCAGTGTGCCTTACCGCATCGGTGCGCTGCTGTCTGCTAACCAGGCCTTACCGGCAGCCGCAGCGGAGCTTGCATATTATACCGACTTGCTCTTTATTGATTACACGCAAATGCTTCCGAATCATGCTGAACTTGATAAAATTATAAAATCCGTACGCAGGATCAGGCCCACCATGGAGATATGGGCCATTTTCAGCCATATGGATGAGTATACCGAGTCTGCTTTTCAATCGGGCGTTTCGGGACTCGTCTGCCCTCCGTCCGAGGCGGCGTTCTTTAAACTTAAAGCCGCGCAGTCGGCACTGCGTCAGAATCAAGGCGGGGAAGAAATGCGGCAAATTTTTGGATGAAGGCTTCTTGTCCGGTTGGCCTATTTTTAGTTCGGCATGTTTACATTTCCCGGGTGCAGGGCGTATAATAGAAGAAAGTTTCATCAGCGCAAAATATTTGATTAATTGCAAAATTGATTATCATTCTCATTTAAACATGCTGCTTTGCCTATATGGCGAAGCAGCATGTGTCATTTTAAGGGCAGTAACAATGGCTCTCATTCTCAATTAGAAAAGGACTGTGATGAAAATGCAGGCTATCAACAACGTTTTTCCCCCTTCTGTCAGAGTTGGAGCGGCTAAAACGGGCAACCAGGGACCCGGCCGCAAACGCCGGTTTCAGCTTAGCAGCATGCTTAAAAACAAAGAAATACAAACCGCAGCGGCGAGTGGTGTTCTGATGCTGTCCGCATGGGGAGTGTCTCATTGGTCGTATTGGCTGTCTATTGTGCTGTATATTTTGTCCTATACGCTCGGCGGATGGGCCAAGGCGCGGGACGGTATAGAAACACTGGTGAAAGAGCGTGATCTGGATGTAAATCTGCTGATGATCGCGGCTTCGCTCGGTGCTGCCGCTATCGGCTACTGGAATGAAGGGGCGATGCTTATCTTCATATTTGCGCTTAGCGGTGCGCTGGAGAGCTATACGAACGAGCGCAGCAGCAAGGATATTTCGGAGCTGATGGCGTTAAAGCCTGAGACGGCGCTTCGCCTTACCGGCAAGGAGATGGAAACGGTAAACATAGATGAACTCGTTCCAGGCGATCTGCTGCTCGTCAAGCCGGGCGAACTGATTCCTGCTGACGGGCGCGTTACCAAGGGATTTTCTGTTGTCAATCAGGCGTCCATTACAGGGGAGTCGGTGCCTGTGGACAAAACAGCGGGAGATGAAGTGTACGCAGGCACTTTGAACGGGGAAGGCGTATTGTACGTGGAGGTCACGAAAAATACCGAGGAAACGCTGTTCGCCAAAATCATCAGGCTGGTGGAGGAGGCGCAGACGGAGGTCCCCGACTCGCAGCGTTTTATCAAGCGTTTCGAATCCGTTTATGCGCGGATCGTGGTAGGCGTTACCCTTTTGATCATTGCCGGTGCTCCGCTTCTGCTGGGCTGGAGCTGGCAGCAGGCCTTCTATAAGGCGATGGTATTCCTGGTAGTGGCGTCTCCCTGTGCCTTGGTGTCTTCCATTATGCCGGCGGTATTGTCCACGATATCGAACAGAGCACGCAAAGGAATCCTCTTTAAGGGCGGGGCGCATGTTGAAAATATGGCTTTGACCGCTGTCGTGGCCTTTGACAAGACGGGCACGCTGACTGTCGGGGCGCCAATAATAACGGACTGGGCGACAGCCGAGGGATATGCGGAGGATGAGGTGCTTTCAACGGCAGCGTCCATTGAAGCATTTTCCATGCATCCGCTGGCAAGAGCTGTGGTGAAGAAAGCGGCTGAACGGCAGCTCCCCCTGCCGGAAGTGGCAAATGTTCAATCGCTGACAGGTTGGGGAATGGAAGGCGAGGCTCATGGCACACACTGGAAAATCGGACGGACCGATATCCTTGATCAAGTGGAGAATGCCACGTTGTGGAAAGAATTGCGCAGCCAATTCGAAGGGGAAGGCAAGACGGTATCTGTCATCCTGCATGAAGGGCAGGTTGCCGCACTGTTTGCCATGCGGGATGAGCTGCGCCCGCAGGCGTCCGAAGCGGTACAGCGTCTGCGTAGCATGGGCGTGAAGGTGGTCATGCTGACGGGTGACCGCCATGAGACGGCATCCGTCATTGCAGCCCAAGCCGGAGTGGACCAGGTGTATGCGGGACTCACCCCTGAAGACAAGGTTAATCATGTCAGAGGCTTGCGGGAGCGTTACGGCCATGTCGTGATGGTTGGAGACGGTGTAAATGATGCACCGGCTCTCGGGGCGGCAACAGTAGGACTGGGCATGGGCATGAACGGAAGCGGTGCGGCACTTGAGGTGGCCGATGTCGTTCTGATGAATGACGGCATTGAAGAGATTGCTCCAACCATTGCATTGGCCCGCCGCGCCCAGCGGATTATCAAGCAGAATATGATTTTTGCGATTACGGTTATTCTGCTGCTGATTGCGGGCAACTTTCTGGAGAACATTGCGCTTCCACTGGGGGTAGTAGGACATGAAGGAAGCACACTGCTTGTGATCCTGAACGGGCTTCGTCTGCTTCGCTCCTGAAGTTAAAGCCATTCCGTCAGGCCGATCATGGTGAGCAGTCCGAGCAAAAAGGATAAGGTTGCCGTACGCTGATTGCCGTCCCCGTGACTTTCGGGGATCAATTCCTTGTAGACGATGAACATCATCGCACCGGCGGCAAATGCCAGTCCATAGGGCACCAGGCCGGAAACAAAGGAGCTCAGATAATATCCGATCATGCTGGTCACGATCTCGACTGCCCCCGTCAGTGTTGCAATACCAAGTGCCTTTAGCCGGCCTATATTCTGGTTTACGAGAAACAGGGCAACAATAAAGCCTTCCGGGGCATTTTGCAAACCGATGGAGAAGGCGATCAGGTTGCCCAGGTTCTGATCCTCACTGGCGTAGCTGACCCCGACCGATAGCCCCTCAGGAAGATTGTGCAGTGTGATGGCCGCGATAATCAGAAAAGCCTTGGCCTCAATGGGCACAAGAGGCCCCTGATCAGGATTTTCCAAATCAACATGGGGGATATTCATCTCCAGTACAAGCAGCACGAGCGCCCCCAGCAGCAGCCCTGCGGTCAAAACAAACAAGTTGGAATGGCCGAGCGCCTCGGGAATCAGGTTATACATGGAGGCTGAGGTCATAATGCCTGCCGCGTAGGCGAGCATGATGTCGCGCAGGCGGTGGGTTATCGTTCTTCTCATGAATAGAATCGGTATAGCGCCGATTCCTGTAGACAAGGCAGATATAAAGCTGCCGATCAATACGTCGTACATTGCCGCAAATTCCTCCACTTTTGCATCTCTTGTCATTCATGAAAACTTCATTTGACTCTTTTCAGGCAGTCCAGCATAATAAATATTAATTTAGAATGATTATAAGAAAAACGTCTATCGACGTACAATCAAAGAAGACAGACCGCGTTTAGCAGTAGTTTTTCTTGGGGTCAAGCTCAAGCTGCGGATATTCAGATTTTCTAATGTATGCTTCTGTCCGGACGGATGATGCTATTCCCGGTAAATGCTTTTATTGTGATGCCTCATCATTTTAAGCATGACCCTATTATTTTGTATGAATACAAAAAAAGCAACCTGTATCCTGTATAGTAACGATGATCGAATTCTGGAGGTTGATACCATGTATAAATCTATTATTGTCGGAACCGGCCCTGCCGGGCTTACAGCAGCTATCTATCTGGCGAGAGCCAATATGAACCCGCTTATCATTGAAGGCCCCCAACCTGGAGGCCAGCTTACAACAACGACTGATGTTGAGAACTTTCCAGGCTTTCCTGATGGAATCATGGGACCGGAACTGATGGATAATATGCGCAAGCAGGCTGAACGCTTCGGCGCAGAATTCCGGACAGGCTGGGTCAACAGTGTGGATGCAAGCAGCCGTCCCTTCAAGCTCGAAGTAGAAGGAATCGGCGAGCTTGTTACGGAAACGCTGATCATTTCGACCGGCGCAACCGCTAAATATCTGGGGATTCCTGGAGAGCAGGATAATGTTGGACGGGGCGTAAGCACCTGCGCTACGTGTGACGGTTTCTTTTTCCGCAATAAGGAGATTATTGTGATCGGGGGCGGAGATTCCGCTCTTGAAGAAGCGAACTTCCTGACACGCTTTGCTTCAAAAGTGACGCTGGTGCACCGCCGTGAAGAGCTGCGGGCCTCCAAAATCATGCAGGACCGTGCGCGCGGAAATGCGAAGATAGAGTGGGCTTTGGACCGTACTCCGC
Organism: Paenibacillus enshidis; assembly: GCF_042136365.1. Classification (NCBI taxonomy): domain Bacteria; kingdom Bacillati; phylum Bacillota; class Bacilli; order Caryophanales; family Paenibacillaceae; genus Paenibacillus; species Paenibacillus enshidis. Next base: position 57,220 of record NZ_JBHHMI010000016.1, on the reverse strand, counting down.
TCGAAGTGGTCGCTTCTGAACAAGGGGTTACAGGGCTGAAAGTAAGAAATAATAAAACAGGCGAAGAAGAGCTGCTCGAAGCCAGCGGTGTGTTTGTCGCTATCGGGCATCATCCGAACACCGGCTTCCTGAACGGTCAGATTACAACCGATGCGAACGGTTATATTGTAACGACTCCCGGCACCTCCGAAACGAATATCGCCGGTATCTTTGCCTGTGGAGATGTGCAGGATACACGTTACAGACAGGCCATTACAGCGGCAGGCAGCGGATGCATGGCCGCAATGGATGCGGAAAAATTCATCGAAAGTCTGGAACACAGCCCTGTTTCGCTGTAAAATAGTGAGTAAGGTTATAATTTAAATGAGGTGATTAAAGTGGAAAAAGCGATCGTGTATACATCTACAAACTGCCCGCATTGCAAGCAGGTGAAGAGCTATCTGACAGAGCAGGGGATCGAATTCGAAGAACGCAACATCGAAACGAATGAAGCCTATGCGCAGGAAGTATGGGATATGGGTGTCCGCGCCGTGCCTCTGACGCTGATTGGTGAAACACGTATTTCGGGTATGAATAAAACCCAGTTTGCCAAAGTTCTGAATAAATAAGCTTCTGTAGAAGGAGGCTTCATCCTTTAAATTGTAGAAGCCAATGCCTTAAATAAGGTAGTGGCTTCTTTTGCTTAAGTTGATGCAAATGGATTGACCACTGTAAAATATAGACATATAATCTTGGTATATTCAATTATGGCTTGCAAAATATGCGGGTTTTCCTGAAAGGGATTGTTTAGTCTACAGGGGGTGTTAACTTGGACCATAACACCACGATTCGTTCACAATTGGAAGAGCATATCAGACGGGAGAGACAGACACTTCAGAGCTTTGCAGATGCAGCCGGTGTTAACAGAGGAACGCTCAGCGGCATTATTAACGGGAATCCTCCCAGATTAGTTTCGCCTGGTCAACTGGATCTGATCACGGCAGGCATGGGTTTGCCCGAGGGAGCTCTGTATGAAATGTATGCAGACGAGTGCTTTCGCGAGACGGCTGCCCACTGGAGGCGCCTTCGTCCGTTTCTGCTTCGTTGTGCGCAGTTAAAGAAGCTTGACTGTATCAACAAAGTACTGGATCGCCTTGCGGATAATTTGTCGCATATCCCGGACATCTTTGATACGGCCGAGATCATGTATGAGAATAGCTGGCATGAGGCGGCGCTGTTTCTCTACGAGCGTGTCATTGAAAGTGAAAAGTACAGTCATTCCGAACGGCTCGCGGTCAGCCATCTCCGCCTTTTTCAAATTCACGAGAAGGATGAGCGCAGCAATCTGGAGTCTGCCCTGCGTTTTCATTCATACCGTTGGCGGCTTCCCGAGGCCCTTGTGCTGGACGGGCTGCATATGCTGGCCGAGTTTTTCGCGGTCAAACAGCAGTGGGATAAAGTTATATTTTATTCGGATGAGCTGTGTGAACTGACCGGGGGATTATGCCGGACAAGCAGACGCGATTGGGATGCTGAACGTTATGCGCTCCGGCGTCCGCTAGTGTTTTATTACGGCAAGAGCCGTCTTCTCAAGGCCAGCGCCTATGAATATTCCGGCAGATGCGAGGAGTCCAGGCAATTTATCGCCGAGTATGCGGAGCTGGGCTGGTTCCGTGATCTGGATGAGGCAGGGCAGCGCTATGTTGAGCTATTCCGGTTGTTCGCCAGGGCCAACACGATGTGCGTAGACGTCAAGATGGGAAAGAAGGGCGCGGTCGCTCCTTATGTGGAGCTGCTGCTGGAGCAGCCGGAAGAGATTCTTGAGGGCGTGATCACGCTGCTGGAATCCGCCAATAAGTACGGTTACTTTATCGATGAGCAGCTTGGGCTGTTCGCCGGCCATCTGAACTACTACAGTGTCACGGATCCGGGCCAGTGGGAGAGCCGGTATAAAGAGGAGTTTAATTTTGTCCGTCTTGCTTCGTATTACAGACATCTTGCTGTCTACAACTTCAGGAAAGAACGGTTTGAGGAAGGACTCCAAAATATTCTGGACGGCTTTCATCTTTCAGTTCAAATCAACCAGCAGGATCATATCATAAAATGTATGACTCTATTTGAACAATACCGCAATTATGCTACAGTCCGTCTGCAGTACCTGTATGCCTATATTTGCGGAAAGGTGGTAAGCAATGAAGCGCAGGAGAACAGTCATCATGCTGTCGGTCCAGGTGTTAACGGTTAATGCTTCGATGGCTGAAGGGATGAACTACTGGGGTCATGGTGTCGGGCTGATATAAAAATGCGTGTTCAAAAAGTCAGGTTTTCAGCACCGAGAAGGTTGAATGAAGCTAGGGATTGAGGAGCGGAGCGTACATGGGGTACGTGAGCACCGGAAGGCCCGGCTGAATTCAAGATTCGATGTCGAGTCCGCTTCCTGACTTCCTTCGTGATCAAAAGATGACTTTTTGAACAACCTCTGAAAGGGAATAGCAGGCGGAGTGTGGCCCAGTCTGAGGCAGCAGCCCCGCTCACCAGAGGCTTCAGGGCTGGTTGCCAATGTCATAACCCGTTAGACCGATACACGGACATGACCCAGATATGCGGAGATGGCTGAATAGGCAGAGCCCAGCACGGTAGAGCGGCTGCCCAGCTGTGAGAAACGGACATTCAGCTCTCTCCTGTGGTACGGCAGCGTGCGCTCCGCAACCTTGCTTTGCAGCGATGGCTCAAGCCAGGGACGGGCTTCGGACAGGTGGCCGCCGATGATGACGAGCTCCGGGTTAAAGCTGTTGACGATATTGGTAATGCCGATGCCAAGATACGTACCGATGTCTTCATATACGCGCCGGGCTGCTTCGTTTCCTTGGCGGACAAGCTCAAGCAATCGCATCGTGCTGCTGGATGGCAGGTCGTACGCTGTATGGTCATAGGCTCTTTCGGAAGCGTAGAGCTCCCAGCAGCCCCTGCTGCCGCAGGAGCAGTGAAGGCCGTCCCAATCGATGGACATATGCCCGGTTTCGCCCGCATAGCCCCATGCACCTTTGTATGGTTTGCCATCCATGATGATGCCGGAGCCGATCCCCGAACCTACGCTGATGTAGACAAGATGGCGCGGTGCATGCTGCTCATCGCCGGTCATACCGTAATGGAGTTCGCCCAGTGCGCCGGCGTTCGCTTCATTGTCCACCGTAACAGGGAGGCCGAATTCCCGTTCAAGCGGCTGCCGCAGCGCGGTATTGTCCCAGCCAAGATTGGGGGCGAACAGAACAGTGCCTTCGGCATCGACCATGCCCGGCACACCAATTCCGATGCCGACGATACCGTGAGGGGAAGAGGGAGCGGCCTGAATAAGCTGAGCAATCATGCCGCGCATCGTATCAAGCACGAATGTGACTTCCGTAGCCTCAAGCGCAGCATTCCGTTCCTCCACAATATGGCCTTCCAGATCGGTTAAAACCCCTTTTACATAACTTACGCTTAACTCAATTCCGATGGCATAACCGGCTCCCCGGTTAAATAACAGCATCAGCGGTTTTCTCCCTCCGCTGGATTCCCCGGGGCCTGTTTCGCGTACCAACTGATCTGCCATTAATTCGGAGACCAGATTGGAAACCGTGGCCTTGTTCAGCCCGGTGCGTGCTGACACCTGCGCGCGGGAGAGCGGGGCATGGAACCGGATGGTATCGAGCACAATCGATCTGTTCAGCTTTTTGACGAGTGCCTGATCACCTGTGACGTTCATGTGCCCACTTCCTGTTCTGAATACTTTTTAACTATCTTAAAAAAAATACTTAGTTTAAGCAATAGACAAAGTTCTGTGGGCTGTGTTAGTATAGCGGTGTAAATGATATTGAGAGATAAATAAAATCCGCAAGAACCTAATATGAGACCGGGAGGCGTAATCAAATGGCTTACTTTGAAAACGTTTCAAAAATTAGTTATGAAGGCAAAAACTCTACGAATCCGTACGCGTTCAAATGGTACAATCCGGACGAAGTTGTCGCAGGAAAAACGATGGCTGAGCATTTTAAATTCAGCATGGCTTATTGGCATACATTGACTGCAGGCGGCTCTGACCCGTTCGGTGCAGAAACGGCCGTTCGTTCATGGGATCACCTTAAAGGTCTTGACCTGGCTAAAGCGCGGGTTGAAGCTGCCTTTGAACTGATGGAGAAGCTGAACCTTCCATATTTTGCGTTTCATGATGTGGATATTGCTCCGGAGGGCTCCAGTCTGAAGGAATTCTATGCCAACCTGGATACGATTGTGGATCTGATTGAGGAGCAAATGAAAGCAACGGGCAAGAAGCTGCTCTGGAATACGGCCAACATGTTTACAAATCCTCGCTATATGCACGGTGCGGCTACCACCTGCAATGCCGATGTATATGCACATGCTGCTGCCCAGATCAAAAAAGGGCTGGAAATCGGCAAACGCCTCGGCGGTGAAAACTATGTGTTCTGGGGCGGCCGTGAAGGCTACGAAACACTGCTTAATACGAACATGCAGCTGGAGCAGGATAATCTTGCGCGCATGTTCCAGATGGCCATCGACTATGCCCGCGAAATCGGCTTTGAGGCTCAGTTCCTGATCGAACCGAAGCCAAAAGAGCCAACGAAGCACCAGTATGATTTTGATGCGGCCACTACGATTGCTTTCCTGCAAAAGTACGGATTGGATAAGCACTTCAAACTGAACCTTGAAGCAAATCATGCGACGCTTGCAGGGCATACGTTCAATCATGAGCTGCGTGTAGCCCGTATGAACGGCATGCTCGGATCGCTGGATGCGAACCAGGGAGATATGCTGATCGGCTGGGACACAGACGAGTTTCCGGTCGACATTTACGATGCGACCCTTACGATGTATGAAGTGCTGCAAAACGGCGGCCTTGGCAAAGGGGGCGTGAACTTCGACGCGAAGGTCAGACGCGCATCCTTTGAGCCGGAAGATCTGTTCCTGGCGCACATTGCCGGTATGGACACATATGCCAAAGGGCTGAAGGTGGCGGCAAAGCTGATCGAAGACCGTGTGTTTGAGGATTTCATCGAGAAACGGTACAGCAGCTTCAAGGAAGGCATCGGACAGGATATCGTATCAGGCAAAGCTACCCTTGCCTCCCTTGCGGAGTATGCGCTGAATAACGATCAACCGCGCAAAAACGAATCCGGACGCCAGGAATGGCTGAAGGCGACGCTTAACCAGTACATTTTGGCTGAATAATAGTTCGTTTGATTTGAAAAAAGTTACCGCTGGCGGCAGTCAGCGGTAGCTGTGTCTCATATGAGCAACCGGTAAGGGGATGAGAACATGGAGCGTTATGTGATCGGCGTGGATTTGGGGACCAGTGCGGTGAAGACGGTACTGGTGACCCGTGAAGGAAAGGTGGCTTACGAGGCATCGGAGGCTTATCCGCTGCATCAGCCCAAGCCGGGATACAGCGAGCAGGACCCGCAGGATTGGGTGGAAGGAACCGTGGCTTCGCTGCGCAAGCTGGTGGAACAGGCCGGAATACAGGCTGAAAGCGTGGATGGCATCAGCTTTTCAGGCCAGATGCACGGGCTTGTGCTGACGGACGAAAAAGGACAGGTGCTGCGCAGAGCCATTCTGTGGAACGATACCCGTACGACTGAGCAGTGCCGGCGGATTGAAAACGTCCTGGGTCCCAAGCTTCTGGGCATCGCGCGCAACCGGGCATTGGAGGGCTTCACGCTGCCCAAGCTTCTGTGGGTACAAGAGCATGAACCTGAACTGCTGGCACGTGCGGCACATTTTATGCTGCCGAAGGATTATGTGCGCTTCAGACTGACCGGCGAGCTGGCGTCGGAGTATTCAGACGCGGCGGGAACGCTGCTGCTGGATGTGGCGGGCAAGCGTTGGAGCGAAGAAATCGCGGCCGCGTTCGACCTGCCTTTGTCGCTGTGCCCTCCGCTGGTGGAATCCTTTGATCAGACGGGAGGTCTCCTGCCGGAAATCGCCTCACGAACAGGACTTGCGGCAGGAACGCCTGTATACGCCGGCGGAGCGGATAACGCATGCGGAGCGATCGGCTCCGGCATTCTAAGCGAAGGCCAGACGATGTGCAGCATCGGAACGTCGGGGGTTGTCCTTTCTTACGAGGAACGCAAGGATCTGGATATCAAAGGCAGAGCTCACTTTTTCAATCATGGCGAGAAAGATGCCTACTATATTATGGGGGTGACGCTGGCAGCAGGCTACAGCCTTACCTGGTTTAAGGAGACGTTTGCCCCTGAGCAGCCGTTCGAGGAGCTGCTGCAGCAGGCGGAAGGCGTTCAGACCGGCAGCGGGGGGCTGCTCTTTACACCTTATATCGTCGGTGAACGCACGCCACATCCGGATTCGCAAATCCGCGGCAGCTTTATCGGCATGGATGCGAGCCACAAGCTGCCCCACTTTACCCGTGCTGTCCTGGAGGGCATCACCTTTTCACTGAAAGAATCCATCGATATTTTGCGGAGCACCGGCAAGGTGGTAAACGAGGTGGTCTCCATCGGTGGTGGCGCCCGCAGCGAGCTGTGGCTGCAGATGCAGGCGGATGTGTTCAATGCCACGGTCATCAAGCTGGAAAGCGAGCAAGGTCCGGCGCTGGGGGCTGCGATGCTGGCGGCATATGGCTGCGGATGGTTTGATTCTCTTCAGTCTTGCGCACAGGCGTTTATCCGGCCGGCCAAGCGTTATTCTCCGGATGAAGAGGCTGTACGGCAGTATGAAAGGCTGTTCGCTCTATACCGTGAGGTATACGGCGCAACCCGTGGTCTAAATAACCAATTATCCGAATTCAGATAAGTGTGGCACAGAACAGCAAGCCAGTGGGAGTGTCTCAGGGTCCATGGACCCGGGGGCGCTCTTTTTTGTTCTAAAACGACACCTCGCAAGTGCTACTTCTTTGGGAAAAAGTGATATTCCAGATGATCCCGACCGAAAAAAAACGGCAAAATTCGCAAAAATCTGCAATATTTTTTATACGGACTGTAATCGTTTTATGGTAAAATGGTTGTAATTTCCTGAATTGCTTTAGCTGATTATAGGTCCAAAGCATGATATTTTTTTGGGATATACATATTTCATGCTGCTAAATTACTAAGAAAGGCAGGAGCTGCTCATGAAGAAAACCATTGGCTCCAGAATGTCCAGGCTGCTGGTAGCAGGCTCACTCCTCACCGTCATGGTTCCGCAGGTTATGGATTGGGACAATGCATATGCGGCGGGTGCAGTGAATACGGCGGCCTCCATCTCAGCCGATCAGCTGCAGCAAAAGCTGGCCGATGCGATGCAGACCCGCAGTGAAACGATATCTTTCACGTACAAAGGCAATGTACAGGAGCTCAAAAGCAGGCTTCAGACCGCAATTGATCAGGCCATGATAATTGACCCTTACATAAACTATACGATCAAGAGCTATGAATTCAGCTACAAGGGGACTGCCACATCGGCTGATGTAACCGTAAAACTGAACTATCGGGAGACCAAGGAACAAACGGCTTTCGTAGACAGTACGGTTAAGACGGCACTCGCCCAAATGATAACTCCGCGCATGTCTAATCATGAAAAGGCGAAGGTTATACATGACTGGATTGTAAAACGGCTTAAGTATGATGAGACACTGCAGAAATATACGGCCTATGACGGGCTGAGTACAGGCAGTACAGTGTGCCAGGGCTATGCTCTGCTGGCATATAAGATGCTTAATCAGGCCGGCATCCCCAACCGGATCATAGAAGGAAGAGCAGGCGGGCAGCTTCATGCCTGGAATCTTGTGCAGCTGGACGGCAAATGGTATCATATGGATACCACTTGGGATGACCCGACGCCGGACCGTCCCAATGAAGTGAGCACCACATACTATATGCTGACTGATACGGAAATGCGGCAGGATCACGCCTGGACCAAGCAATATCCGGCTGCCAGCACGTCCTACCGGGACACGCTGAACAGCTTGATCGCGCCAGGCGGCGCAGCATCCAAGGCGTACAAGCAGCTGTATCAAGCCCTCGAATACGATTTGACTCAGAATGGAAATACGCTGAGTACGGCCAGTGACATTAAGACATTAGCCAGCAAAGCGATGAAGAGCGGTTCGCGTTCTCTGCTTTTTGTCTACAAGGGGAGCGAGAGCAAGTTGAAGCAGGATCTGCAGGTGCTGTACAAGTTGGGGGTCAAGTCTGTTTCTTATAAAGTGAGCGATTTAAAGGGGACGGGCGGGCTCAGGGTAGAGCTTTCGTGGACATAATTGATAATATGATTTTAAAACTTGTGGCCGCAGTACACTGCGGCTTTTTTGCTGCACAGTGGAAAGTGTGCCGAAAAATGCAGAGTAAGGAGTACATATGCACAAAAGGTCATTTACTTACTTGATAGGTACTCAGTCGATGTCGAACGCTGCGGATGTGTTGTACATTATGGCGTTAATCTCCCTGATCTTTCATGGGACCGATTCGATCATCACCGCCATTCTGATTCCGCTGCTGCGCATGGGGACCCAGATGATCAGCGGCTTCTTCGCCCCTCTGCTGCTGGCCAGATTCCAGCTTCCGCTCATTCTGTTTATCTCCCAAATGGGACAGCTGCTGCTGTTTGCAATTCTAATATTCCATTTGTGGATGACAGGGCCCTCCGGGGGCTGGACTATCGTATTTATATTGGTTATAGCTTTATCCTTCCTGGATGGCTGGACTACTCCCGCGCGCAACTCACTAGTGCCGCGGCTGGCCCCCGGCGCTGCCTTAATGAAGGCAAACAGCCTGATTTCTGTCAGCGACCAGACCGTTCAGCTTGCAGGCTGGGGTTTGAGCGGTGTGCTGGTGGCCGTATTGGGAGCGGAGAAAACGCTGCTGCTTGCGGGGGGACTCTATGCAGTCGCGCTTGTTTTTACAGCATTGATCCGTGATCCGCTGGAAACGGACGACAGATACTGGCTGAATCCCCACACCCGTGTCCGTTCTGAGGAAGGGGCAGAAATGGCGGGTTCTCCGCAGGACGATTCCGGACATTCCGGAAAGACGGAGCGGTGGAAGACGATGCAGGAAGGCTGGAGGCTGATCGCTGCCAGCAGCAGGCTGAAGCTGCTTATGTTCATCGATATGGTGGATATGCTTGGCGGCTCGGTCTGGGTAGGGGCCTTTACCCTGGCGTTTGCCCAGGAAGTGCTGCATAAAGGCGAGGCCTGGTGGGGATACATTAATGCTGCCTATTTTGCGGGAGCCATAGGAGGGGGGCTGCTGGTGCTGGCTTGCACCCGTCTGCTGGAGAAGAGGCTGTTCGGATCAATGGTGGCAGGCATGTTCGGCTATGGTGTATTGACAGCGTTTTACGCACTGAACGAATCGGCTGCCCTGACACTGCTCATCGTGCTGCTGATGGGTCCGCCCGCAGAGCTGTCAATTGTTAGTCGAAGAACTTTAATTCAAAAAAGCGTGGGGGATGCGGATTTGCCGAAAGTGCTGTCAGCCCAGGCGGTGCTCATGAATCTGATGTTCTGTGTCTCCCTGCTGCTGATGGGCTGGATCGCCGAAAGGTTCGGGATCGTGAATTTGTACCTGTTTGCTGCCGGATTGACAGGTCTTGCGGCTTTGATCGGTTTGTTGTGCAGAAGGTTTTTTCGGGATCACGCCGTTTCCGGAATGCATTAATTGTATAGAAGAGATTTGAAAATTATAGAGTCAGTCCGTTTCCAGGGGGAACGGGCTGTTTATTGTTCATTATTATCAAGACTACGGCACCAGTACACATCTTTTGCTAGTAGTTCCAAAGATATAATCTGTTTTTCCTAAATGTTATTTTGATCTGGGAGAATTTCCTTTTTGAGCAGGAGAAATTTGCATTTTTTTGGTGAAAAATCGGACATTGCGAAGAATTATAAGGTATAATTGAGATAACGACCCAATAGACGCAAAAATATTATGCAAATGAAACCATATATTTCCCCTATGCGTAGTAGAAGAGTAAGATGCATGCGTCTAGTTTTTTTTGGGTTATTAGTACTATATTTAAGTTTGGGAGAAAAATCCCGGGGAGGGTGTCGAGTTTGGGGATTTCGTTGGTTAAAGGGCAGAAGATTGACCTGACAAAAGGGAGTTCAGGCCTCTCATTTCTTACGGTAGGTTTGGGGTGGGACCCGGTTCAGACAAAAGGCTTTTTCGGGAGGAAAAGAGGTGCGAACATTGATTGTGACGCCTCGGCTATCCTGCTGAATGGACAAGGAAGACTTGAGAAAGATTCCAATCTGGTCTGCTTCTATAATAAAGTTAGCGGATGCGGCTCTGTCAAACACTCCGGCGACAACTTAACGGGTGAAGGCGACGGGGATGACGAGCAAATTATGATTGATTTGAAAAAGGTTCCCGCCGATGTCGAGAAGATTTTGATGGTCGTTAATATCTATCAATGTGAACAACGCGGCCAGGATTTTGGAATGATAGAATCCGCTTATATTCGGGTTGTGAATTCACAGAGTAATGAGGAGCTTGTCCGCTTTAATTTGACGGATAACTACGGCGGATATACAGCTCTGCTGGCCGGGGAAATCTATCGGCATGATGGAGAATGGAAGTTTAACGCTGTGGGCGAAGGGGCTCACGCTGCTCATATCGATATTTTGGCGCAACGGTTCCAATAATTCATTGTAGATTTGAACTATATAAGCTATATAAAGGAGAGATTTAATCATGGCAATCAGCTTATCCAAAGGACAAAAAATCGATCTGACAAAAACAAATCCGGGTCTTACGAAAGTGGTTGTAGGTTTGGGCTGGGATACCAATAAATATGACGGCGGCGCCGACTTTGACCTGGATGCCTCTGCTTTTTGCTTGAACGGAGCAGGAAAAGCCCAGACAGAAACAGACTTCATCTTCTACAATAATCCGAAAAATGCAAACGGATCTGTTGTACATACCGGCGATAACCGCACTGGAGAAGGCGAAGGGGACGACGAACAGCTCAAGGTGGATTTGGCTGCCGTTCCTGCAGACATTGAGAAAATTTCATTCTGCATCACGATCCATGAGGGTGCGGAACGCAACCAGAATTTCGGACAAGTATCGAACGCTTTTGCACGGATAGTCAATGAAGAAACCGGCGAAGAGCTGATCCGTTACGATCTTGGCGAGGATTTTTCCGTGGAGACGGCGATCGTTGTTGGCGAATTGTACCGTCATAACGGCGAATGGAAATTTAGCGCTGTCGGCAGTGGATATCAAGACGGCCTCGCCGGGTTGATCCGTGACTTTGGCCTTTCCGCTTAACCGGACAGTGATCCAAACAAGAAAGAAGTAAGCATTTTGGTTGCATTTCATACTTTATGCTGGTAATGAAACAAACAACGAGCTGATACGACTTTTTTTATCATTTTATCGTAATTAAACAATTGGAGGTTAACCTAAATGTCAGGGGCTATGAACGCTTTCCAAGGATGGCTGTCTCGTACAAAAGGAACTCTTTCCGACAATGTGAAAAAGTTTAAAAACAAGGATTTGCTTGAAGCGATCGTAGCAGGATGTGCCATTGTGTCCGTTGCTGACGGAACCATCGATGCTTCAGAAAAGCAAAAGATGGCCGGATATTTGGGCCGCAGCGAGGAATTGAAGGTATTTAACATGAGCGAAGTGATTGAACGTTTCAATCATTATGCCGGCAATATGGATTTTGATGTTATGGTTGGCAAGCAGGAAGCGATGCGAGTCATCGCTAAATTCAAATCCAAACCTGAAGTTGGAAGAATCATTGTGGGAGTATGCTGTGCAGTGGGGGCGGCTGACGGTGACTTCGACGAGTTGGAAAAGAAATCCGTTAGAGAGATCTGTGAGGTGCTTGGTGTAGCACCAGGAGATTTCGGGCTCTGATTATAACTTATAAGGGGGAAATTTAATCATGGCAATCAGTTTATCCAAAGGGCAAAAAATCGATCTGACGAAAACGAATCCGGGTCTTACGAAAGTGATCGTAGGCTTGGGCTGGGATACCAACAAATATGATGGTGGTGCTGACTTTGACCTGGATGCCTCAGCCTTTCTGCTGAATGCCGCAGGCAAAGTGAGTTCCGATCAGGATTTCATCTTCTATAATAATCCGTCGAACAGCAATCATTCCATAGCCATTTCTGGTGATAACCGTACCGGTGAAGGTGCGGGGGACGACGAGTCGGTCATGATAGAGTTGGCCAATGTGCCGGCTGAGGTTCATAAAATCGCTTTCTGCATTACGATCCATGAAGCAAGAGAGAGAAATCAAAATTTCGGCCAGGTGGCCAATTCATATGTCCGTGTTGTGAATGAAGCAAACAACGAAGAATTGATCCGTTATGATCTCGGTGAAGACTTTTCCATTGAAACGGCTATCACTGTGGGAGAGCTGTACCGGCATAATGGCGAATGGAAGTTTAGTGCGGTTGGCAGCGGCTTCCAGGATGGGCTTGCCGGATTGTGCCGGGATTACGGAGTAACCGTTTAATAGGGGAATGGTTATGAGTTACGGCTTAGATGCTCAGTAATATCAAGCCGGGTGCGGGGTCATCAGCACCCGGTAATGAGTTTTTTGAAAGGTTGGTATAGATGACGATTACGTTGATCAAAGGCCAAAAAGCGGATCTTACGAAAACGAACCCTCACTTGAAAAATGTTGTTATTGGCATGGGCTGGGAAGTTGCTCATGGCGTGGATATCGATTTTTCCTCCTTTCTGCTGTCTGGAAATAGCAAGGTCACGCAGGATTCCGATCTGATCTTTTACGGCAATCCTGCCGGTCCCAATCAGTGTGTAACTGTCCGGCAGCAGGCTGCAAATTTGGCCGGGGCAGCGGATAAAGCGCAACTGGAGGTCAATTTTAACAGCGTACCTGACCAGTACGAAAGAATTTCCTTCTCTCTCACCGTTTATGAGGGAGAAAAACGGTCACAAAGCTTTGCAAGGGTTCGAAATACATATATTCGAATCATTGATCCGGCGAACAGCCAGGAGGTTATCCGATTCAATATAGACACTCCTTTCAGTGTGGAAACTGCCATTGTTGTAGGGGAGCTCTACCGGCATCAGGGGCAATGGAAGTTCAATTCCATCGCTGCAGGCTATTCCGGCGGGCTTGAAGCCCTTTGTCAAAGCTATGGCATCGAAGTCAAGGAAGAATCCGCATCTTCACCGGCTCCTCAACCGTCCAAGAGCGTTCTTGCTCCGGCGCCTGTGAATGAGCAAAAGCACACGCCTCCACTTCCGGCCCCTAAGCCTGTCAACCTGTCGAAGATTGAGCTCAAGAAACGCGGAGACAAAATCAATCTGCAAAAGGGTGCGGGCCCGCTGGGCGAGATTTTGATCAATCTAAATTGGACCCAGGGCCAAAAGTCTGTCTTTGGTTCTGCAAGAAAAATTGATCTGGATCTCGGGTGTCTCTTCGAATTACAAGACGGCTATAAAGGCGTCGTTCAAGCTCTGGGAAGACAGTTTGGTTCTTTAGATGACGAGCCCTATGTTGCGCTGGATGGGGACGACCGGACCGGGATGGTGAAGACTGGGGAAAACCTTCGCATCAATGGCAATTATCTCTCGGAAATCAAACGTATACTGGTCTTCGCTTATATCTATGAAGGCATTGCGAATTGGGCGGAAGCTGATGGTATCGTTACTATCAAGCAAAGCGGAGGCCCCGATATCGAGGTTCGCCTGGACGAGCATAATAACCGAAAGGGCATGTGTGGTATTGCATTAATTACCAATGTTAACAATCAGACCTTTAGTGTGGAAAAGCTGGTCCACTATACCTCAGGTCATAAGGAGCTTGATCGAGCTTACGGCTGGAATATGCAGTGGACAACCGGATGGAAATAGGTCCGATATTTTAAAGGGGGAAAGTAAGTGAGCGGTTTTTTCCAGAGTTTAATAGATAATTTTTCTTCATTTTTTAACTGGGAGCATATGGGGCAAGTTTTAAGCGAGCCGGCAAGCTGGGGAATTATATTCTCTCTGATTATCATAGAAGGGCTGCTCTCGGCAGATAATGCCTTGGTGCTGGCCGTGCTTGTCAAACATTTGCCTAAAGAGCAGCAGAAGAAAGCATTGTTCTATGGTCTATTGGGGGCCTACGTCTTCAGGTTCATCGCCATCGGCATTGGCACCTTCCTTGTTAAAATCACTTGGGTCAAGATTGTCGGGGGTCTTTATCTCTTGTGGATTGCGCTCAGCCACCTGTTCAAGCTTGAAATCAAGTTTTATGGAATTCTTCCTTATATTCGCCGTCAGCCTGCCAGCGAGGAAGAGGGAGGAGAAGAGGTCCAAAATAAAGGCAAAGGTTTTTGGCAAACCGTGCTTGCCGTAGAAGCTATGGATATTGCCTTTAGTATTGATAGCGTCATTGCAGCTTTTGGCGTAAGCAATGAAGTTTGGGTGCTGTTCCTTGGCGGCATTTTGGGTGTGCTGATGATGCGGGGGGTCGCACAGGTATTCCTGAAATTGATTGACAAGTATCCGGAACTTGAACAAGCGGCGTTTATTCTCATCATCATTATCGGGGCTAAAATGCTTGCGGCTGTAGCAGGATTTGAGATGTCGCATTATCTCTTCTTTGCTATCCTGATCGCTGTATTTGTCGGGACCATTATTTTCAGCTCCATCCGCAAAAAATCCAGCTCTGTAAAATCCGCATAGTCTAAATTTCGGGTCCCTCCTTTCACTGGGAGGGTTTTTTTTGGATTTTAGAGTGTACTCGCATTTTTGTTGGCAGGTGCCGCAACCTGGAATTACGCTGCATGTCAAGGAGGAAGAAATGTGCGCTATTTTAACTATTTGCAGCCGGAAGAGGAAGCCGGAATATTTCATATAGCCCCGTCTCATTTTACCAACCGGACCCCAAAAGAGACCTTGGCGTATGCAGTGGGCGCCGCCTTATACATGCCGGCTACAAGGCCTGCTATTGTGGAAGACATTATAGACAATAAAATCAAAGGCCTTACCTCCATGGTTATAGACTTGGAAGATGCGGTTGGCGACCATCAAGTTGAACAGGCGGAGGCCTCCATGCTGGATCAAATCTATCGTCTCTACACCATGATCAAGCTGGGAGCAGTCAGTGAAGAAAGCATCCCATTAATATTTATCCGGGTACGGTCACCGCAGCAGCTCAAACGCATCATTACGATCTTTGAAGAAACGACGGAAATGATTACAGGATTTATGCTGCCGAAATTCTCGCTTTCCAATGGGCAGCAATATCTTGAAATCATCCAAAGCTATAATTATACCAAGCCGCTCTCATCACCGACATTATATGGACTGCCCATTCTTGAATCATCGGATGTCATCTATAAAGAAGTAAGATACCAGACCTTATCGGCACTCAGACAACTCATCGCACAGTATAAAGGCTGCATATTGAACATCCGGATTGGGGCTACTGATTTTTCAAGTTTGTTTGGCTTGCGCAGAAGCCCTGACATGACGATTTATGATATCTCCGTGATCCGGGATTGTATTACCGATATTATAAATTACTTTGGACGTGCGGAAGACGGACATGTCATTTCCGGGCCTGTATGGGAGTATTTCAAGTCGGATCGGGTGCTTAAGCCGCAACTGAGACAGACCTTGTTTGAAGAAACCGCAGGCAGGGTAGGCAGAAAGCGCAGAATGGAAATTTTGAATAGATACGTAGACGGGTTGATCCGTGAGATAGCCATGGACAAGGAAAATGGAATTATTGGAAAAACGATCATTCATCCAACCCACATTCTGCCGGTTCAATCGATGTATGTTGTGACACATGAGGAATATATGGACGCATTGTCTATTATCGACAATAACACCGGTATGCTGGGCGTATTCAAAAGCAAATATTCCAATAAAATGAATGAAATCAAACCCCATCTCAACTGGGCGCAGCGAATGCTGGCACGGGCAAGGGTGTATGGCGTGCTTCAAGAAAACGTTAATTTTACAACTCTACTCCTTGGAGAAAAAGAACATGAACAAATACTCATTTAATGTGCTGGATCAATTAAACCTGGATATTCAAATTACGGACAATCCGTATCAGATTCCACTGGATGATCTCTTTGCCCTGGCAGCGCGGATCAATAAGAAAAGAAGCTTTTTATTTGTCAGCAAAATTCTCGGCAAGCATATCCCTGTTAAGCCTCACACTGGTTTGCTGGGCGCATTAAGCTTGGGGCTTCTGCTCCAGGCTCAAAACGGGGAGCAGCTTCCGGTCGAAATGGACGAGATTGTGCGGGGATTCAGCGATCCGGCGGAAGCTGCCAAGCTGCATGAGAAATTGAAGCAGAATCGTCTTCCCGTCCCCAAGCCCACAATATTTATCGGGTTTGCAGAAACCGCGACAGCTTTGGGACATGGGATGTTTGATCTGTTTACAGGTCCAGCCAGATTTATTCATACGACAAGGGAGAACATTCATGAAACCAGTCCCCGCTTGAGCTTCGAGGAGGAGCATTCTCATGCCACAGCCCACCGTTGTTATGCGGCTGATGCTGATTTTTTCAAGGGTGAGGATACGATTGTTTTGGTCGATGATGAAATCACAACCGGCAAAACGGCCCTTAACATTATTAAGGATATCCAGCAAAAGCATCCCAGAAGGCACTATGTGCTGGCAAGTCTCCTGGACTGGCGGTCAGAAGAGCAAAAGTCGCAATTCACGCAGGTTGAACAAAGCATGGGCATTACGATAGATTGTATCTCCCTGATACAAGGAAAAATTAGCGTGAGCGGAACGCCGGAGGTTATGGCAAACCTCTCGCATCTGCCGACGGATGAGGCTGGAGAACAGAGAATCCGCAGTATCTCGCTGTCTGAATATTTTGATCATCTCGGCTATTCTTCCGTCAATTCTCTTGGTGATGTGAATAAAGAGCCGTATCTGAAACTATCGGGACGATTTGGAATGAGTGCCCAGGAAAGCTATGCATTGGATGAATCTATCTCGAATGCAGCAGCGTGTCTAATGCAGTATCGAACGGACAAAAGCACCCTCTGTCTGGGTACGGGAGAATTCATGTATATTCCCATGAGAATTGCGGCGGAAATGGGAGAAGGTATTTTCTATCAGTCAAGCACAAGGAGCCCGATTCATCCGTTTGCGGATGAAGCATATGCAGTCAAGAACAAATTTGCTTTTCAATCTCCGGATGATCCGGCGATTCCTTACTATTTCTATAATGTTCCCAAGGGAGTGTACGGAGAGCTCTTTGTTTTTATAGAACGGTCGAGCCATCCCGATGCTCTTAAATCTTATGAAAAGGCTCTTCTGTCTACGGGCATCCCCCAAATCAATATGGTCTTGTTTTAAGGATAAGGAGTGTACATTATGATACTAGACACCAGACTGCTGTCTCCGCCGTTAATGGGCAGCTATAAAGCGGAGGATGTTGTTTTTCTGCTAAAGAATATAAGCGACGCCAAGCTTGAAGTTCCGACAGAAGACCGGGAAGAAGCGATCCAGGCGGGCAGGCATTACTCCGAAATGCTTCCGGTAGAATACCAGCCTACGCAGGAGTACCTTGATTTATTTCACAGAACATTGCAAAGCACCGCCAAAAAGGTGGCTCTGGCTGCGGCGGTGGCTGCAGAGCTTATTCTGAAAAAAAGAGGATTTAACCTGGTGCTGGCATCTCTGGCCCGTGCCGGAACGCCCATTGGGATACTGATCAAACGTTATATTGAAAAAACTTATGATACAGCCTTGCCGCACTATAGTATTTCGATTATCAGAGGTAAAGGGATCGATGAAAATGCGCTTCTTTATATGCTGCAAAATCATCCATCCAGCGAGATTCAGTTTGTGGACGGCTGGACAGGCAAGGGAGCGATCCGCAAAGTGCTTATAGAGGCTTGCCAAGCATTTTACGAAAAATATCAACTTCGCCTGAACGATGACTTGGCTGTCCTTGCAGATCCCGGCCACTGCTCCCTGACCTTCGGAACCCGTGAAGATTTTCTGATCCCGAGCGCTGCATTAAATTCTACTGTCTCCGGATTGGTAAGCCGGACTGTTCTACGCCCTGACCTTATTGGCCCACATGATTTTCATGGAGCAAAATATTATCGTGAATGGTTGGCTGAAGATGTGTCGAATCTGTTTGCCGATCAGGTATCAGCCTTCTTCGCCGAAGTTGCTGAGCAGGCGAAGCTGCAAGCCGAGCAGCTATACCGGTATCCGGAAGAAGAATCATGGAAGGGAATGCAGGATATAACGCGCATTCAGCATGACTTCGGCATCAGTGACGTTAATTTGGTCAAGCCGGGCGTCGGTGAAACGACCCGGGTGCTGCTGAGACGAGTGCCCTGGAAGATACTTGTTGACCGGGAGGACAATCCGAATCTGGAGCATATTCGTCTGCTGGCACAGGACAGAAATGTCCCAGTTGAGGTTTACCCTGAATTAACATACTCATGCTGTGGAATCATTCGGCCGGCCAAAGGAGAGAAAGTATGATCTTTTCAAGCGATCTGGACAGGACTCTTATTTATTCCAGAAAATCAATGGGCGCAGTTCCGGAGCATGAGCTTGTTCCGGTTGAGCTTTACCAAGGGGAATATATTTCGTATATGACTCAAACCTCTATCGAACTACTGCAAAACCTTGCTGATCAAGCGCTGTTCATTCCCGTTACGACCAGGACAGAGGAGCAGTATAAGCGGATTTTCTATATTCAGGAATTTCTGAAGCCGAAATATGCGGTGACAAGCAACGGCGGGAAAGTTTTGGTTAACGGGGTCATGGATCGGGAATGGTCGGCTCAAATTCAAAGAGCTTTGATGGAGAGCGCCTCTTTCGAGGAGGTAAGAAGAGCGTTTGAGCAGATTAGCTCACCGGAGTGGGTCAAGAAAGTGAATTTTTCGGATGAGCTGTTCTTTACCGTTATTCTGGATCCCGAGCGTGTACCGGTTCCCATTATTGAAGAATTCAGGCACCGTTTGGAGGGCATGGGCTGGCATGTATCACTTCAGGGGAGAAAGCTGTATTTAGTGCCTGCCGGCGTCAATAAAGGGGATGCGGTTCTTTATATTCGCGAGCTTGTGGGAGCACGGTATATTGCTTCGGCAGGGGATTCCCTGCTGGATGAAAGTTTGCTGAGCATCTCCGATCTTGCTTTATCGCCAAGGCATGGCGAGTTGTATGCCCGCAAGCCGGAGAACGAGGGGGTACGATATACACGGCTGTCAGGAATAAAGGCTGCAGAAGAACTCATTGAGGAGATTACAGACTATTTTTTGAATATACAGCAGCAGGTTTCCGGCATTTTATAATGAAGGAGAGAACTTTATGGGCTTACGTATTTGGTATAATCGGACTTTTTCAACCGCAAGCCACTATGCTGAAATGATTCGTCATAACGCGGATCAAAGGCAGTTTGAGATTTATGTGACACATCCAAAAAAACACTCTCTGATGTTACAGATTGCAGATTATGCCGAGCTTGAGCCCAGCTTGCCTGTTCATGAGTATCCAGGGTATTGTCTCGATTTTTGCAAAAAACATCGCATTGATATTTTCATCCCTCATTTCGGAATGTCGGAAATTGTAAAGCATCATGCGGAATTTGCCAGCATCGGGACAAAGCTATTAGCTGCCGGAGATGCCGATCTTATCGGCCTGGTATCTGATAAAGGCAAATTATTTTCAGCACTCTCAGCTCTAGAGGGCATCACTTTGCCGGATTATGAGGTCGTGTCAACTGTGGAGGAATTTAAAGAAGCCTATCACCGACTGAAAGCAAAGGGGTACAAGGTTTGCTTTAAACCGGCGAGCGGAGAAGGGGGCGCAGGCTTTCGGGTGATCCAGGAAGCACGGCCATCGATTATGAGTCTTTATGACACATGCGGACCCTATATTCATCTGGATGAAGCGATTCGTTTGCTTTCAAGTGTTCCCGCGTTCCCGCCACTGATGGTGATGGAGTTCATGAAGGGGCATGAATACAGCATTGATTGCCTTGCGTCCTCATCCTCCTTGCTGGCTGCTGTACCGCGTAAAAAGGTGGAAGGCCGGGTGCGCCTGTTGGAGAAGAACGAGCTGTTAATAGATTGGGCACATCAAATCCATCAAGTATTACCACTCCAGTATAACTTCAATATTCAGGTGATTTATCAGGGGGACAAGCCCAAGCTGCTTGAGATTAACCCGAGAACATCGGGCGGTCTTTATACCTCTTGCTTGACCGGGATCAATTTTCCTTATCTTGCGATTAAATTGCTCCTGGATGAAGAGGTGGAGGTACCTGATCCTGAATTCGGAATTATGGCAACCCATGTCGAAAAAGAGATGGTCATGAAGCGGATCTTTCCATAAAGGGCATATTCAAAAATTGACAGTATAATAGGGCGCCCTGTATCATGAAGGCTAGAGAATACCAAGTAATGGCAGGGCGTTGCATGTCCAACAGCAATCAGTAAGAGGTGAGAACAATTATGCGATATGGTGTAGCAGCAGGGATATCCATTGTCGGATTTTTAATTTCACAGTTTATAACATCCCGCATCCTTCCCGATTTCCTGAACCTATGTATACCGACAATTTTTGCATTATTGAGTATTGGCTACTTGCGCCGTTCGCAAAAGGGAATCAAGTACAAGCCTTACCTGCCTGTGAATGAGCGGAGGGAAACACAGGCTTCACCTAACGATAACCAGGTACAAAATCAGGCAAGCAATCAGGTGTATGACCAGAACGAGCGTGCTCAAGAAGAAAATGATCCGTTTTGGGGACCGGTGATTCAATACATCCATGTATTAGAAGAAATGATCATATCCGAAGGGCAGAAAAATACCCTTGATGATGAAATTGTAGAGAAGACACTAAAGGTGCTCACCCGTGTGCTGCGGCTGATTCCTCAATTAAAGAAGATGAACGATCCCAACATTAATCACAACATTCAGCGCTTGGTCTTTAAAGATATTAACGGAGCCGTCAATCCGTTTCTTAATTTGGGACCTGAGGCGAAACGCCAAAACCGGCGTCTGCTGCTGAACGGAATGAAGGATATTAATTCGAAGCTCTCTCAATACGTCGAAAGCATCGAACAAAAAGATTTAATTGAATTAAAAACACGCATGGATTTAATTCAGCAAAGATACAGTGCGTCAAATTAAGGAGGAACAGCATGTCAACAACTCTTGTTCAAATCAAACCGGTAGATTTAACGAAGGTTGAATCTGAAGCCCAGCAGCTCATTTCCAAAATCTCAACCTCCGACAACCTTGAGCTTGAAACTCTGATGGATTCCATCGGCAGAATGGGCCAAAAAACGATGGAGCAGGCCGGTCAATCCTTGGCCATGCTGCAGCGTCCTGTGAATGATTTAATGTCCGGTAACCGGTCCGAGGTTCCCAATAGCATACTGAAGCTGAGAAGCGAGATTGATTCATTAAGCAAGAGCAAGCAAATCGGATTTTTTGATAGGCTTCTGAAAAAAAGCCCGCTCAAAAATTATATTTATAAATATCAATCGGTGAAAACGAATGTCGATGCCATCGTCTCCTCGCTGCGAAATGGCAAAGAGACGCTGGAAGAAAACGTTGCTTATATGAAGAATCTGAAAAGGTCTTCTATCGAATCCGTTTATAATTTGCAGGTTCGTATTGCAATGGGACATAAATTGAAAGAAATGTTTGAAGCCGAGATTGCCAAGCCGGCAAATGAGCTTCGCAAAACACAGCTGGAGAAAGGGCTGCGCAAGGTTGTAACCCGCATTCAGTCGTTTGAGGAAATGGTGATGCTGTACCAGCAAGCGATCGCCGGTGCAGATATTATTAATGATAATAATGATAAACTCATCGACTCGGTAGATGCGACGATTGATAAAACGCAGCATCTGATTACGGTATCCGCGATGATCGCCCTTGCGCTTCAGGATCAAGTGGAAACGATCAATGCCGTGAATGCCGCAAACCATACGCTGCAAAATATGTTTGAAGACAACGCGCGCTTACTGAAGGAAACGACGCAAAAAACGACGGAACTGCTGGGAAGGCCGGGAATTCAACTCGAATCCATTGACCGAGCCATGAGCGATCTGTTCAGCGCCATGGACCAATATGAGCAATCGAACCGGATTATCATTCAATCGGCTACCGAGCATACCAAGCGTCTGCACGAAATTAATCAACAGGTACATAACCGCTTGGGATTAATGCCTGGCAACTCCGGCAAGACGGATGCAATCAACAGCTCCGGCTCGACTGGCTTTTTGGACTAATCATATTTAAAGCCCAGGGGATTCCATTTGACTGTTGTGAGGCGCTCCGAGAGCGAAGCGTTCCTCCCATCGCAGTTGACCCCACCTCCCTTGGCAAATTAAAGAGCCGAACACTGTCACCTGTGTTCGGCTCTTGCGCGCGAATCTCTGAGGACTAACTATCGGTATAGGTATCGAGGGAAAGATTCCATTTCAATAAAATTGCGAAAAGTGATCGACTCATCTGAAGAAAGGTATCATTTCATACACGGCGCTTTAATACCTTTTACAATGATTTCATCACTTTCATAGAGATAAACGTAATAGACCTTATAATCAAAAACAAGAATACGTCGTGTATTCGCCCAAGGTCCTCTCTTGTATTCATGGTATCCCGCTAATGGCGTGATCGTGGAAAGTCGGTCACGAATGGTTCCGATCAGTTCAACTTGGAAACGTGCAGTTTCTTGAGATGAAAAATGAATACTTCGTATATTGGCAATCCGATTTAACACGCTCTGGGAAAAGCTAACCTTGCGCATTACTTGGAATGGTAATCCTTAAGATACTGAATAGCTTCTTCTGCCGTGTATACCCTTCCGGCCTTGATATCTTCATCAGATGCAAGCAGCATTGCCTTCAATTCCGGGTCAGACTCGATCTCGGCGACAATATCATCCGTATCGGCATGATCTGCAAGCTTCGCAAGTACTGTCAATTTTACTTCTGTGCCCAAAACATCGGCTATAACTTCATTTTGATCATGAAGCAGACTCCAAAGCGCTTCCTGCGTCTGATTATCCAAGGTGACTTTCTTCAAACCCGCCATTCTCATCAACTCCTTATCCCCATTATAACCCGTGGTCGAACGAATAGATACCGTTGTGGCATTCAAACATAAGGTTCCCTACGATATAGTCCACACCGTAAGAAGCTCGCCTCATCCTTTATTTCTTCATGATTATTGCACTAAATTCCTTATGGTCTCTTTCGACAGACCTGATGCTAAACAGTTACAAAGGAATTATACTTGATTCTCACCTGTATTTGTTTATCCAACGAGATTCTGGGGAAAATATAAGTAGCATTCGGCCGCTTACCTCTGCATATCCTAGTTAAAAAGGAGAGAGTGTTAGTATGCTGGGACCCATCTCGTGCGGAATCGTGATTGTATATCTATTGATAGCTGCTGCATCTGAGAGAACAAAAGACATAATGGAAATGGATTAATGGATTGCAGGACCGTCCCGGAGCTAAATAGCTGCCGGGACGGTCTTTGTGTTATTGCTATGTTGCTCCTTCTTCAGGGAAGCTGCGGATGTTTCGTTGTGCATCATACCTTTCAGGCTTCCTCAGGAATTGCGCTTCGCCATCTGCTGCCATACCGTACCTGCGGCCTGCTCTCCGGATTCGATCCGCTCCAGGGCCATTCTGGCCTGCAGGCTGACTTCGAACTCGGGATCCTCCACCGCTTGCTCCAGCGCATCGCGGGCATCCTCGGTTCCGACTTCATACAGGAAACGCGCTGCCCGCCAGCGCACGAGCTTGCTGCTGTCCTTCAGCGCCGCAATCATCGGAGCGGTAGCGGCAGCATCGCCGATGTCGGAGAGGGTATCGCCTGCCGTCCGTCGTACGGAAGCCGAAGGGTCGCGCAGCGCCTCATACAGCAGCTCCATGGCCTCGGGAGTGCGCACATCGCCGAGATAGACTACGCCCAGGCGCCGAACCTGCATCTTCTCATCACGCAGCGCGCGGGTGATCAGCGACAGACGCTCGGGGGCCGGCTCCATGGCATCAATGGCCGCATACCGTACGCGCCAATCCTCGCTGCCCAGCGCTTCTTCAATCTCTGCGTCGGTGTATGCGCGCCGCTGCTCGATGAATTCGCCGCTGTCCTTGCCATGGGCAATGGCCTGTTCCACTACCTTGGACAGGCGCTCGGGCGGATATGCGGCTTCAAGCTCCTGCTCCACCTCACGTGCGATATCAGCCAGCTCGCCATAGCGGATGCCGTAATCAACAAGCTTTCGTTCCTTGATCAGGGTAGCGCTGGCCACCTCAGTGACCGCGTTGACGAAGCGGTCGGCAAGGGAAATGCGCTCCTCCTGTCCGCCTGCTTTGACGCGAATCTGCATGGGAACACCGCGGAAGAACTGCACGAATACGTGTGCTTCCCCGAAGGCTTCAACTTCACCTTCCCCGGGAATGTCCCAGTTCGTGTCCGCCGCGTCCGCGCCGAACTGCTCGCGCACCTCTCCGAGAATGGCTGCCCAGTCGGCATTGCCCTTGCGGTCCAGCGCGACAAAATCAGCGGTGTGAAATACGCTCTTTACCCCGTCGATCCGCAGCATACGGCGGATGAAAGGAGGCGCGGAACGTTCTGTTTCCAGTGTATATGTTTTGCGAATTCCCGGCTCCAGCGATTCGTCCAGGTGAAGCATCATCGTGTTCGGACTCGGAGTCGGTTCGATTGAAGTAATTTTCATGGATTCCAGCGAGCCTCCTTACAGCAAAATAATTTAAAATTTCTTGTAATCTATTGTACATCATTTGTCTGGCGCTTCAAAAGTATGACTGATTTTTGAAGTATAACGGGGAGTTCGGATAAAAGCTGCTTTGAATATACAAAATGCATATATATTCCAATCGAGAAAAGGAGGGCTCGCCATGTATCGGAAAGCACTCGTACGGATTGCAATCAGAGGCGTGTATTATGCATATAATACGTATGATCTGGAGGAAAAAAACGCCTTTTTTCCTTTTGCTCTTGCTTGATTTATACTTATATAGAGAGATAACCCGGATTCATCCGCCGATTAGATATAGCTTCCCGGACGGATGCCATCAAGGAGAGGAGACCATGAGGGAATGCCCAAGTACCGCTTCAACAACATCGACAATGTAAGTACGGATAAAACGCTCAAACAATTCCGGCAATGGCGTGAAGAGCGCCGCCGCAAGATAAAAGATTATTCCTTTACGGTCCCGTTCCATACGGCGGATGTGGAGTTTCTTCATGGCAATAGGGAGGAGACCACAATGACGTGGATCGGACATTCCACGTTTCTGATCCAGTACCTTGGGCTGAATATCGTGACCGACCCGGTATGGGCTGAACGCATGGCCTTGAACCGCCGTCTTGCGCGTCCGGGCATCCCCATTCAGGATGTCCCTCCGCTTGACGTCATTCTCGTGTCCCACTCCCACTATGATCACATGCATATCAACTCCCTGCGCAAATTATACAGTGCGAAGACCCAGTTGATCGTGCCGTCCGGGTTGAAATCCAAAATGATCAGAAAAGGGTTCCATAACTGTGTGGAGTTGAATTGGTGGGAGCATGTCATGATCGGCGGGGTACGAATCAGCTTTGTGCCTGCACAGCACTGGACACGCCGGACGCTTACGGATACCAACACCTCCCACTGGGGCGGATATGTGCTGGAATCCGGGAAACATCTGCCCAGCCATGGAAGAATCCTGCAGAATGAAGGCAGCGAGGCTGAGGAGCCTGTGCCGCCTACGCTGTACTTTGTGGGAGACACCGGATTTTTCCGCGGTTTTAAGGATATCGGGGAACGGTTTGATATTGATGTAACCTTGATGCCGATTGGTGCTTATGAGCCGGAGTGGTTCATGACCTCACAGCATGTTACGCCGGAAGAAGCGCTGCAGGGGTTTCTGGATACCGGGTCCGAGTTGATGGTGCCTATGCATTACGGGACGTTCAAGCTGGCGGACGATACACCGAAGGAAGCGCTTGACAGGCTGGAGGCGGAGCGAAAGCGTCTTGGCATCGCCAGAAAACGCATCCGTGTGCTGGGACATGGGGAAATGCTGCGGATTGAAAACCGGAAGGTTAAGGCGGGTTCCTTATCCTGGAAATAGAAAATCAGCTAGAACAAGGGCGGAAGGTTCAAATCCGCCCTTGTTCTGTGTTATAATACGAAGCTAGGACACGGATTTATGCCAAAATGAATAAAGGACGGTAATGCAAATATGATCAGTACAAGCGGCGTAACGCTTCGATATGGCAAGCGCCCACTTTTTGAAGATGTAAATATTAAATTTACACCAGGTAACTGTTACGGCCTGATCGGTGCAAACGGAGCCGGCAAATCGACATTTTTGAAAATTTTGTCCGGGGAAATTGAGTCTAACAGCGGCGAGGTCCATATGACACCGGGCGAACGCTTGGCCGTACTGAAGCAGAACCATTATGAATACGATGAATACCCGGTGCTGGAGACCGTTATTATGGGACACACCCGGCTTTATGAAATTATGAAGGAGAAGGACGCACTGTATGCGAAGGCTGATTTCTCCGAGCAAGACGGACTGCGCGCCGGCGAGCTTGAAGGAGAATTTGCGGAGCTTAACGGTTGGGACGCCGAGCCTGACGCTGCTGCTCTCCTGATTGGCCTTGGCATTGCACGCGAACTTCATGACAAGAAGATGGCCGAACTGAGCGGCAATGAGAAGGTGCGGGTACTGCTTGCACAGGCATTGTTTGGACGCCCTAACAATCTGCTGCTTGACGAGCCTACGAACCATTTGGACCTGGAGTCGATCCAGTGGCTGGAGAATTTCCTTATGGACTATGAAGGTACCGTCATCGTTGTATCCCATGACCGGCACTTCCTGAACAAGGTCTGCACGCATATTGCGGATATCGATTTCGGTAAAATTCAGATGTACGTCGGCAACTACGACTTCTGGTACGAGTCCAGCCAGCTTGCGCTGCAGCTGACACGCGATGCGAACAAGAAGAAAGAAGAGAAAATTAAAGAGCTGCAGGCATTTATCCAGCGCTTCTCGGCCAATGCCTCCAAATCCAAGCAGGCGACATCCCGCAAAAAGCAGCTGGAGAAGATTACGCTGGAGGACATCAGGCCTTCCAACCGGAAATATCCTTTCATCAACTTCAAGCCTGAACGCGAAGCCGGCAAGCAGCTGTTGACGGTGGACCGCCTGAGCGTAACGGTGGAAGGGGAGAAGGTACTGGACGAATTCAGCATCGTGGTCAACAAAGGCGACAAGATCGCATTTGTCGGCCCGAACGGGCTGCCCAAGTCCACGCTGTTCGAACTTCTGATGAACGAGAGGGAGGCGGAATCCGGGGAATTCACGTGGGGAGTTACAACGAGCCAGGCGTATTTCCCGAAAGACAACTCCAAATATTTCGACGGGGTTGAGCTGAATCTGGTCGAATGGCTGCGTCAATATTCCAAGGATCAGGATGAGACCTTCCTGCGCGGCTTCCTGGGACGCATGCTGTTCTCTGGTGAAGAAGCCTTGAAGAAGGCCAGCGTACTGTCCGGGGGCGAGAAGGTGCGCTGCATGCTGGCGAAAATGATGCTGAACGGAGCCAATGTGCTGCTGCTGGATGAGCCGACGAACCATTTGGATCTCGAATCGATTACGGCGCTCAATAACGGCCTGATTGACTTTGACGGCACCCTTCTGTTTACCTCCCATGACCATCAGTTTATTCAAACCATAGCGAATCGCATCGTGGAGATTACGCCAAACGGTGTCATCGACCGCGTGATGACCTATGACGAATATCTGGAGAGCGAAGAAATCAAGCAACTGCGTGAGCGCATGTACCCTGTGGAAATCTCTTAATGACTTTCCACAGAACTTTCATATGAACAAAAAAGGGGAGTCCCAAAGGTCTATTGACCCGGGACTCCCCTTTTTTTCGCTTTTTTATCTTACGGGCACAAGCTCAGGAGCCTCCGGTACGACGACGCTGGTTATTCGGTTTTTTCGTATTTTGACTTTTAAGCGTCTTGGTCTGGCCACCATGAAATCCGCCGCCCTGCGGGTTGCCCGCTTGCTGTTTCTTTTGGGCCAGCTTCTGCCGGACGGCTTCCGCCAAATCAATTTTACGGGGTTCCTCACGGTTCTGGTTATCCTGATTATCACTCATTGTAAACTCCTCCTGATGCCGCCAGATTGGGTCCGGAAATGGGACTGCATGCGGCGCATACTGAACCCATTTTATACGTTTTTAACAGGCTGGACAAGGGCAATATGAATAAGAGCGGATAGGATTAAAACAGACATTTTGTTCAAGGGAAAAATATTTTCTAATACACTACACGAATGAGCATAAGCAATATTTTTTCGCTGTCACTACAGCCCTGTAGACAAGAAACACTGTTTCTCTAGACCCACTGGAGCATTGTCTGTTACCATAAGGAAATTGGTTTGGCCTTTATATTTTGGGTGAGGAGTGTCTACATTGCCGGATGTGTACGAGGAAATTCGCAGGGGTGAAAAAGGAGCCTGGGTCAGCATAGCGGCTTATCTTATTCTCTCGGCCTTTAAAATTATATGCGGGTACCTGCTGTTCTCCAGCGCTCTGCTTGCGGACGGATTTAACAACGTGACGGATATCGTGGCTTCCGTTGCTGTGCTGATCGGCCTGCGCATTTCCCAAAAACCGCCGGATTCCGACCATGCCTACGGGCATTTCCGTGCAGAGACAGTAGCCGCCCTGATTGCGTCCTTCATTATGGCTGCGGTGGGGTTGCAGGTGCTGGTGGAGGCTGTCCGGTCCATCTTCGAGGGCGGCAAACAGGAGCCTGATATTCTTGGTGCGGGAGTTGCGGTGATCAGTGCCGTCGCCATGATGGGCGTGTACCTGTATAACCGGAGGCTTGCCCGCGCGATCAACAATAAGGCCCTGATGGCTGCGGCAAAGGATAACCTGTCCGACGCTATGGTGAGTATCGGGGCCGCGGTCGGGATTATCGGCGCACAGTTCGGCCTGCCGTGGCTGGATACGGTGGCCGCCATTCTTGTAGGCTTGCTCATCTGTAGAACCGCCTGGGAAATTTTCAGGGATTGCACGCACACGCTGACGGACGGCTTTGATGAAAGTCAGTTGTCTGACCTGCGCAGCACGATAGCCAGAACACCGGGGGTGGAAGCGATACGGGATGTGAAGGCGCGTGTCCATGGCAATCACGTGCTGGTGGATGTCGTCATTGAGGTCAAGCCCGATTTGACGCTTATTGAGAGCCATCAAATCAGCGACAAGATTGAAGAGCGGATGAAAAAGGCGCACAACATTATGCATGTGCATGTCCACGTAGAACCGAGCAGCGTGAAGTAAAAAGCGAAGGATTTCCTCAGGAACGGGATGAGTGAATAGTGTTATTTTCCTAGCCCCAACCTTACCGCCATGCTGTAGCCGGATGGTCCGAAATTATATTTTTTTCGCAGCTCGATCAGATTGGGGCCGAAGGTGTGCTCTAGCGTTTCACGGTGCGCCTGCAGCATCTCATAGATGTACAGGTCGTGGATGATGACCTCGGTGATCGGCATGACGAGGCCGGGGTGCATCGTCCAGGCGGCGCGGCTGTCGGTGCCGAGGGACACGATGCCTGCGACCACTTCGCGGTCGTCCGTGCTTGCTACGATCCAACGGCCGCCGTATTCCTGCGTAATCTCCTCACTCGAATCATGTGGATATATCTGTGCAAAATCGAATTCCAATTCTCCGTATACAACAATCAGAATCTCTACGCCCCGCTCTGCCGCCTGCCGTAGTTCCGGTTCCAGCAGCTGTGCTTCCTCTGTCCAGATCTCCAGCAAAATACGCCCTGACGCCCGGTGGATCGCTTCCTTTGTACGGCTCAATATGGCCTCATATCCGGTGATATTCCAAATATTTTCCCGGTTCAGAGAAACATAGGAGTAGTGGGAGAGCGCTGCTTCGGCAGTCTCAAAAGAGGATTCCATTTTGCTTTTTTTCAGCCGGATCAGCTCCTGCGGCGGCAGCGGGGTATACAACGACGGATCTTCATGGCTGACCATCACCTCACCGCGCTCCACCAGGCCGCTCAGCACCTCATAAATTTTGGAGCGGGGCACGCCTGAATTCAAAGAAATCGCATACCCCGATAAAGGCGATTTATCAAGCAGCGCCAAATACGCTTTGGCTTCATACTCAGTAAAATTCAAATTCTGCAGCATTTTGATGATTTCCGATTTCATCCTTGAACCTCCTGATCCTCGCTTCGCTCAAAAGCCCGTTTTCGTTCGTTTATCCGATTATACTCCATTATTACACTTGACACCCTATCATGCCAATGCTATACCTTTTATGTAGTGACTACATAAGTAGCGACTAATTATTATAGTCATAATAGCCAGGAGGTAGAGCATGGATACTTCAACTGATGCCCGAAGGCCGGGTATGGAACAAGCACAAAGCAGCAGAAGCCTTTACTTGACCGCCGCTGTTGCTGCCATATTGATTTGGAGTACCTCATTTGTAGGGACCAAGGTCGCTTATCATTCCTTTCCTCCTCTTACATTGGGGGCAGCCCGTTTTCTCATAGCTTCGGTCATTTTGGGAGTGGTGATGCTGGTCAGAAAAGAATTTGCCTTACCCGCGCCGAAGGACCTGGGGTGGATGGCATTGAGCGGAATTCTGGGAACAACGCTCTATTTCGCGCTGGAAAATATCGGACTTGAACTGACAACGGCTTCAAGCGCCGCTTTGATCGTCGCCTCTTACCCGGCTATTACCGCACTGCTTGAATTTATATTTTACCGTGTGAAAATTTCCTGGCTGAAGGGGCTGGGGATTGTAATGGCTATAGCGGGGGTATACCAGATTTCAGGCGGTAGTCAGGGAGCCGGCTCGGGGCAGCTGACAGGCAACCTGATTTTGATTGCTGCCGGCGTTGTATTTGCTGCCTACAACTTTACAACACGCAAAGTGGTCAGCAGTTATTCGATGGTCACCGTTTCATTTTACCAGACCATCACCGGAACGATTGCATTTATCCCGCTTGCCCTGCTCGAAAGGTCCAGATGGCAGGCGCCAACTGCGGAGTCGCTATGGATGCTCCTTTATCTGGGGATTTTCTGCTCGGTGGCAGCATTTATGCTCTATAATTACGGGCTGCGCGGACTCAGCTCCAGTACGGCTGTGACGCTGATGAACTTGGTTCCTCTATTCGGCGTATTATTTTCGTCTGTGTTCCTTGGGGAGGTAATGCATATTTACGATTGGATCGGCGGGATATTGATCATTGCCGGAGTTATGCTGAGCGTGAGGGATAACACTACAAAAGGTAATGGGCCATAAGAACTATGTCGAACTCCTCCATGCTTTATTATAATTGAGAGAAATCATGTTGGAATTTAGCAAATAAAGCTGCAGAAAGCATGGAGGTAACACATGAAAAAGAGCGCTTTAACCCTGTTGCTCGCATCTTCGGTATTAGGCATTTTAACGGATGCAGCGTTCTCTGGCTCTGCCTCGGCTGCGCCGGTTGCTGTTTCTTCCGAACAGAGTGCCGTGATTCAAACCGCCGTTCGTTTGCGAATGGCACCGTCGATGGACAGCGAAACCGCCGCTTTTCTGAAGCAGGGGGAAACGGTCACCATCCTCGGACAGGCGGACAATTATTGGTACAAAGTAAAGACAGCCGCCGGTCTAACGGGGTACACAAGCAGCTCCTCTCAATACATAAAGATCGGCAGGAGCGCGTCTTCACCAACACCAAACGTCCCTGCTACAGCAGCCGCCCCGCAGAAGCCTGCCGGTTCATTAGCTTCCGTCAATGTGACAGTGAATTCAACGGCCACTGCTTTATCCGGACAAGCCGGCCAGACGGGAACGATTCAGACCACCGTCAATTTGCGCGAACAGCCGTCCACGCAGTCCGCTGTATTGGGCGTGCTTGGAACGGGTGAGGTAGTCTCCATTCTTGATACAACCGACCCTTACTGGTATAAGGTGCAGACTTTCAGCGGTCTGAGCGGTTATGTCAGCTCTTCGGAAAAGTTTCTGAAGAAGGGAGGCATCCTTGGGTCCTCTCCGGCTGCTACATCTTCTTTGTCTGCTGCTTCCTCCTGGAGTGAGCCTCCTGTTCTTTCCGCTCCGCCGGTGAAGCAGATTGAGCCTGCTTACACCGGAACGGACGTGTCCGAGGGGATCGAAACGGTCATCGCCACCGGAATGAGTTATTTGGGCACCCCATATGAATTCGGTTCTGACCGGAACACGACAGATACGTTTGACTGCTCGGACTTTATCCGGCAAATTTTTCTGGAGGGACTGGGCTACCAGCTTCCGGCGGATTCCCGCCAGCAGGGCAGTTGGGTTCAGCAGAACAGCGAGCCAGTGTACGACATTTCCCTTTTGAAGCGCGGAGACCTGGTATTCTTTGACTATGCAAGCTCAAGGGCGGAAGCCGAAGCAGGGCTTGGCCTGCCGAATTCCACCATTTCGCATGTAGCGATTTACCTGGGGAACAACCAGCTTTTGCATACGTTCTCGGCGGCTGCCGGAGGCGTGAAGGTCACCGATTTCAGCAAAACCTGGCAGGATCATTTCCTGTTTGGTGGCAGTGTGGCCGACCGGATTTTAAAATAAACAATCGTAGCAAAGCTCTGGCTTTGGCGGGTCTATGTCCGCCTGAGTTCAGGGCTTTTTTTTGTGCAGTATATCTTTCCGGCAGAGGACTTGCACTTCTGGGCTATAGCCCGCATATCGTTTCGCATATCGTTTGTTTCGTGCCCTAATGGTAGGGGTAACTAAGCAGTACAAGGGGAACGAAGACATCTGCGACAGGAAAGCGAGGTTAGGCTATGCTAACACAAATCAGTATTTTTATGATCGCGGTCGCGTTTGCGGTGCTTGTATTTTTTATGGTCAGAACTCTTCGATCGGCTTCGGCTTCATTGGAGAAGGTAACAGATACGCTGCAAGAGGTGCAAAAAACGATTGATGAATTAAGCTATGAGGTCAAACAGATGCTGCGACATGCGAACGACATCACGGTGGACGTGGAAAACAAAATGAAGCAGATCGATCCGGTCGTGACCACGGTAAAAAATCTGGGGGATGTCCTGGCGGAAATCACGGCAGCGGGCAAGCAACTGTCCACGACGTTCATGTCCAAGCTGCAAAAGACGAAAACGGCCCGCGCCGCAGCAAAGGAACGGGTGCCGGCAAGCCCGTCCCAGTCAGCAGACCGCACGTTCCAAAGCTATGATGCGGTGTACGGCAAATCCGGTAAAGCGAGAAACTGGCTGGCCTATGTGGACATTGCGGCCGGGGCATGGAGCAGAATGCGAAGCAGATAAACCGCCGGTGAATCCGCACTACCGGAAGCAATGAAACTCATTGAAAGGGTGAGCAGAATGATGTTGATCCAACTGATGATGCTTGCAGCTTTGCTTTCTCCTTTTTCCGGAGCGGATGCGGTTCAGACTGCTGCTTTGCCGCCAACTGCGGGCAAGGCGGTGCAGGCGGTGGCAAGGTTCCCGGGGCAGCCGTCTCACATGACCCAGTTCATTACTCTGAATGGCATCTCGCTTGATGACCGGGAAGAAGATGTTCTGCATAAAAAAGGAAAACCACTGCAGGTTACGAAAGACTGGCTGCTTCGCTCAACCGAATACCATTATGCTGACGCCGTGGTAGGCATCCGGGACGGGTATGTCGATTACGTGCATGTGGACCCGGAGGCCATGCGGGTTAAGATCAATGACCGCTGGCTGCCGCTGAACCGGGGCACGCTTGCTCAGGAACTGGGGGGCGCCCAGTTTGCGGCAGAAGACGGGGATGTGTACATTCGTGGGCACAAAGCCATCAAAGTTTATACTGATCAGGCGAATGGAGAGCTGCAGTTCGTGGAGTTTTTTGCTGAAAATTCTCAGTAAATGTTTCAAAATCGCTGCAGCAGGTTAATGATACAACGTACCTGAGCCGGCCCAAACAGTGCAACCAGAATACTGTTAAGGAGAGTGAGAACGATGAATTCGACGAATGCACAGGCTTATGCAAAAGTGGTGGAAAACGGGGTGCAGGCCGTGGAAACGGTTAAGGAGTTGCGCAATACAGGCTATCGTTATGAAGACGTGTTTGTATTGGCGCATAGTCAGGACCGTACGGACCGTATTGCCGGGACAGCGGATGCACAAGAAATTGGCATGAAGGAAGAAGGCATGTTTGACTCTCTGGCTAACCTGTTCCGCTCACGTGGCGACGAGCTGCGTGCCAAAATCGTGTCGATGGGCTTCACTGAAGCCGAAGCAGCATTTTATGAAAAAGAGCTTGATCTTGGCAAAGTGCTTGTGATTGCCAAAAAATCCTGATTCAAACCGGCTGCTCTTCCAGGCATTACCTGGAATCATCCGTAAACATAGATAAGGAATGGGGCACGCTCGTCTCATTCCTTATCTATGTTTATGATAGCTCAGTCACAAATGAAGAAGGAGAGAGAGATGAGAATTTTAATCGTAGACGACAATCCGACGAATGTGATCATTATCCGGGAGATATTGAAGAAGGAAAACTATAGGAATGTGGTCTCCGCCACCTCAGCCGCAGAAATGTTCAAATATTTGGGCCTGGAGGACCGTTCGGTTGAAATCCGTCCCCACCCTTCGGATATTGATTTGATACTTCTTGATATGATGATGCCCGAAATGGACGGCATTGAAGCCTGCAGTATCGTTCAGGAATATGAGCATCTCAAGGACATCCCGATCATTATGGTGACGGCGGTCGGCGATTCGAAAAAGCTGGCCGAGGCACTGGATGCGGGAGCCATGGACTACGTAACCAAGCCAATCAATAAAGTGGAGCTGATGGCGAGAATCCGGCTGGCGCTGCGTCTGAAGCAGGAGAAGGACTGGCATAAGGAAAGGGACCAGCGGATTCAGGACGAACTCAAGCTGGCCGCGATGGTGCAGCAGGCTGTGCTCAGTCCGGCCATAGAGGACCCACTCTTGCATATTCACGCTTTGTACCAGCCGTCTTTTGAGCTTGCTGGAGATTTATATTCATGGTATCCACTGGGGGATGGACGTTATGCTGTCATTCTGTTGGACATGATGGGACACGGCATTTCCTCCTCCCTGTTTTGTATGTTCATCGCTTCGGTTCTCAAAGACACCGTCACCACTTACGTGGATCCCGAGAAGGTGATCCAGGAGCTGAACCGCCGCTTTAATCAGCTGGATCTGGGCAAGCAGCTTGTTCAATACTATTTTACAGCCATTTATATGGTAATCGATACCCGGATGAAGCGCATCGACTATGTTAACGCCGGGCATCCCCCAGGGCTGATGATCGGGAAGGACGGAAATGTCGCCACACTGGACAGCGTCTGCTATCCGGTGGGGCTGTTCGACAAAATCGAAGTCCAGGCGGAAACGATCCACTACGAGGGAAGCGAGCGGATTGCGCTGTATACGGACGGGCTGCTCGAAGCGGTGGAAGGGGATCATGAACAGCAGCTGCAATATTTGATCCATCATTTGCGCGACTATCGTGAATGGGAAGAGGACGTCATGCGGAAGGCTTTCTTTGAAGTGGAAGTGCCGCTGGATCGCGATGACGATAAGTGTCTGGTGTGGATTTCGCTGAAAGAAGGAGAGGCTTTGGCATGAAAATCAGAAATAAACTGCTCATCGGCTTCGGGGCGCTGATGGCGGTCATGATCGTGCTGACCCTGATCGGTTATGACCGTTTGGGTACAATGAACAGTCAACTGGGCAAAGTATATGAAGACCGTTATTTGAAGGTCCGTCAGACCGCTGTGATCCGCAGCCAGGTGAATGATATGGCTATAGTTATGGTTAATTTGTTGCTTAACCCAGGCGCTTCCGTTTCCGAGGGAAAGCAGCAGCTCGATCAGATGATTGCCACAGGGGATATTACTTTTGAAGCGATTAAAGGGAGCCCTTCCTCCGCCTCTGAACAGGTGCTGATAGACAATGTGGAAACCTCATGGGAAAGCTTTAAACAATATGAAGCCCACCTTATGCAGCTTCTTGGGCAGGGAGATTATGATCAAGCCAATGCGTACAGGAACAGTACAGGGCTGGTTGCCCAGGAAGCTGTAGTGGAGGGAATTAATACGCTCTCCAATTATCAGGATACCGAGGTGGACAACGAAATAGCCGCTTCCAGAGAGGTGTTCCGCGAAGCCATCCAAACGTCAACCCTCATTATGGCTGCCGGTCTGCTACTGTCTCTGCTGATCATTCTCTGGGTGCTTCCGAGCATTACGCGCGGACTTAACACCGTGGCGCTGATGATTAACGGCTTCGGCAAAGGACGTTTTAAAGCCATCAGGCGGCTGAGAGTAACCTCCAGGGACGAAATCGGCCAAATTGCGCAGGTATTCAAAGAAATGGCCGACGATTTGGAGGAGAAACGTCAGCTGGAGCAATCCATTATCCAGTCGCAGAAGGACCAGACCTGGCTCAGCAACAATACGGCACGCGTTACGGAACTGCTGCGGGGCGTGAATTCACGCGAGCAAATCGCCCAGATGTTTATCAGTGAATTCACACCTATTCTGGGCGCCAGTTATGGCTCTATTTATTTGTTGGATGAAGAGAAGCAGCCTGATACGTTATTTGTTTTCGGCTCCTACGCAGGGACGGGTAAATCGATGTTAAGGAAGGAAGAGTTCATGCTCGGGGAAGGGCTGATTGGCCAGAGCGCTATGGATCATAAACCGGTGATTCTGGATCAGGCGCCACCTGGATACTTATCCGTCAGTTCCTCGCTTGGGGCAGCGCAGCCGACCGGCATTATGATTTATCCGATCGTGTTCGAGGACGAGCTGCTGGGCGTAGCCGAGCTGGCAGCATTCAAGCCGTTCGAGGAGCTTGAACAGAGGCTGTTCTCACAGCTGGTGATGAATCTTGGCGTTATTCTTAACAACGTTCAGCGCCGTTTGCGCGTGGAACAACTGCTGCGCGAATCGCAGGCGCTCACGGAGGAGCTGCAGTGCCAATCGGAAGAGTTGCAGCGGCAGCAGGAAGAGCTGGAGCATTTCAATACAGAGCTGATGGCCAAGACAAGAGTGCTGGAGGAACAGGTTCAGGAAGTGGAAGAGAAGAACCTGGAGATCGAGAAGGCGCGTGCGCAGCTTGAGCAACAGGCGATGCAGCTTGCCGTGACCAGCAAATACAAATCGGAGTTTCTGGCGAACATGTCGCATGAACTGCGCACACCCCTGAACAGCTTGCTCATCCTGTCCCAGCTGCTGTCCGAGAACAGGGATGCTAATCTGAATTCGAAGCAGGTCGAGTACGCCCAGACCATCTATATGTCAGGGGCCGATTTGCTTAAAATGATCGACGAAATATTGGATCTGTCCAAAGTAGACGCCGGAAAGATGGAAATCAATTATGAATCCGTCAGCCTGGAGGGGCTTGAGAAGTTTGTTGAGCAAAACTTTGCGCCGGTAGCGGCCAAAAAAGAACTGAAGCTAGTGAGTAAAAGGGAAGGCAGGCTTCCGCAAGCCATCATCAGCGACGGATACCGTGTGAAGCAAATTATACGCAACCTGCTGTCCAATGCCTTCAAGTTCACATCGTCAGGTTCGGTGGAATTTACGATAGCCGAGGCGAACAAGGAAGAGCTGCCAGCCTATCTGAATGAGAACCAGCCTTATCTGGCACTGTCTGTTCGTGATACCGGCATCGGCATTGCGCCGGACAAAACGGATCTGATCTTCGAGGCGTTCCAGCAGGTAGACGGGACTATGAGCCGCAAATACGGTGGTACCGGTCTGGGGTTGTCCATCAGCCGCGAGCTGTCCCGCTTGCTTGGCGGCGGCATCGAGGTTGAGTCCTTGCAGGGAGAAGGAAGCTGCTTTACGCTGTACCTGCCTGCGGAGGCTGCAGCGAAGGTGCCGGAAGATGCCGGGAGCGGACCTGTGGTGAGCGAGTACGCAAGACGAGAAGCGGCTCCGATGATTGACCCTGATATGCAAAGGATCAGGGAGGGTCGTTTCCCTTTCGAAGTGAGCAGAAAGCCTGACAGGGAGCAGCCTGTACCGGATACGCCCAAGCTGGAAGATGACCGGGAGCAGATTGGCCCCAAGGATAAAGTACTGCTGATCATCGAAGATGACGTGAATTTTGCGAATATTCTGATTGAAATGGCTAGAAACCGCGGCTACAAAGCATTGTCCGCCCTGCAGGGAGACATGGGGCTTGAAATGGCAAAAACCTACCTCCCTGACGCCATTATTCTAGATATTCAGCTGCCTGTGATGGACGGATGGTCCATTCTGGGCGAGCTGAAGAGCAACTCTGCCACGAGGCATATCCCGGTGCATGTCATTTCCGTGATGGATGATGTCAAGCAGGGTTTGATGATGGGGGCCATTGCTTATCTGAAGAAGCCTTCGACCAAAGAAAGCCTGGACAAAGCTTTTGCCCAAATCTCATCTTACATGGACAGCAAGCTGAAGCGGCTGCTGGTCGTGGAGAACAATGATACCCAACGGCAATCCATCATTGAACTTATCGAGCATGATGATGTTGCCATTACAGCCGTTTCTACCGGCAAAGAAGCGCTGGATGAGCTGAAAAGCCAGCACTATGACTGTATGGTGCTCGATCTGGTGCTGACGGACATGACTGGCTTTGATCTGCTGGACCGCATCCGGGATGATGAGAGCCTGAGCGATCTGCCGATTATTATTTACACAGGCAAAGAGCTGAACAGCAAGGAGGAAATGCGTCTGCGCAAATATGCGGAGTCCATCATCATCAAAGATGTCAAATCTCCGGAACGGCTGCTGGATGAGACGACGCTGTTCCTGCATCGGGTGGAAGCCAATTTGCCAGAGGACAAGCGCCGCATTCTGCAAAAGCTGTACAACAAAGAGGAATTGTTCGAGGGGAAAAACATTTTGCTTGTCGATGATGATATCCGCAACATATTCGCCTTGTCGAGTGTGCTGGAGGGCTACCGCATGAACGTCACCTTTGCGGAGAACGGCAAGGAGGCTCTGGAGCTGCTTCAAGGAGATACGAAGTTCGATCTGGTTCTCATGGATATGATGATGCCTGAAATGGATGGCTACGAGACGATGGGACATATCCGGAACATGCCGGAATACGAGAGGCTGCCTATTATTGCGCTTACGGCGAAGGCCATGAAGGAAGATCGGGCGAAGTGCATTGAGGCAGGGGCTTCGGATTATGTCAAAAAACCGATTCAAACGGATCAGCTCCTATCATTAATGAGAGTGTGGCTGTATTCGTAGCCGGCTTTTCGGGGTAATAGATATAAACGGAACGGAATTGAACCGGCAACCTGTAAAACCTTTAGGAAGTGGAGCGAGTATATGACAGCGAGAGATCTGGTGGAAGGAAAATCTGAAGAGGAAGGGAGACTGAATGCGGATGAGCGGGAGCAAATTGAGCTGGAGCTGCTGATTGAGGGTATACACCGTTTGTATGGCTATGATTTCAGAAATTATGCCCTTCCTTCGCTGAAGCGCCGCATTCATCACTGTGCCCGGTCGGAAGGTGTAAAGTCCATATCGGGTTTGCAGGAGAAGGTTTTGCACGATCGCGTCTGCTTTGAGAGACTGGTGCAAAGCTTGTCCATTCCGGTTACGGAGATGTTCCGGGACCCGCAGTTCTTTCGCACCTTTCGTCAGAAGATCATTCCGATGTTGCGCACATACCCGTATATCAGAATCTGGCATGCGGGCTGTTCGACCGGTGAAGAGGTGTATTCGATGGCGATGATGCTGCATGAAGAGGGGCTTTATGACAAGGCGCGCATTTATGCCACCGATATGAATGCCAGGTCGCTGCAGCAGGCCAAAGAAGGGGTTTACGGAATCGATAAAATGAAGCTGTATACTAAAAACTACCTGGCTTCCGGCGGAGCACAGTCATTCTCGGAATATTACACAGCCAAATATAACTCGGTCATGTTTCATCCTTTCCTGCGCAAAAATATGATCTTTGCGGAGCATAATCTGGCTACAGACCGGTCCTTCAATGAATTCAACGTCATTTTCTGCCGCAACGTCATGATCTACTTCAACGATGAGCTGCGGAATCAGGTGCACGGTTTGTTTCATGAAAGCCTGAGCCGCTTTGGCGTGCTGGTGCTGGGGGCGAAGGAGTCTATCCATTTTACGGATTACAGCGACTTTTACGAGCCGCTTGACCGGGTAGAGAAAATATACCGGAAGATTAAATAGAGAGCTTAGGAGGATTCTATGGGGTTGCATGAACCGATTCATATCTTGCTGGTAGATGACCGACCGGAGAACCTGCTTGCACTGGAAGCGGTTCTTGAGAGTGAACAGTATAATCTCGTCAAGGCAACTTCGGGTGAAGAGGCCTTGCGCTGTTTGCTGAAGGATGATTTTGCCGTTATCGTGCTTGATGTGCAAATGCCGGGGATGGACGGTATTGAAACAGCCAAGCTGGTTAAAGCCAGAGAGAAGACGAAGGATATCCCGATCATCTTCATTTCTGCCAACAGCAAGGAAGCGGAGCATCTGTTTGCGGGATATTCCGCAGGCGGAATCGATTACATGGTGAAGCCTTTTATTCCACAAATTCTAAAGTCGAAAATTGAAGGCTTCGTGCAAATGTATCTGACCAACAAACGATTGAAAACCCAGTCCATGCTGCTGCAGCAAAAAACGCTGGAGCTGGAAAAGATGAACCAGGAGCTGATCACCGCCAAGGAAGTGGCGGAGGTTGCCGCGAAAGCCAAAACCGAGTTTCTGGCCATGATGAGCCATGAAATCCGTACCCCGATGAATGGAGTCATCAGCATGATTGACCTGCTGATGGAAACGGAGTTGAAGGATGAGCAGCGGGAATACGGTGATATTATACGCCGCAGTGCAGATGCGCTGGTGGCTGTCATCAATGATATTCTTGTTTTTACCAAGCTGGAATCCGGCAAAATGGAGCTTGAAGAGCATCCGTTTAAGCTTAATTCCTGTATTCAGGAGGTGTTCAGTCTCTTCTCCAGGGATGCCGAAAAAAAGAATCTGGAGCTGGGTTTCCATGTGGAGTCTGGTGTTCCGAATGTGGTGTTCGGTGATATGGCGCGTTTGCGCCAGGTGCTGATCAACCTGATCTCTAACTCTATTAAATTTACCGATCAGGGGGGCGTCCATTTACGGGTGTCTGCCGGGGAGTCGGGCAAGGGTAAGGTCACCCTGGAATTTACGGTAAAGGATACCGGGATCGGTATACCACCCGACAAAGCGGATCAATTGTTTCAGCTTTTCTCGCAGCTGGATTCCTCCATGACGCGCAAATACGGAGGAACCGGGCTTGGACTGGCCATCTGCAGAAACCTTATTCAGATGATGGGCGGTGATATTCGGCTGGATACGACTTCCAGGCAGGGAGCGACATTTATGTTCACTGTGCAAATGGGGCTGCATCAGGAGCCGATGCCTGAGGATGAGCAGGGGGAGGAATGGAATTCCCCGTTTTTGTTTCAGAAACTGACATAACGGGTTATGAATAAAGAAACTATTTTTCGGGGGGAGAGGCCTATATGAATACAAATAAAACTGATAAGTTTAACGCCAAAACCGAATTGCGTGACAGAGCATGCACCGTTTATTTGAGCGGTGAGCTGGATTTGTCGGTAGCACCCGATTTCCGTTTGGTCATGGAACCCCTGGTGGAAGAAGCCGGGCAGGATTTGATTATTAATATGAAGGATTTGAAGTATATTGACAGTACGGGGATTGGCATTCTGCTGTCGATCTTAAAGGCAAGGAACGGCATGGAAGCACGCTTCATGGTTGAAGAGGTACCAGTTCGGATTCAAAAGCTCTTCGATATGACGGGTATTGCCAAGTTCTTTGCTTCATAGGAGAATTCCCAATAGGAAAGGATCGAAAAGAGGATGAATGGTGAAGTTCAGAAAGTAGTGTTAAATTTGCCGGCGACCGCTGATTTTGTGGATATTGTGAGATTGAATCTGTATGGCATTGCCTCCAAGATGGGGTTCTCCTATGAAGAAATCGAAGATATGAAAGTTGCTGTATCCGAGGCTTGCAATAACTCCGTATTGTACGCATATAGCCAAAAAGGAGGGTTTGTTGAGGTAAGCTTCGAATTTAATGATACCGAGCTAAGCATCCGTGTAAAAGATGAAGGGGAGAGCTTTGAGCGGATGAATGGCGCGGGTACCGGGGCAACACTTCATGATAAAGAACTGGATGACGTCCAGGTTGGCGGATTGGGCTTTTATCTTATGCAGGCGCTTATGGATGACGTCAACGTGATTAACAAGGCAGGGCAGGGTACGGAAGTCATCCTTGTAAAACGCATGACAAAAAGTGAGGAGAAGGTATGAAGGAAAAGGTAACTCCCCCAGAGTCCATGGATGAAGCCGTTGGTTTGATCTGGGAGTACCAACAAACCAAGGATAATGAGATTGCCACCGTGCTGATCAAAAAGTACGAGCCTATGGTCAAAATGGCGGCTGGGAAAATTGCCCGGAACAGGCCCGACCTGTACGAGGACTTGTATCAAACCGGTCAAATGGCCCTGGTGCGTCTTCTGCAGCAATACGATATCAAGCTTGGGATTCCATTCGAGCCCTATGCCATGAAGAGCATGATCGGGCATATGAAGAACTTTCTCCGTGATAAATCATGGTATATTCAGGTTCCGCGCCGGATCAAGGAGAAGGGTGCCCTCGTACAGCACGCCATAGACGAACTGACCGTCAAGCTGGAGCGTTCTCCGGACGTCAAGGAGATTGCCGAATATCTGGATCTCCCGGTCGAGGAGACGAT
Organism: Paenibacillus enshidis; assembly: GCF_042136365.1. NCBI lineage: Bacteria > Bacillati > Bacillota > Bacilli > Caryophanales > Paenibacillaceae > Paenibacillus > Paenibacillus enshidis. Next base: position 14,455 of record NZ_JBHHMI010000016.1, on the reverse strand, counting down.
TGAGGTGCTGGCTGGACGTGAATGTTATCATTACGTATCTCTTGATTCTCCGCTATCGCAGGATGAAAGTGCCGCAACGCTCGGGGAATTGATCAGCTCGGATACGAATGATTTTGATGCAGTTGAGAAGCGTATGGATCTTCAGCAGGCACTCAGCCAGTTGAAGGAGCAGGAGCAGCAGGTGCTGCTGCTGGCTTTTCAGGATGGACAATCTCAAAGGGCGATCGCCCAGAAGCTTGGCGTGTCCCAGATGAGCGTTTCGCGGATTCAGAAAAGAGCAACCGAGAAGCTGAAGCGCATTATGTCCAATTCTCCCTTATGAAACAGAATATATTTTGCTGTTATGACCCTGTATGCCCGACATAAAGGACACCCATTATTCTGTGACTGAATAAGGGTGTCCTTTTAAGAATATTTTGATCAGGAGGGGGATTCTTGAGTAAACGCGTACCGGAATATTATAAACATAAGTTCAATAAAGGGGCATGGGAATGGTGGGACATTGAAACCGATGCATGGTCAACCCCGATTCTGACTGTGCTGGAAGAAGAGATGCCCGAGACAGGGGCATGGCTGGAAGTGATTAAAGAAGTAGAGTCCAACTACTTGTCCGTTCACTATCTGGATGGAAGGGACCCGATGCTCTTCGGAACGCTGCAGTATTCGGTTAAAGAAAGCCTTACCAGCAACTATAGTGCCAGCATGTTTCATTTTTTTGTTCATGGCAGACGGCTGGTGACACTTAATCTGGATCAGAGGACCAGAATGTTTATGAGCTCGGAAGACAGAATGCGCATGTTGGACGAGTGTGGGAGCGGGGCGGACGGACTTTTTGTCCTGGTACGGATTCTGCTGCATTATTTTCAGAATGGGATGGATCATTTTGAGCTTAATCTGCGGCCCCTGGAAGAGAGCATGAAGAAGAACAACGCCAGAACGCTGATGGACAAAATACTGGATTCCCGCTTTGAGCTGCTCTATTGGAGCAATATGTTTGTACCGTTCCAGGAGCTGATTTCGGCATCACGTGAAGCGTATCTCGATGCTCTGGACGATAATCCGTTCTTTCAGCGGATGCTTTACCGGGTGGAACGCATGCAGCGTTTATTCGAGCACTATGAGCGGGAGATTGATACACTTATCTCTATAGATAACGCCATCTCGGGTTTCCGGGGCAATGAAATCACGAAGACACTGACGATTGTGACGGCCGTCTTTACCCCTGCAACGGTAGTCGGAGCGATTTGGGGCATGAATTTTGAAAATCTGCCATGGATCAAGACACCCTGGGGCTTCACGGTGGTGATGATAACGACCCTGATCAGCATGGCTGGCATGTACATATGGATGAGGAAGAAGGGCTTTACAGGGGACCTGCTGCGAGCGGGCAAAAAAGAAAGGAACATTTGAATTAGGCACTGAAAATCCATAGGCGCTACTTTCGTATGTTGGGAGGCGCTCCGAGAACGAAGCATTCCTACAATCGCTGTTGACCCGGAATAAAAAAAGAAAAGAGAACCCTCACCAATGAATCACTGTTGAGAGGTCCCTGTATATCATTCAGCCGTTTCGGGCTGCTTCCACATACTTCAGCAGCTCGGCGAGGAAGCTGCCGATGCCGGGAAGATTGAGCTGCACCAGTAAGGACAGCAGCCAGCCTAACAAAGCGATAATCAAAATGGTGCCAAGCGACAAGCCCAGCCCTCTCGCGATGCCTGCTGTCAAATTGCTGATAATGCGCTTTTTTGGATTGGAGTAGTTCTCGATGATATCGCGAAACTGGGACTTTTCCAGGGCATCCGCCAATTGGTCGAGCCGGTTGTTGAGCTTTTTGACCTCATGGCGCAGTTCAAAGGGATGCTCGTCCACCTCATAGGCAGGCATGCGTTCTCCGCTGACTTTGCCCATGAATGTTATCCCCGCGCAGCATTCATAACGTCTTTATCCGCTTTTGCGGCTTCTTCCATCACTTCTTCGGAAGCCTGTTTTGCGGTTGATGCGATTTTGTCTTTGCTCTCGGCGACGGTTTTGGCAACATCAGATGTTTTTACGGTTACGGTCTTGGCCAAATCCGTTGCCTTGCCGCCCACCGCCGAAGCAACGTCCTTTGTCTTGGCTCCTACCATGGCAGCATAGTCTTTGGTTTTGTCTGTTACTGTCGTCATCTTATCGGACAGATCGCTGCGCAGCTCGCGTCCGGGTTTCGGTGCGAATAGCAGCGCAGCAACCGCTCCAAGAAGACCGCCGATAAATATGCCTTTGGCAAATGTGGAACCGCTTTGTGCCGGATACTGAGTTTCCGCTTTGTTCATCCCAATCACTCCTTCAAGATTTGTATCATTCCCTTCGCTTACCTTCGTATTAAACGCAGTGCTGCCGGCTGAAACAGGAGTTGAGATGGCATGATGCGTCCAAGCCTACCGTTTTCCCGTGGCGCGGCTGTCCCGAATCCATGTATACAGGGGAGGCAATGTAAACCACAGCCAGAGGGCTCCTGCAATATATCCTCCCGCCACGTCGCTCGGATAATGAACGCCAAGATAGATACGGCTCAGGCCGATCAGCAATATCAATAAAGCTCCTGCAACGAGCGGAAAAGAAATGGAGCGGCCGTGCTCGCGGTTGTGCATGGCCCAGATCGCAAAGAGCGTTCCGTAAAAGCCCATGGCGACCATGGCATGTCCGCTGGGAAAACTGTAGCCTCCCGCTTCGGTTAGATGTTGCAGGCTTGGCCGGTCGCGCTGAAGCAGCAACTTGACCAGGGTGTTCAGACCCCACATGGCTGTAAAGCTGACCAGAACGGAAAACGCGGTGATCCTGTTTTTTCTTCCGAGCCAGAGCCATAAGGCAGAAGCAAGCGCTGCAAGCAGGGTAACCCAGAAGGAACCGGGTGTTGTAATAAAAAGGGCTGCCGGGAGAAGGCGGTGAAGGATGTCACCGGAGACGGGAAATATCAAGGATTGCAGCCATACATCCAGCCGGAGCAGCGGCCCTGTTCCGATCATTCTGGCGAGGAGCACAAGCATGCAAAGGATGCAAGGTATGATGAGCACTGCAAGGGCAATGCGGCGAAGATAACGGTAATAATGGGTGGTCTGATGATTCATTTTTGCTGGCAGCCTCCTGTCCTTCGTTCGTTATGTCCGTTGTCATCCATTCTTTGGTTAAGGGCTGTAAAAACCGGGTAAGAGAATCGCAATAGAAACTACTGCTAAACGCGGTCTGTCTTCTGTGCATATACGTCGATAGACGTTTTTATTATAATAAAAGCCGGAGAACTGCCGCAAACCACAGTAAGTTCTGCAAGGGGAGCCGCACAAAAAAACGCAGATTATGAGCCCGGGCCCATAATCTGCGTTTACTTTAGCTGCTTCAGGTTTGACGATTTAGGAGCTGCGCAACCGTCCAAGCTCGGAAACAACCGCTTCAACCTCTGAAATACTGAGATTGGGCTTGTTCATCACCATTTCATAAATGTCATGAAGATCTTCATACTGCTCCACGGAGAAAGCGGAGGACTGCATAGCGGCGCCGCTTGCCATGCGCAGCTTATTCTTGATGGCTTCGATCATATATTCGATATTGGCCTGGGATTTCTGCGATAAATCCATCGGTATTCATTCATCCTTTCACAAGGGGTGGTTGGAAGTATTGTATCATGTTTTGCGGAGAGGCCACCAATTATTTTGCTTGAACACCCGGGTATGCGTTAGAATCAAAGCAAATACCGGAACGGGATGAGGTGGACAGACAAGTTGTTGAGGGAAACGCCGGATGGCGGACGGAAGAACCCGTCTGGTATGAAACGGGTGCCGGGCAGCGAGCTGGCAGCATTTTTTCACAGTATCCATAGGCGATTTGAGGCTGCCGAGGTGACCTTTGTCTGCATCGGAACAGACAGGTCTACGGGGGATGCGCTTGGGCCGCTGACCGGTACGCTGTTGAAGGAGAAGGGCTTTCCGCACGTGATCGGCACACTGGCTGCTCCATGCGATGCAGTAACTCTGGAAGCCGAGGTCCGCGGAATTCCGGCGGAACAGCGGATTATAGCCATTGATGCCTGCCTGGGCCAGCCGGGCTCGGTCGGGCTGTTCCTCGTTGCGGAGGCTCCGCTTGCGCCGGCGCGATCCATGGGGCTTCAGCTTCCGCCGATCGGCCATTACAGCGTTGCGGGTGTGGTTAACATTATGGGGCCCAAGCCTTACTGGACCCTGCAGACGACGTCACTGCATCAGGTAATGACCATGGCCGCTTGTATCGCGGATGCCGCATCCGCAGGCTTTGGGCTGTCTTTAAGCAGCCGGACAAAATGATATGGAAAGAGGGCGATCGTCATGAATAAACAGGTGTGTGAAGGAACGACCATCTATTACGCGGATGAGGGAAAAGGTGACAACGTCATTGTGCTGCTGCACGGATTTTGCGGCAGCTCGGCTTATTGGGACGACGTGATTCCGCTTCTGTCCCCTCATTATCGCTGCATCGTGCCGGATTTGCGCGGGCACGGACAATCGGATGCGCCCAAAGGGGCCTATTCCATGGAAGAAATGGCGGATGATGTGCTTAACCTTTTGCAGGCGCTTGATATTGCCAAAGCTTCGCTGTTCGGCCATTCCATGGGCGGCTATATTGCGCTGTCCGCCGTACAGCGACATCCGGAGCGGTTCAACGCCTTCGGACTGATTCACTCGACAGCGCATGAGGATACGGAGGAAGGCAAAGAAAAGCGTCTCAAAGCCGTATCCACGATTGAAACGGAAGGCATTACGGCTTTTGTGGACGGCATGGTTCCGGGACTGTTTGCCCCTCAGCATCTGGATTCTATGGCAGACAAAGTGATTAAGGCCAAGGAGCTCGGCTATGCGACTCCTCCGCAGGGAGCTGTCGGAGCGGCGCTCGCCATGCGTAGCCGTCCCGACCGGCGTGATGTGCTGACCGCCGCGCCGCTGCCGGTGCTGCTGGCAGCGGGAGAGCATGACCAGGTGGTCCCTGCTGCACGTACCTTTACCGCGGATAAGCCGAACATTCGGCAGAGCGTGATCGGCGGGGCGGGGCATATGAGCATGATGGAGGCTCCGCGTGAACTGGCCGAGGTCATTAAGGGCTTTTTGGTTTTTGCGGCAGTTTGAACTACAATTGGAACAGGAGAGGCTTGCAGTCCTGGCATAGGGCATGATATTGCCGGGTGTGAAAGGACGGGATTTGGTCGTGTTCAGAAGAGATTATTTGCTCCGCATGATGGAAGAAATGACGGAGGCGGTGGGCGCAGCCCTCGGTTTACGGCAGCAGAATCGCCATACAGAAGCGCTCGCCAGGCTGGACGAGCTGCTGAAAAAAAGGTTCAGGCTGTCGCTCCCGCTGCTGGAATCGCTGCCCCCCGAACAGATCATTGATCTGTTCCGCATGGGTGGGACCGTGGAAGTGGACAAGCTGCAGCAGGCGTCCCGCCTGCTGGAGGAAGCGGGAAGGATCAGAATGGACACGGGAGAGCCGGATCAGGGGCTGCAGCTGCTGATGAAGGCTCTTCATTTATATGTATACAGCGCTTTGAATGGCGCTTCAAGGGAGCTGCAGATGCTGCCTGAACGAATATCGGCTGTTCATGAGCAGGTGAAGGAATATCTTTTTCCCCTGGAGCTGGACAAGCTTCTTGCGGCTTATTTTGAGCGAGAGGGCTTGTACGCCCAGGCGGATGAAATATGGTTTGATCTTGGCGTCAAACAGAAGCCGCTGCTTCATGAAGCGGTCGCTTTCTATGATCGTCTTCTGCAGCGGCCGGCTGATGAATTGGAACGCGGCGGCCTTTCCCGCACGGAAGCGGAGCAGGGAAAGGAAGAGCTGCTGCAGCTAGAATAGGCCTAATGAGGCAGAAAGCGGGTTATTGTTTTGGAATCTCTGCGTAATCTTGTTAACCAGATGCTGGCGGAGGGATCGCTGATCACAGCAACGCTCAGTCAACTGCGCAAGAAGGAGCAGGCCTCCTTCACCAAGGTGCAAATCAAACCGGTTGAACTGAAGAAGGAGCTGTTCTACCAGTTCGCCTATGTTTACAGCAATAAGGTAACTCACGAAAATTTGACCCCACCTGAAGCGGCCGGGCGTATGACTGCCCTGTTCGAAGAGACGTTCCGTCAGGGCTTGCTGTGTACGGCTGAGGCGGATTACCAGGTGTTAATCAGCAAAAAATTCAAAGTTTCCATATTGACCAAATCTCCCTCCAAGTCTGCTACCAATCTGGCACATAACCGCAAAAAGCGTTATGTGCTTGAGGAAGGGGCGCCTGTCCCATTTCTCGTTGAGCTGGGCATTATGAATGAAGAGGGCAAGGTGCTGGCCCGCAAATATGATAAATTCAAGCAGATTAACCGCTTCCTTGAAATGGTTCAGGATGTGCTGCCCAATTTGCCGGCAGGCCGCCCTTTGACGATTGTCGATTTCGGTTGCGGCAAATCCTATCTGACGTTTGCGCTGTATCATTATTTGGCGGTGCAGCAGCGCAGGCCTCTGAACGTGGTCGGTCTCGATCTGAAAGCGGATGTGATCGAAACCTGCAATCTTCTGGCAGGCAAGCTGCAGTACCGCAATCTGAAATTTCTGGTCGGGGATATTGCCGACTATAACGAGCTGGACCAGGTCGATATGGTCGTAACGCTGCATGCCTGCGATACGGCAACAGATGCGGCGCTCGAAAAGGCCGTCCGCTGGGACGCTTCGGTCATTCTGTCCGTTCCCTGCTGCCAGCATGAGCTCTTCAATCAAATTTCTAATGAAGTGATGGAGCCAATGCTGTCGCACGGAATATTGAAGGAACGTTTCTCAGCCCTGGCTACGGACGGAATCCGGGCCAAGCTGTTGGACATCCTCGGTTACCGTACACAACTGCTGGAGTTTATTGATCTGGAGCATACGCCCAAAAATCTCCTGATCCGGGCTGTAAAAGGACAGCAAGAAGACCGCTCCAGACTGTGGAGTGAATATACGGTGTTCCGTGATTTTTTGCATGCCGATCCTTATCTGGAACGTGCGTGCGCTGACCTGCTCCCGGAAGGAGCCGGAGCATCGCAATCCAAATCCCAATAAAATAAGTGCTGCAAGAGCGGGGCCGGTGCACGGCGCCGCTCTCTGTGTCTAAACTGAGCTTATCCGCCGTAAGAGCTCCGGAAGGCGGTGCATAATACGGATTTCTCCACCTGCCACAGTTCGGCAAGCTCAGGTCCGACCTCTTCGTCCCACCAATCGCACAGCAGCTTCCGGTTGCTGCTGTTCTCAGTGATCCAGATCAGATTCCCGGCTACCTTGCGGCAGTACAGCTCCTCCCCCTTCCGCACCAATTCGGGGGGGATATATGTTTTGAGGCGTTTGCAGGTGCGGTACAGCTCCTTGCTGCAGGCCCGGCGTATCCCGCGTGCCGTTGGCAGAGCGGATTGTCCCTGCGTGTGCTTCGGCAAATGGTTGGCAGGCAATGGTCATCCTCCTTTCAAGACATTTCATGATATGCTGGCAGGTCCGGGGCGGCTACCCCGGCGATATGCCCGCGGAAGCGGGGCTGGAGGCTGGAGGCTGGTGGCATTCCGCTCTGCCGCTGTGATAGAATAAACGCTGGACGAGAAGATAAAGGGAGCGGAGAAACGATGGATATCATTTCAAATATCGTTCATCAATTGTTCGAATGGATTCGTAATCTCGGCTACATAGGAATCGCGCTGGGGTTAATGGTGGAAGTCATTCCCAGTGAAATCGTGCTCGCTTATGGAGGATTTCTGGTTTACAGTGAGCAGGTGAAATTTATACCGGCCGTGTTTTTCGGAACCGTGGGCGGCGTGTTGGCGCAGTTATTCATCTATTGGATTGGCAGATACGGCGGTCGACCTGTGCTTGAGAAATACGGGAAGTACATATTGATTAACAAAAAGCATATCGATCATGCGGAAGCCTGGTTTAACAAATACGGCACAGGCGTTATTTTCACGGCCCGCTTTATTCCGGTAGTCAGACATGCCATCTCCATCCCCGCAGGAATATCACGTATGAATGTTTGGCGTTTTATCATTTTAACTACTTTGGCTGTTATTCCATGGAGCGTATTGTTTATTTATTTAGGAATGCTTCTCGGCAACCAATGGGAACATATCGATGAAAAGGCCGCCCCTTATGTAACCCCGATATTGTTGGCTGCGGTTGTTCTGCTGGCTGCCTATTTTCTTATCAAATGGATCATCTCCAAAAACAGGAAAGGAAGTGTGTAATATGGCCCGCAGCAATGTTTCCCAATATTTCGGCAAAGGGCTCACGCCCGAGCAATTCATGGACAGCATGGAAAAGAACAAGGAGGCATTCCGCTCCTGGTATGACCGGTTTGCGTGGAAGGATGAAAGCGACCGCGAGTATTTTGCAAGTTTGAATCACCGCGACGATCTGCGCGTTCTGATTCTCGCTGCCGATTGGTGCGGGGATGTGGTGCGCTGTGTGCCCGTGGTGTTCCGTGCCATGGAGAGTGCAGGAATACGGACGGAGGTACTCATCCTTGAAAATCATGATGCGTTGATGAACGATTTCCTGACCATGGGCAGCCGTTCCATCCCTATCGTTATTTTTGCAGATACCGGGGGGCATGTGCTTGGCCACTGGGGGCCCCGCCCTGCGCATGTTCAGGAGGTTATGGTTCAGTTCAAAAAAGAAAATCCCGAACGTGAAGCACCGGACTACCAGGATAAGCTGGACGCTGCCCGCGCGGAGATTCGTGCCAGATACGGGGAAGGGACGGAGATTCACGGCGTCATCGTGAAAGAGCTGCGCGAGCTCATCTCGGGGCTGTAAGCAATGGCATTAACTATCCGCTCATTTAATCTCGGTGCCCTGCAGACGAATGCTTATCTTGTGCAGGACAAAGATACGGACCGCGGCTTTATTATCGATCCGGGGATGAATCCTGGCTCCCTGGTTAGAGCCATCGAAGGTTTGACCATTGAAGCGATTTTGCTTACACATGCGCATTTCGATCATATGGCAGGAGTTGATGAGGTACGCCGGGCCGCAGGCTGTCCGGTGTATCTGCATCCGCTTGAGCAGGAATGGATGACTTCTCCCAAGCTGAACGGCTCTCTCATGTGGCCGCAAATCTCGCAGCCGGTGACGGCGGCCCCGGCTGAGTACGATCTTGGTGAAGGTCAGGTTCTGGAATTGATCGGCCATCAGTTTAAGGTGTACCATACCCCAGGACATTCCCCGGGCAGCGTGAGCTTTCACTGTGGCAAGGATCTGTTCGGCGGTGATGTGCTGTTCCGGATGGGGGTAGGACGTACGGATCTGCCCGGCGGCAGGGAAAGGGATCTGATTGATTCAGTGCATCGATTGTACCGGTTGGATGATGAGGTGACGGTGTATCCGGGACATGGTCCCAAAACAACGATTGGTTACGAAAAAGCAAACAATCCGTATATCCGCTGACACGGAATACGCAAGTATTCGTCAAAACCCGCTGTTTTTTTCAAAAACCTTCTGGACAAGAGCGGTGCCGTTTGCTAATATACTCTTTAGAAGTTATATAACCATCCGCGAAGCACGCAGACTGAGGAATTAATCCCGGTTTGCGTTCTTTTTTTGTCTTTTTTTGCTGTCTTTTTTTGGGGGGGAAAGCTATTGGAACAGCAGGTCCGGCTTACTGCGGAACAAATAAGAAATGCAATATGTCCGCATTCGCAGACGATTACCGGAGGGGAAAGCACGGGGCAAAGCAATAAAGAGATTCCGGCGGGCTGGAGGCATGTTAGACGGTGTGGAGGCTGGAGCAATCAGTATTGGCATCGCCGGCTGACGGAGCACCGGTTTAGACGTTAATATAAGGAAGGTCGTGGAGACCTTTCCAATGGTCGATTCATAGGATGAGGTATCCAGCATTATTATTTCCCGCAAATTCACTTGGAATCAATTGAATTTGCTCATAGACATTTTGATCGTTTTTTAGTAGACTAAACAGATAACTAAGACAGCCAGGAGGTAGACGATGTATCGTTTAGGGGAGAAAATAATGATCGTCGCGGATGCCTTTGAGCAGAATCTTCCTGTGGGGGAACACGGTTATATTATCGCCTATGACCGGAATCCGGATAACGCCTTTGATTATGTTATCCGTGTGCCGAAGATCAACCGGAATTTCTTTGTTCCAGCCGGAGACGTAGAACTTGAGACACAAATGCTGAAGAGGGAAGCTGAAAGGGTCGAACGTGAAGCGCTGATCGATTACGCCCTTGCTACTCACAATGAGCAATTGTTCCGTAGTGTCATGAACGGTGGAATAGAGAATAAGGAAGAAGAAACCGCAGCGGAATCATTATCACCATCGGATTTTATCAAGCAGGTTAATTTGCGTGCATGGATTTGATTTAACCACCGGCTTAGGCCGGTTCTGAGGCTGTCGGGCCAGATCCGGCGGCCCTTTTAATTTTTGCGGGAAAGACAGGTCGAAGATGGACAAGAACTTTTCCCCCGCGACATTGAATTGTAAAACGTTCTAACCTATAATTAAAACGTTATTTTAAAAGCACGGAGGACTTCTCCCCTTATTTAAGAATAAGCGGACAGGCTGCCTGCCAAGGCAGAGTCATCATTCCTGAATTTAGCGCTTTACATACACAAAGGAGGCAAACACCGCATGGACATTTCTTTGGAAAACGTACGCCACGTGGCCAAGCTGTCGCGATTGAACCTGACCTCTGCGGAAGAGGAGCTCATGACCGAGCAATTAAATGCGATTCTGCATTATGCGGAGAAGCTGAATGAGCTTGATACGGACGATGTGGAGCCGACGACTCATGTACTGCATGTAAGCAATGTCATGCGGGAAGACGAGGTGCGTCCAAGCCTGACACTGGAGCAGGTGATGCGCAACGCTCCCGAAGAGGAAGACGGACAGTTTAAGGTTCCTGCGATACTGGAATAGTTCGAAGGTGAAAGGAGGATGTTTGAGTTGAGTTTGTTTGATAACACGCTGCCGGAATTACATAACAGGCTGAATAGCAAGGATGTTTCCGCCACGGACCTGGTTGACGAGGCTATGAAGAATATTGGAGCCCGTGAGGAGAAAGTGAAGGCTTACCTTACAATAGATGAGGAAGGGGCTCGGGCGGCTGCCCGCCGTTTGGACGATCGTCTCGCTTCAGGAGGGGAGCGCGGATTACTGTTTGGCCTTCCGGCCGGTATTAAGGACAATATCGTCACAGAAGGGTTGCGTACAACCTGTGCCAGCCAGTTTTTGAGCAATTTTAATCCCGTGTATGATGCCACCGTAGTGAAGAAGCTTAATGCTGCGGACGCCGTAACTCTGGGCAAAATGAATATGGACGAGTTTGCCATGGGCGGCTCCAACGAGAACTCCAGCTTTTACCCGACTCGTAATCCATGGGATCTGGACCGGGTTCCTGGCGGGTCCAGCGGAGGCTCTGCCGCAGCGGTTGCCGCGGGCGAAGCTTATTTTACACTGGGCTCGGATACAGGGGGTTCCATCCGGCAGCCGGCCTCTTACTGTGGTGTAGTCGGTCTTAAGCCTACCTACGGGCTTGTGTCACGGTTTGGTCTGGTTGCCTTTGCATCCTCCCTTGACCAGATCGGTCCGATTACGAAAAATGTCGAGGATTCGGCGTATGTGCTTCAGGCTATCGCAGGATACGACGGGATGGATTCCACGTCCGCCAAGGTTGATGTGCCGGATTACCTTTCCAGCCTCACCGGTGATGTGAAAGGGCTGCGTATCGCAGTGCCGAAGGAATATCTGGGCGAAGGCGTGGATCCGCAGGTGAAAGAGAGAGTGCTTGAAGCGTTGAAGACGCTTGAAGGCATGGGAGCAGTGTGGGAAGAGGTGTCGCTGCCTCATACGGAGTATGCCGTCGCAACCTATTATCTGCTGGCTTCCTCGGAGGCGTCCTCCAATCTGGCTCGCTTCGACGGAGTTCGTTATGGCGTGCGGGCGGACAACCCGGAGAACCTGCTTGATCTGTACCACCAATCCAGAAGCCAGGGCTTCGGGCCGGAAGTGAAACGGAGAATTATGCTTGGCACTTACGCGCTCAGTTCCGGATATTATGACGCGTATTATTTGAAAGCACAGAAGGTGCGCACGCTGATCAAACGTGATTTTGATCAGGTGTTTGAGAAGTACGATGTCATTGTCGGACCGACCGCGCCAACTACGGCCTTTAAGCTGGGCACGCAGGTAGACAATCCGCTGACCATGTACCTGAACGATATTTTGACCATTCCGGTGAGTCTTGCTGGCGTTCCTGCGATCAGTGTTCCTTGCGGTTTGGCGGAAGGGATGCCTGTCGGCCTGCAAATTATCGGCAAACCTTTTGACGAGGCGCAGGTGCTGCGGGTGGCGCATGCATTTGAACAGAATACGGAGTTTCACAAGCAGCGGCCGCAGCTGTAATCCGGAGAGAAGGAGGTTATCCCGATATGTCTACAACATCCAAGTATGAAACCGTCATCGGACTGGAGGTCCATGTGGAGCTTCATACTCAATCGAAAATTTTCTGCGGATGCTCGACGGAGTTCGGAGCTCCGCCGAATTCGCATACCTGTCCGATCTGCCTCGGTCATCCGGGTGTGCTGCCCGTGCTGAACCGGCAGGCTGTGGAATACGCGATGAAAGCGGCCATGGCCTTGAACTGTACGGTTGGCGACGTGAGCAAATTCGACCGTAAAAACTATTTCTACCCGGACTCGCCAAAAGCCTACCAAATTTCACAGTATGATCAGCCGATTGGCGAGAACGGCTGGATTGATATTGAAGTGAACGGCACAACCAAACGAATTGGTATCACCCGTCTGCATCTGGAGGAGGATGCGGGCAAGCTGACGCATGTCGACGGCGGATTCGCATCGCTTGTTGACTTTAACCGTGTCGGCACACCGCTGGTTGAAATTGTGTCGGAACCGGAAATTTCGTCGCCGGAAGAGGCGCGTGCCTACCTGGAGAAGCTGCGCTCCATTATGCAGTACTGCGAAGTGTCTGATGTAAAAATGGAGGAAGGCTCCTTGCGCTGCGATGCCAACATCAGCCTTCGTCCATTCGGCCAAGAAAAGCTGGGCACACGGGCGGAGCTCAAGAATATGAACTCCTTCCGCGGGGTTCAGCGCGGACTGGAGTATGAGCAGTTCCGGCAGGAGCAAGTCCTTGAAGCGGGTGATTCCGTCGTTCAGGAGACCCGGCGCTGGGACGAGGCGCAGGGCAAGACGATTGCCATGCGCGGCAAGGAAGAATCGCATGATTACCGTTACTTCCCGGATCCTGACCTTGTTACGCTTCACATCGATGTGGATTGGAAGGAGCGGATCCGTGCTTCTATCCCCGAGCTCCCGGATCAGCGCAAGGCCCGCTATACTTCGGAATACGGGCTCCCTGAGTATGATGCGGCTGTTATCACCTCCTCCAAAGCGCTGGCGGACCTGTTCGAGAACAGTCTGCAGTATACGAAGGATGCCAAAGCGGTCTCCAACTGGATTATGGGGGACTTGCTTGGCTATCTGAACAGCATGAATGCAGAACTGTCTGATGTAAAGCTGAGCGGACAGGGGCTTGGTGAGATGATTGGACTGCTGGAGAAAGGGACGATCAGCAGCAAGATTGCCAAAACGGTCTTCAAGGAAATGCTGGAGACCGGCAAGCTTCCGCAGCAGATTGTGGAAGAGAAGGGTCTGGTTCAAATCAGTGACGAGGGCGCCATTATGGCGATTGTAGAGCAAGTAGTTGCCAACAATCCGCAGTCTGTAGAGGATTATAAGGCAGGCAAGCAAAAAGCGATCGGCTTCCTGGTAGGACAGGTTATGAAAGAAAGCAAGGGGAAAGCCAATCCCGGACTTGTGAACAAGCTGCTTGTTGAAGTGCTGGGATACTCATGATTCGAGCTTTATCCCTGCAGGACGATGATACGCTTGAGCAGCTGTGGCAGCTGCAGCATGTGGCATACCGTCTGGAAGCGGAGAAAATTGGATTCGACAAAATACCGCCGCTGATGGATACGATGGACACCCTTCGCGCCTGTGGCGAACAATTTTACGGAGCCGTCAGTGAGGATGGAGAGGTTATCGGTGCCATCGCAACGGAGACGGAGCAGCCCGGCTCGCTTACGATCTCCAGAATGATGGTTCATCCCGCGCATTTCCGGAAAGGAATTGCCGGGTCGCTGATTGAGCATGTGCTGGAGCTGCACCGGAACATTCCGTTGTTTATTGTCTCCACAGGCACTTTGAATACGCCCGCGGTTTCCCTGTACCAGAAATACGGGTTCCGGCCTGTAGCTGTGCAGCAAATTGCCCCGGGTGTGGAATTAAAGACGTTCCATCTGAATAATTAGCTGATATAACTTTTGGATCCCGCAGAAGGAGGCCACTGAAAAACATAGCTTTTCTGAGGGCCAAAAGAGAATTCATCAAAAAGACGACATTTCATTCAGAAATA
>NZ_JBHHMI010000015.1:0-101160 GCF_042136365.1 Paenibacillus enshidis | reverse complement strand
CTAAAGTGTATTTTCGGTTCCCGGTTTTCTGTTTTTCTGTACCTGATCCAACGGGATAATCGTGCAAAGCTCCTGAACAGCGAGTATCACATGTCTTGCCACGATCGGCTGGCGGCTTGACCGTCCAGCACTAGAAGCGGATTCGAATTCCTCAGAACCCAGTAGCTACAAAGGTTGAAGTGGATTTGGGCTCTGTGAAAGTCGAGTTAATAATTCAACATGAAGTTCAAGGCGATCGACCTTCTTATGTAGAGCTTCTTCGCGGTTCATGAAATCGATCACCCCTTAAAATTTTGTTTACAGGAATACAGTCACCAGCACCCAGGCTACAGAGTTAGCAACACCCTCTCACTCATCCAATAACCTCAAATAAAGTATCGGATACGATGCCACGAAACTCCGATGCTCCCAGATTCTTACCTACAAACATGATATCCACTTTCCGAGAAAGTTTCGATACCAACCCTTCAATCGTAGAAACTTCATCATGTGTTAAGGTAGGCACTTTTTCAAGCTTGAGTCTTGTCATAGTACTAAAACCAGGCTTAGTGAAGTCTGCAGATACAGTATTCTTGACGAAATCCAACATAAATTCAAGCTGTGCTTCCAGAGATATCGGATCGTTGAATAAATCCCCCTTGCGGTTCGTCATGAAGACCAGGTTATTCTTGACGGCGGGGAGATTTTTCCACAAGCTGCTCTCATATACAACAGAAGGATCGGCGTCATCACCGCTCCAGGCGTTCGTGAAAATATAGTCTCCAGCGTACTCCGGCAGCTTCTCCAGAGACAGATTTGCCCATCCTTGGCCGCTATCAATGGCCTCCTTCTGAATGATCGGCGGCGCTTTCAGCTCCAGTTCGCCATAGAGGATATCGCCGCCTCTGCCAAAGTTATGGCCAAATGCATAGATTCCTTTGGCGTACGGCTGCAGGATAGATACGGTCTTGTCTCCGACTGCAGCCTGAACCTGAGGCTTCACCTCGGCGATTTTCTGATCCCATGCAGCAATCCATGTCTCCGCTTCGGCTTCCTTGCCTGTCATCTTGCCGAATTCACGCAGCTGCTCTCCTAATGGAAGCTCGCCAAACTTGATAGCCACGGTAGGGGCAATCTTCGAATAACTCTCAATGAGGCTGGCATCTGCCCAGCCGGGGGCAATGATCAGATCAGGCTTAAGCTCCAGTATTTGCTCAATGACTGGCCATCTCCCAAATTTTCGACACCATCCAGCTTCCCCTCAAAATAAGGATTCTCCAGGGCTTGCTGATTCACCCCCACAGGCTTGATGC
Organism: Paenibacillus enshidis; assembly: GCF_042136365.1. NCBI lineage: Bacteria > Bacillati > Bacillota > Bacilli > Caryophanales > Paenibacillaceae > Paenibacillus > Paenibacillus enshidis. The sequence goes on along the minus strand of NZ_JBHHMI010000015.1, from coordinate 99,868 downwards.
CGAGCACCAGCAAATCCCCGACATAGCTGTCTGCCACTTCCACAACGCGCGCAGGATTGCGCGGAATCTCGACCACACCATTCGAAGCCTGATAGGTGATCGTCTCGGACTGCGCACCCTCGGTGCTATTCGTATTGCCGGCTGACGCTCCCCCTGATGCAGACGACGAAGGAGCTGCAGCATTTCCACAGGCCGCCAGAACTCCAATCATAAGTAAGGTAATCACGATAAATGCCCAGTTACAAAATTGATTTATGTACACAACGTTCTCTCCTGTCCTGTTATTCCAATTGAGAATAATTATCAATTAAATAATAACAGGGTTGACCATAACTGTCCAGCAAATGGAGCACAAAATTACAATTCAACAGCCACACCAAAATGATCTGACACGACAGGGCCTGTCTTCCCGTTCAGCACCACCGTGGATGACTTCGCCCGCACCGGCACGCTGGAGAGGATATAGTCGATACGCAGGCTGTCCATATTGTTTTCCCAGCCGGCAATCGCCTTGAGCACCGTGTAGCCCTCATCGCGCAGCTCTGCCGCTTCGTACAGATCATGCCAGCCATGCTTCATAACATAGTCGTACCCCTCGCCGCGAACGCCGGCCGCATTATTCAGGTCACCCATCATAAATACAGGGTTGGGCCTACAGCTCTGCAGGATGGCTTCCGCCCGGTCCCACTGCTGCCGGAAGGGCTCCTCGCTGTCATGCCACCAGCCGAAATGTCCGCTGACGAACCAGGTCTTCTCCCCGCCCGCTTCCGTCAGAATGCCGGCGATCTTCCGTGTGCGAAAATTGGCATTGTCGCGGCCTGCGGACACATAATCGCTTACCGTTTCCAGGATTGGCGTTCTCGACAGCAGCGCCATCCCTTCATCGTATTTCCCGCCGGTCATGTGAGTCGGCACCCAGGTCCAGTGATAGGTCTCTTCCAGCTGCTGCAGAAGAACATAGGCATAGTTGTCCTGCTTTATAACCGCCCCCTGCTCCGCCATCGTATAACGGGTCAGGCCTTCCGCTGCGACCGAAGCTGCGTGCATGGATTGATTCACTTCCTGCAATGCAATGACATCAAATTGATGCTCATTAATAAAGCGGGCCAGTTGCCCGATCTTGTCCATCTGGTGCTCTTCATGCCAAGCATGGGTGTTCAAGGTCAACAATTTCATTTTTAATCACCTGCATTCCATAATTGTATATACATCATAACACACCCAAGGGCCGCATACTGCTTCTGGCAGACGGGAAATGGCGAGGGAGCGGGGGCTTCCCTCTTTCGAGCCGGGCGAGTACAATCTTTAGAGAAGAAAGTCGTCCCCAAAATAGTCCCCAACTCTCTTTTCGGACGAATTGACAAGGAGGTCGGGTTTCGATCATGTTCCTGAAGAAACATACCGTAACACGCAACGGCAAGACCTATCGCTATTACCGGATCGTAGCCGCCTACAAAGACGAGGACGGCCGGAGAAAACACCGTCTGGTGAAGCATGTAGGCTCACTGACGGATGAAGAAGCGGCGCGTCTCAGACAGGAGCTGCGCTCCGGACGGTGGCGGCAACAGCCGGATACGTCCATAGCCTTGCCATCCGCAAGCCGCGCAAGCCGGCTCAATGTGGCTGCTTTTATCCCAAGGGAGACGCAGCAGCTGGCTTATTATGATCATACCGACAAAGAGTGGAATTTGACGGACCATGATATGCTATTGCTCGTACGCGAAGGAAAGGGCGAGCTGCATATGGCCGGCAAAAAGATCATGCTCGCTCCGGGTATTGCTGTATTTTGCCCGGCAGGCACAGGAATGTATATCATCAACGACGAGCCCCGGAAATTGCTGATCGACCGCATCGTGTTCGATACGCTCGTTCCTGCAGAGAACTTTGCGGGCAACGGCAGCGCATACGAACGAGCAGCCTGCCCGCTGCCGGAGGGAGAGATCCGGCTTGCTTATCCCAAGCGGGCGCTGCAGCTGTGCAAGGAGCTGCATGCCGCAGCGCAGCCCGGCAGACCGCGTGATCCGTTGAAAGTGCAGGCGCTATTTACGCAGCTGCTCGACAGCGTCTTCCCTTCGTCCTCTGCGAAGGAAGCCGGCGAGACGGAGCGGTGGATCGAGCATTCCATCCGATATATAAGGGAGCATTATCAGGAACATATTACGCGTGATCAGTTGGCGGCGCTGATCGGCATCAGCCCTGAGCACTTTTCCAGAATATTCATGAAAGAAACAGGCCGCAGCTTCATTGATTATTTGAACAGAGCACGGATTCGGAAAGGACGCGAGCTGCTGCAGCTTACACGGCAAAGCGTTCATGATATTGCAGTAACGACAGGTTTCGGGAGCGGGCATTATTTCAGCCGCAAATTCAAGCAGCTGACCGGTGTCTATCCGACAGAATACAGAAAGCAGCCGAAAAGCTATGCGGCGCTCAATCCGCACACAACGTCATGCCTGCTCGCGTTTGGCATCGTGCCGAAGCTCGGTGTCATTGGGGAATGGATGAAGCCATGGATGCTCAGGCATTACGAGAGACAGATCGATCTGTCCTCGTTTCAGGAGACGCAATGGTACAGCGAGAGTGTGATACAGAAGCTTGATGAGCTTGGCATCGACCTGGCGATCGCGTATTCCGATGAAGAAGGCGCAGAGCGGCTAAGCGACCGTGTTCCGGCACTGCTGCTTCCGAGCGAATGCGCATCATGGCGCAGCGAATTGCTCGGTCTGGCCGCTGCCGTCGCCCGCGAGGAGCAGGCTGTTGATTGGCTGGCTGAATTTGACCGGAAAGCGGCTGCGGCCAGAGACGTGCTGGCTCCGCTCCTTGGCCGGGGCGATACCGCGCTAATTGTTAAAATCGTCTCTGGAAAATTATACGTGTATGGAAATTTGACAAGCATGGGCGGCAATGTCATTTACGAGGCGCTGCAGTTGAAGCCGCCTCCGGCGGTCAAGCGGGACATTATCGACAAAGGGCTGCTCAATATACCGGTAGCTCCGGAAGCGCTGGCGGAGTACGCCGCCGATCATATTTTTTTGTTCCACTACCGTTCGAACTGGTATGCGCAAACACCGTCTGTGCTGGAAACCGGCCCATGGCGGCAGCTGGAGCAGGCTTGCCTGCAGCGCATTTATACACCTGATTACAATGTGTTTTATGGCTACGACCCGCTGTCGATGGATTTGCAGCTGGAGCAGGCGGCTGAGCTGCTGTCATCACAAATGTAATCATTATCTGTCATCTATGTCCATTGACGCGTTCCTGGAACGTTGCTAACATTCTCATTGATAATGATTATCAATTATTGGCGAGAGGAAGACATCCGATGAAACAACGCAAAGGAATTTCAGGTCTGGTACTGACGCTGCTGATGATTTTGCTGGCGGCTTGTGGGAATGCGGGGACAAATAACGCAAGTCCTGGCGGCAGCGCGGAAGGCCCGTCCGCAGCAGATAGGCAGCAGGCAGAGACAGGTGCCGCAGGCGCCGGTGCAGGACCGATCACGATACAGCACGACAAGGGCACGCTGACGCTGGACAAGCCGGCAACCCGTGTCGTGTCGCTCGACTGGATGTTCACCGAGTCGCTGGTCGCGCTCGGCATGCAGCCGGTTGGCAATGCGGAGAACGAAGAATACAAGAACTGGGTGACTTCCGAGGCTGCGGTAACGGATACAGTCGTGGAGCTCGGCATCAAAGACGAGCCGGACCTGGAGGCGATCGTCGCGCTGAAGCCGGACCTGATCATCGCCGGCACCGCCTATCAGGAAGGAATCTATGAGCAACTTAATGCTATTGCTCCGACCATGATGTTCACTCAATATCCAGCAGATGGCGACCAGTATACGAGGATGATGGATATTTTCCATGAGATAGCGGCCGCAGTGGGCAAAACAGAGGAAGCAGAGCAGTATGTGGCCGGGCTGGACCGGCATTATGAGGAAGCCAAGACCAGGCTCGCCGCCGCCGGCAAAGCGGATTTGCCTTACATTCTGATCCAGGGCCGCAGTGATCAGAATGCCGCCGCCTTGTGGACCATGACAGAAACGTCGATGGCGATTAAAACGTTGGATCATATCGGGCTGAAGAACGTCTGGAAACCGGAGAAATTCGAGCAATACGGATATACCGATACAAGCGTCGAGGCGCTCATTGCGGTACAGAATGCCACCCTGCTGTCTGTCGCGCAGCAGACGGATGACGTGTTCAACCGGCAATTGGCTTCCAATGCGGTATGGAATGATCTTGCTTTTGTCAAGGATAACCGGCGCTATGCGCTGGATGGCAGCACCTGGCTGTTCGGCGGACCGGTATCGGCCAAGGTGCTCGTCGACGAAGTCGTTAAATCATTGCTGCCATGAGACTGGCTGCCCTATTCGGAGGGGGTGCTGCCGCTCTCCTTGCCTTGCTGCTGCTCAGCTTGTATGTGGGCGACGCGCCGATTCCCGCCTCGGCTATCATCGAAGCGCTGCTGAGACCGCAGGACAATCTTTACCATCATTCAATCCGGGAGCTGCGCCTGCCGCGTGCCGTTATCGGCCTGCTGGCCGGCGCAGCATTTGCTGCGGCGGGAGCCTTACTGCAGACCGTTACGCGCAATCCGCTGGCTGCATCCGATACGCTGGGCATTAACGCGGGCGCTTATTTTATGGTGGTGCTGGGCACGGTTGCATTTCCGCTGCAGCTCCACCGCTCTCCTTTTGTATTTGCCGCAGCGGGCGGGGCTCTGGCCGCGCTCGCCGCTTATTTGCTGGGCGGCGGCCGCGCCGCGGCGCCGGTCCGCCTGGCTCTCTCCGGCATCATCGTATCAATGGTGCTCGGGTCGTTTACGGCGGCGCTGCACATTTTGAATCCGATTCAAACGCGCTCACTGTTTCTATGGGGCTCAGGGTCGCTGGAGCAGATGGACTGGAGCGGCGCAGCGTATGCCTGGCCCTGGGTCATGGCGGGACTACTGGCCGCCTTTGTGCTGGGCAGGCAATTCGATGTGCTTGAGTTCGACGAATCGACGGCACAGTCCCTTGGACAGCGAGGGGGATGGATCCGCTTCGCCGGAGTCGCGCTGTCCGTACAGCTTGCGGCCGTGGTCGTCAGCGTGGCCGGGCCAATCGGCTTCATCGGCCTGCTGGCTCCCCATCTGGTGCGCATGGCCGGGCTTCGCTCACATCGCCTGGTGATTCCAGCCAGCGCATTATGGGGGGCGGTGCTGCTTGTTGCCGCAGACATCATCGCCCGTTTGATTCACAGCGACGTCGGGGAATTGCCAGTCGGCGCGGTCATGGCGGCGGTCGGGGCGCCATGGCTGATCTGGCTGGTGCTGCGCAAGATGAAGGGAATCTCTACCGGAGCGGCGCAGGCATCCGTGACCGCCAGCGGTTCGGCCGCCCGACTGCGCTTCGCTCCGCTTGCTCTGGCACTGCTGGCGCTGCTGGTAGCGCTCATTCTTGTGAGCTTCACACTGGGCAGCTCACGCATCCCGCTGACCGAGTTGTGGGGCAGCCTTATCGGAGCGGACAGCGCTTCGCCCTATTCGATCCTGCTGAATCTGCGCATGCCGCGTACGCTCGTGGCTGCTGCGGCCGGCTTTGCGCTTGCGGTCAGCGGTGTGCTGATTCAAAGCGCCATCCGCAATCCGCTCGCCGACTCCTGGGTCATCAGCGCCGCTCCGGGCGCAGGCCTGGGCGCGCTGCTCTTGATCGTCGTCTGGCCTCAGGTTCCGCTCGGCTTTCTGCCCGTTGCGGCCATGATCGGAGCCGTGACCGCCGCCGCGCTCGTCTTCCTGCTCGCCTGGCGCAAGTCGCTGCAGCCGTCTGTTCTGATTTTGCTCGGCATCGCCGTATCCGCCGTCGCTTCCGCCGGTATTCAGGCGCTGCTGGTGAAGGGGAGCTTTTCTGGAAACAAGGCGTTGATCTGGATTAACGGCAGCACCTATGCGCGCGGCTGGCAGGATTTGCTTGTCATCGCCTGCTTTCTCGCGGTATTGCTGCCCGTGTCCTGGGCATTCGGCCGCAAATTCGATGTGCTGGCCTTCAGCGACGAAAGCTCGACCGGCCTCGGCCTGCAGGTGCGGCGCACCCGGCTTCTGGCTTTGGCAGCCGGTGTGCTGCTTGCGGCTGGAGCCGTTGCGAGTGTCGGTACAATCGGCTTTATCGGCCTGATGGTGCCGCATGCCGCCCGGCTGCTGATCGGTCATCACACGCGGCGCCTGCTCATCCTCTCCGGCCTGCTCGGGGCGATACTGCTCGTACTCGCCGACACGAGCGGCCGCATCATGCTTGCGCCCAAGGAAATCCCTTCAGGGCTGATGATCTCTTTGATCGGCTCGCCTTATTTTCTGTTCCTGATGTACAGAAGCATGGGGCGAAAATGAGCGTATGGAACAAAATAACGCCCTTCTGACTCCGCAAGGTGGAGGAAGGGCGTTTATTTGTGTCCGACAATAATTCCTTTAAGTTACACTATTCAGGCCATTCCGGAAACCCCGGTCAGAAATCCAGCGCACGAAGTCAATCATAGGTGCACGCGTTTGACCATGTTTAAATAAGATTCTGGGAATAAAAAAACTCCTTTACCCCAACGATGGAAGTACAACCATAGAGGGTACTCCTTTTATATTATATTCAAACACAATCCTGAAACCAGACTGCAATACCGAAAAACGTATTTATGAGAACCTGAAGGATACAAAGGTTAAGTAGCAAATAATCCTGCCTGTTAAGTGAAGTAGAAAAAAAGACATTCTTGCTCACTTCTACACCTCAAGCACTTTGAATTTTAATCTTCGTTTGCGCAACAATAATTGTTAAAAATATGTGAATTCTTCTAGCAGAGAACTGACAATTACCATGATTGGTGATAAGATCATATAACTACCTTATTTTGTAATTCTATTCCATTAAAATGGAACAGATCTTTTAAATTGCTCAAAAAGGGGCTGATAAACTTATTTGTGAGCGAGGGTGGCAAAATAAAATTGAAGGGAGTTTTTGTTTTGAAAGGAAAAGGTCTATTTTCTGTAGCGCTTTCCGCAGCATTGATCTTAACTTTACCTTCGATACCCGTCTTTGCGGAATCAGACACAAATGATGAAGTGCAAGCAAAACAAGCCGTTGTTAATTACCTTCAAGCCATTGAGAACCAGGACACAGATGAACTTACTAAATGGGTGGAAGATACGAGATTTTCATCATTAACCGAACAAGAAGAGCAATATGAAAATCAATTTGAAAACGATAACTTTACCGACTACACCTTAAACGATTTTGATGAAAATGGAGATTCATACGAGGCAACGATTACTATGACACGTAAAGCTACGGGTGAAGTCCATTCTTTGAATCTTCCGGTGGAGAAATTTGGGGATCAGTGGAAACTTGTCGTAAATGGACAAGAAACGATGAGCGAAAATGTTAAAGCGCGACTTCAGAGCAACCAGAATAATGAGGTAGGAGAAATATCGCCTAATGAAATCAAACCTCTGGCTGCTGCAGTCGCATATTGGAGCTTCTCTTTTACAAGAAATGGGGTGGTATTACCCAACACGTCAGCCTATTCAGATAAATTTGATATGACAGGAAATTCTGTAACGATCAATGGGTGGCAAGAGTTGCCCGGGTCAACCAGAAGCGTTACCTTACTATATTCGATAGTCGAGAAAGGCTTCCTCGGAGATGATGTTTACGGGGAAACTACAGTAGCAGGGAGATATCCTCAAAATGGAACATGGTACTCTACTAGCATAAGAAATGAGAACAGCAACACACCTCCCTCCGATGTTTCTATAAAAATTTATAATCCTAGCTCAACTATAGGTCCATCTGGAGCTGGTAATGCGTATCAATAAATAATTTGCTATTCTTAACACAATCCACTTACGTGGATTGTGTTAAGAATTTTTTGTTTAATGGGGTGAAAATATGTCGAACCAAAAACAGGACCATAATCCGGTATCCAAATTAAAAACAGAAATGATTAATGAATTGGAACAATATGAAGAACATGAACAGATTGCCATCCTGACAAAGATCACAAATGATCTTAAAAAAGGCCCTTACAGAAGTCGTATTTTACGAATGAGAGAATTCCTTTTAGTGCCTAATTGGACTGTGGTAATATCAGTTGGATTATTATTACCAATCATTATAGGCGCACTAATAATTTGGTTTGCATTATACGTGGAATAGAGAGTGGCCATGAGTTGCCCCTTGGAATTCTCCTATGTTTTCTTTCAGGTAACCCAACAGCCTTAGGCGAAAAAATTCTCTAAGGCTGTTGGGTTGGAATTTACTTTTGCAAATGATAAGGCACCGTCGTGATAATGACATTTCTGCGGTAGAGCAAGTGGGCCCGAATCAGCAAGCTGGATTGGTTATGCAAAATATTGTGCCAGCCTTTTTTCGGAATAAACTGTGGAATCACCACCGTAACCTGATAGTTCGCTTCACTAGCTTTCCGCTGGACGGTATCGATAAATTTAGTCAATGGATGAATGATGCTCCGATAAGGAGAATACAGCGTCACCAGGCGGACATCCGGGTGCCAGGTTTCCCACTTCTTCTCGAAGGCCACTTCATCCCCCCGCTCGAATGGAACATATACGGCAATAATCTGATGCGGGGACAGTGACTTCGCATAGTTCAACGAATTTTCGACGACATGGGTAATGCCTGCGACCGGCAGGATCACAACATTGCCATCAATCGGAACAACGGGCTTGGATGCCGAGATTCTGAGCTGTTCGGCCACGGCGTCATAATGCTTCCGGATCCGGTAAAAAAGCAGAATGATGAGCGGCAGGAACACCAGCACAGGCCACACCTGGCTAAATTTCGTTAAAAAGAACATGATCACCACAATAAAGCTGATCAAGGCTCCGATGGTATTAATGATGAATTTGAGTCCCCACCCCTGCGGTCGCTCACGCAGCCATTTCAACATCATCCCGGTCTGGGACAGGGTAAAGGGTATAAACACACCCACCGCATAAAGCGGAATCAAATGCTCGGTTTGCCCTTTAAAGGCCATGATTAATACAATCGACAGCAGGCCCAGGATGATAATGCCGTTGGAGTAGCCCAGACGGTCCCCTCTTACCGTAAACATGCGGGGAATAAATTTGTCTTTTGCCAGATTGACCGCCAGCAGCGGGAAGGCCGAATATCCCGTATTGGCAGCCAGAATCAGAATAAGCGCCGTCGTTCCCTGGATAAAGAAATACATAAAATTCCGTCCGAAGGTCTGCTCGGCGATTTGGGATAAGACCGTCACCTCTCCCATGGGGCTTACTCCGTAATAATAGGCCAAATACACAATCCCTGAGAAAAGCAGGGCAAGCAGCAGCCCCATGGCCATTAGCGTTTTTGCCGCATTGTTCGGAGCCGGATCCCTAAAATTCGGAATCGCATTGGAGATAGCCTCAACTCCGGTAAGAGCCGAGCTTCCTGAAGAAAAGGCGCGCAGCAGAATGAACAAGCTTACTCCCGCCACCGGAGTGCCGATGGACGTGTGCAATTCAGGAGCAACCTGACCTGTTGCAATCCGATACAGACCAACACCAATCAGTATAAAAAGAGCCAGCACGAACAAATAAACAGGGTATGCCAGAACCGAGGCCGATTCCGTAACCCCTCTCAAATTCAGCAGCGTAATTAACAGCACAAATATGACCGCAATCAACACATTATAGGAATGCAGACCGGGAAAAGCGGAGGTGATGGCATCCGTACCGGCAGATACGCTTACCGCCACCGTCAGGATATAATCCACCAGCAGCGAGCCTCCTGCTATTAAGCCAGGATACTTGCCCAAATTTTCTTTGGAGACGACATAGGCTCCGCCGCCGTGAGGATAAGCAAAAATAATTTGCCGGTAGGACAGGATCAGCGCAGCCAGCAAAATTAAAACACCAACGGCGATGGGGATTGAATACCAGAAGGCGGCCGTGCCGAGGGTGACCAGCACCAGTAAGATTTGTTCAGGACCGTAGGCCACGGACGAAAGGGCATCCGAGGAGAGAATCGCGAGCGCTTTTTTCTTGTTCAGCTTCTGCTCACTGGCTTCATGTGATTTCAGAGGCCTTCCGATTAAAAATCGTTTCAAATAGGGTAACATTTGTCCTCACCGTAACTTTCTTAGGAAGTCATTCATTCAAAACCCGCGTGTATACAGCTTTCCCTGCAACAGACTAAATTATTGGCAGGCTGAGCGGGCCTTGAATAGAATATCCCTTTGGAACGGTTTATGTAAAATGCTCCTTTTTCTTATTTGTGTCAATTTTGCCTGAATGGATTCATGTAAGCGAGCAAAATAACCTTTTTTAACATAAAGCTCTTGCTGGCTTTTGCAATCTCGTCCGGATCAATCTATAGCAATTAGCTTTTATCCGCTTTCGGAAAATAAGCTTCAATCTTCAAATCAACGCCAACGTGCTGCACACTCATGCAGGTCAAGGAGAAGGCTTCATCCATAACCGCCGCGCCCAGACCTTCAAGGAAGGTGGGCGCATCCTTGCCTCCGACCAGCTTGGGGGCCACATAGAGTACAAGCTTGTCAGCCAGTCCCTGCTGTACAAACGAGGCGTTCACTTGCCCTCCGCCTTCCACGAGCAGCGAGGAAATTTCATGCTGGCCCAGTATGTCCAGCACCTGCTCCAGATTCACCCGCTCGCCTTCCGTCGGGATGACTTTGACCCCCGCTTCTTCAAGCTGCCGCTGCTTGTCCTCATCCGGCGCGCTGCCGGTAAAAATCCAGGTTTCCGCCTCGCCGTCCGTTACCACGCGGGCATCCAGAGGAGTGCGCAGGCGGCTGTCCAGAATGACGCGCAGCGGATTTCTGCCATCAGGCAGACGGGTGGTGAGCTGGGAGTCGTCATGCAGGATGGTCTGCACGCCCACCAGAATGGCGGCATGCTCATGGCGCAGCCTGTGAACATCCTCTCTGGCCTCCCCGGAGGTGATCCATTTGCTGCTGGCCGTCCGGGTCGCAATTTTGCCGTCGAGCGTGACTGCGGATTTGATGGTGACAAACGGCCGCTTGCTCACAATATAAGCATTGAACACTTCGTTTAACCGCTCGGCTTCTTCTTCCAATACGCCCTGGATGACTTCAATGCCCGCATCCTTCAATATTTGCACACCTCGGCCCGCCACGAGCGGATTCGGGTCCAGCGCGGCAATGACGACACGGCGGATGCCGGCGCGCACGATGGCCTCGGCGCACGGACCTGTCCGTCCATGATGCGAGCAGGGCTCCAGCGTAACATAGATGGTAGCCCCTTCCGCATGCTCGCCAGCCATGCGCAGCGCGTGAATCTCTGCGTGAGGTTCGCCCGGCTTCAGATGGGCACCAATGCCCACAATTCTCCCATCCTTGACGATAACCGAACCAACCATCGGGTTGGGCCGGGTTTGGCCCCGGGCTGCTTTTGCATTATCCAGAGCCAGTCTCATGTAGGTTTCATGCATGCAAAATCTCCTCATTTTGACCGAAGTGACCGGAACGCTTCACCTTCGTCTGCAGATATTTGACGTTAAATTCAGAGACATCGCCCCATAGCGGGACACGCTTGACCACATTCATGCCGGAAGCCTTCAAGGCTTCAAGCTTCTTCGGATTGTTCGTAATCAGCGTCACTGGCTGCTGTCTCAGATGCTTGAGAATGCTGATGGCATCCGTGTAGCTGCGGGAATCGTCGGCAAAACCGAGCTCCAGATTCGCTTCCACCGTATCCATGCCATTTTCCTGCAAAATATAAGCCATCGCTTTGCTGAACAGCCCGATGCCTCTTCCCTCATGATTCGCCAGATAAAAGAGAGCTCCTGCCCCGTTCTCCACAATCATTCTCATGGATTGGTGAAGCTGGTACCCGCAATCACAGCGTTTGCTGCCGAAAATATCACCTGTATGGCAGATGCTGTGCATACGGATCAGCGCATCCCCGGCGTGCTCAAAATCACCGTAGACCAGCACGCTGGACTGCTGTCCTTCCGCCAGATTAAGGGAAGAGAGCCGCTTGATCAAGGTTTCGGTCGAAGCTGTCTGGCAGGCGGCCATATCCTCCTCGCTTTGCACAGGCAACCAGGAGTACCACTGGAACACCACGGTTTGCCCGTCAAGATTCACCGGAAGCCTGATGGGTCCGACCAGAATATTGGTCGATGTATCGGATTGTACGGTCGCTATTCTATCTTTCAAAAGGGAAACTGCCTTGTTATGAATCATGCTGCACCATCCTTAGCTTCTATAAGATTACCCCGCCCGGCGGGTTTGATATGACTATGACTAGCATACAAAAATAATAGCACATACGTTCGTGTATTTAAAGAAAAAATATGATTCATCCAAATTTTAGATGTAACCTCGTTTCATTAGATTACTTTATGTAACAGAGTATATTTATAAAACTTAATTTCGTCAAGTAAATATAAATAAAATAAGTTACATTATATATTTTAATCAGCTTTAGTTTTTAGTATAATAAACCCCAAAGAGGTGATAGAGAATGGAAACGTCACAATTATGCCCCCGGTTCGAAAAAGCTGTCGAACTGCTGAGCAAGCGCTGGACCACGTTAATCGTCTATCAGCTCATGGCTGGGCCGCAGCGGTTTGTCGCCATTGAGAATTCGCTGCCCAATCTGAGCGGCAAGGTTCTTTCGGAGCGTCTGAGGGAGCTGGAGGAGGAAGGGGTTATTGAGCGTACCGTGTATCCCGAGAAGCCGGTCCGCATCGAATATTCACTGACACAGAAAGGCCGTGAGCTGGCCCCTTTGCTGGAAAACATTCAAGGCTGGGCCACCCGCTGGGTTGAAGTGCTGCCTGCTCTGGAGAAGCAATAAACGGAGGTTGATAAATGAACAAGCCCAAAAGACACCCTTGCGGGAGCCTTTTGGGCTTGTTTGTTGTTCAATCGATTAGGGCATACGCTCCAGATACGGCTTCACCGTCTTGGCGAATCTGTAGCCGCTGGTCGCATCCCAGTTCACGGACCAGGTCATGGCCCCGCGCAAATCCGGGTAGCGAGCCACCGGTTTATAGCTGCCACAGCCAGTGCCTGTCGCAAGACAGCCCAGGGCGTTGTTCACGACAGAAGCATCCACGTAACCCCCGCCTGCCGCATTCGCAGTAGCCGGAACGCCCAAGCCCAACTGCGAAGGCGACACCCACTGCAGCGTCAAATCCGACAGGGCGGTCAGGAAGTCCACATTGCCCTGGGAATAACATTTGCCGTCACGCCCCAGCATACAGCCTGAATTGTAGTATTGAACATTGATGACGGTTGTGATGTCTTTCAGATTTTTATAGAGCTGCATGTAGGTCGTATTTTCATTCTGCATATCAATCGTTTGCGGAGCCATGGTCAGCACGAAGTCAGACCCTGACCTCTGCTGAATTTGGCGGATTGCGCTCGTTAAATTCGGCACATTCATGCCATGCTCCAGATCGACATCAAGACCGTCGAGGCCGAATTGGGAGATCAGGCCGGACATGCTTTCCACAAAATTGGACACGTTCGGGGAGGCCACACTAAGATCAATATTACCTCTCTCCCCGCCGATGGAGATAATGACCTTTTTGCCCTTCGCCTGTTTGGCGCGAATGTCGCTGATCAGATCGGCGTTGCTGTATCCGCCCAATGCCGAGGAGAGCGAGGAGTCCACGTTAAATTTAACCGCCCCCGGTCTGGAGGTATCCATATCGGCAAAAGCCAGCACGATGATATCGTACTCGTCAGGCACATCACGCAATCTCAAGTTAGTGGCCCCGTTCACGAAGTTCTGCCAGTACCCGGTAAGCGTATGCTTCGGCAGATCACCGTTTCCTCCGTCCCCGCCGGAAGGAGCCGTCGTCGCCGTCACCTGGGTGCTCTTGGCAGACGTATTTCCAGCGGCATCCTTGGCTGCTACACTAAACACATACGATGTACTGGCGGCAAGTCCGGTTACCGTAGCCGTCGTGCCCGATACGGTGAGCACCTGGTTTGTGCCCTGATAGACGACATACCCGGTCACCCCGACATTATCCGTGGAGGCGCTCCAGGACAAGGACACACTGGATGAGGTCGTCCCGGTTGCCTTCAGGTTGGCCGGTACGGAGGGAGCCGTCGTATCATCCGTTCCGCCTCCCCCATCTTCAACCAGCAGCCACAGTGCAGGTACATTGGGCGGCTCCCAGCCAGCCAGGGACGTATGCGACTGGCGGCATTGATAGGTGGCTCCCCCATAGGTGACCGTATCATTCACCGTATAGCTCACATTAGGAGCCCATGCTCCCTTGTCCGCAGCGAAGGCCGCGGCCGGCAGCAGAGCGGTCATGAGGACCATGACCAGCAAAAGGGACAGCAGCTTGCCATTTTGACGACAGACGGTCAGCCATTCTCGAATCATAGAAAATTCCTCCTGTTCATAGTTAAATCTATGATCTCTCTCCACTCTCTCGGCATCACCTCCTTCATCGCGGACAGATAGGCATGAATTTGCTAAATGGACTGAAGTGCCGCTATTTCAGCAAAATCAAGCATTTTGGAATTTTAACGGACCTCTTAGCCTCTATTTAGCATTTAAACGCATATTTTGGGTCATTTTGGGGTGAATAGGGTCTCCCCGGTCCGTTAGGACAATGAAATTCCACCTTTTGAAGCAAATAAGAGCGTTCTGGTCCGTTAGCGGAAAAGGACGACAATTCCTCGTTCCAACGACCAGTCGTCATGCACTGGTTTTCAGGATATATTTTCCACAAATATAGCATTGCGATCATTTCTCTCACAGGGGGAAATTTATAGGATGAGAGGGGACAATCTTTAGCTGGTGTAGCTGTTATAATAGAAGGAGTTCATATTTAGCTGTATGGAGACGGGACGGATGAAAATGAATGATACACAGTGGACCGGGCTTGTGCAGCAGGTTGCGGAGCATTTCAGCGATCTGACGATCAAACGCGGATTTCAATATTACAAGCAAGGACGGGTTGATGAGCTTACGATAGCTGATTCCGGATCTGTAGCAGCCATCGTTCAGGAAAACGGGACTTCTGCCCGCGTCACCCTCAACCTTCACTCTCTTGAGGACAGCGAGTGCTCCTGCGGGGAGAACGGCGGCTGCAGGCATATGATTGCGGTCCTGCTGCAGTACGCGGCACTGAAGGAGCGGCCGGTCTACAGCATCGTGAACGCCCATTCGGCTGGCCTGGCCAGCCGGGCGCAGACTCAGGCGCATGCGGAAGCAGACTATGCTTCCGGTAGCGGCACGGGGCGCTTCCCCGCGCTGCCTGGAGCGGACCGCGAGCATGCCGCAGGGCAGGCCATCGCGGACATGAGCACAGCCGAGTGGCATGACCTGTTCAGTCAATGCACCGCCTCTTTCGGGAGCGGTGCGCAGCCCCTCCAATATGCTCACCAGGCGCTGGAAGCGATCTATGCTCTCAAGCCGAGGCTCGCCCCCGTGCTGGAGCAGCTATTCGGGCTGCATGCCCATCTGTTCGTGCTGGACAGGCTGATCGGGCTCGCCCCGGGCGCGGCTCGTGGCGCCCACTTTTACATTGGGTACCACACGCAAATTGCCGCTGACGAAATAAAGGCCGCGATTCATCTAAGCTTGTCGGAGGAGCTGGCTATTGATGGTCATCCAGAACACTGGAGCATGGTAACGGACACACTCGGCTATCTGCGGGAGCGGATGCGGAACGAAAGCGGCGGACGGCTCCACTATTTCCCGGATATCTATTACCGGTTCTGGCAGCAGTGGCTCGCTCCCCATGCCAATGGAACAGAGATGTTCCGGGAGGAGCTCAGGCTGCTGGAGGCGGCTGAAGAAGCGCAGGACAGCGCTGCCGCCCGGGTGCCGGGGCTACTGGCCCGCAGCTGGATGTATGTATTCCTGTCACGCGATGAGGAAGCATGGCAGCTTCTGCAGGCAGCGGACCGCAGCACGGCCCGGCAGCTCCCGCCCGCCCAGCTTCTGCTGCTGATGAGTGAGCTGCACGGGAAGGGAGAATGGGCGCGGCTTGTTGACGGCCTCACAGCTATCGGCCCCCTGCTGGGAACGGGAAGCCTGGACGAGTATCTTGCTTACTGGCGGACGGCTCTGGAGCACCTGCCGGAGCTGGAGACGAGGATGTGGGATACGCTGACCGCCATGCTGCCGCTGTCCGGGGACATCTATGCACAGGCCCTGCTGGAGCGGGGCAGATACCGGCAGTGGATGGATTATCAGTTGAGCACCGGTGCGGAACCGCTCGACTTCCGCGTTGCGGAACTGCAGCCTTTAGAACGGCATGCGCCCGAGCTGCTGCTGCCCTTCTACCATCAGGCGGTGGAAAGATACGTCCTGCTCAAGAACAGGCATGATTACAAAGCTGCGGTCAAGCTGTTGAAAAGGCTGGCCAAGCTGTACAAGAAATTGAAGCTTGAGGACCGCTGGCAAGCGTTCTTCGCCTCCTTTACCCGCCGTCACGGACGGCTGCGCGCCCTGCAGGAGGAGCTTCGGAAAGGAAAGCTGCTCTCATGAGTACATTTACGTCGGCTTATACCGTTCATATTACGCTCAGCGCTCATGGCGACGCGCTCATCTACGGCACCACAGCAACGGACAGCTATGTGCCTGGGCTGACGCTGAAGCACCGTTTGTTCGCATGGCATGAGCCCTCCTGTTACGGCACGGAGCTGGAAGTCAGGCAGGTGCAGGAGGCCGAGATCATTATTCTGCCTGCCGAGCAGGTGATTCCCTTCTTCGCGCGGCGCGAGCTGCCGGAGCATATCGAATGGGCATGGGGCCAGGACGCATCAGGAATTGTCCGGCTTGCCCCGGCGCTCGCCGCCTGTATCGAAGAGCGGAAATACATCCCGAGCTTCTCCGCCTTCCGGTCCGGGCGGCTGGAGTGGATCTGGGACACCGATGCGCTGGAACAGAGCCTGCGTACTAAGCCTGCTTCACCGGAGAAGGAGGGTACGATGGTGGATTCCGGGCTGCGGACCGCGCTCAAGGAGAGCGCGGCGGATGAAGGGCTGGCGGCGGCTTTCTCGGCGGCGGTCTTCCAGCGCTGGTACGGCACGGAAGCGGAAGCGGCCGACCTGCGGCGGGAATATCCCCAGCTTTTCGCGGACAACGGTGCTGCTTCCGCCTGGGACGAAACAGGCTGGCTCGTATCCATCGGCTGGAAAGCGGACAGCGCGCCGTTTCGCCCGCTGCTGCAGCTGCTGGAGCCGGACGACGAAGAATGGCAGTGGCGGCTGCGGCTTGTGCTGCAAGACAAGCTCGATCCGTCCAGCCTGGTGCCCATTCGGCTGCGCGATGACGGGCAGGCGGCCGGGGACTGGCCGGACCATTGGACGGCTCATGTGCGGGACCGCTCCCCTGCCTGGCTCGCTGGTCTGCGCGCCAACTTGAGCGCGGACCAGCTGTCCGGCGGAAGCGGCGGCGTGCTGGGCAGCCCGCTGGCGGACGAGGCCGCCTGGCGCTTCCTGACGTCCGGCAGCCGCCAGCTGCTGGAGGCCGGATGGCAGGTGCTGCTGCCGGCCTGGTGGGAGGCCGCTTCGCGCAAGAAGCCACGGCTGCGAGCCAAGCTGCGCTCCGAAGAGAGCACCGACAGCAGCCGGGGCAAATCGCTGTTCGGCATGGATGCGATCATCAGCTTCGACTGGCGGATTGCGGTCGGGGATGCGGATCTGACCGAGGAGGAATTCGCCGAGCTCGCCGCCCGCAATGAGCGTCTGGTCCGCTTCCGCGATCAATGGATTACGCTTGATCCGGCCCTGCTGGAGCAGATTCGGCGGATCATGGAGGGAGTGGACAGCTCGCAGGGCCTGTCCTTTCAGGATGTGCTGCATCTTCACCTGCTGCAGAACCAGGAGCAGCCGTGGCGGCGCGGGCCGAAAGCGAAAGGGCAAGCGAACGGTCAGGAAGCTGAAGAAGAAGAGCCGATCAAGCTGGAAGTGGAGCTTGACACGTACCTGCAGCAGCTTCTCGGCCAGCTTGAGCGCAGAGCGGAATGGCCGCAGCCGTCCGTGCCTGCAGGCTTGCAGGCCGAGCTGCGTTCCTATCAGCTTGAAGGATATGGCTGGCTTGCGTTTCTGCGGCGGCTCGGTCTGGGGGCGTGTCTGGCAGATGACATGGGCCTGGGCAAAACGATCCAGTTCATCACCTATCTGCTGCATCTCCGGGAAACGGCGGAGCCGGAGACGGCCCTCCCCGCCCTGCTCATCTGCCCGACCTCGGTGCTTGGCAACTGGCAGAAGGAGCTGGAGCGTTTTGCCCCCTCCCTAAAAATAGTGCTACATTATGGAAGCAGACGGTCCGGCGGGGAAGCATTTGCGCAGCAAATCAGCCAGACCGACATCGTCCTGACCACCTATGCTACCGCCACGCTGGATCAGGAGCTGCTGCAATCGTTCACGTGGGAATCCATTTGCCTGGACGAGGCGCAGAACATCAAGAACGCCCAGACCAAGCAGTCTGCCGCCGTGCGCAGCCTGTCCGCCCGCCACCGCATCGCCTTGACCGGCACCCCGGTCGAGAACCGGCTGGCGGAGCTGTGGTCCATTTACGACTTCATCAATCCGGGCTATCTCGGCAGTCTGCGGGCCTTTACCACCCGCTTCATTCAGCCGATTGAAAAAGATCAAGACGAACAGCGGACGCAGGACCTGCAGCGGCTGGTCCAGCCGTTCATGCTGCGCCGCAAAAAGAAGGACCCGGCGATTCAGCTTGCTCTGCCTGACAAAAATGAAATGAAAACCTATATTCATCTCACGCCCGAACAGAGCGCTCTGTATGAGCAGACCGTTCAGCAGTTAATGGAACGGATGAAAGAACTGGAAGGCATGGAGCGCAAAGGAGCGATTCTGTCGGCGCTCACGCAGCTCAAGCAGCTCTGTGACCATCCGGTGCTGCTCACCAAGGAAAAGGTGGAGGAGCCTGCGTCGGCTGAAGACGGCAGCTCTGGAGGCGGTTCAGGGAGCGGCCCTGCGGAGTTCGCCCGCCTGATCAGCCGCTCCGCCAAGCTGGAGCGCCTCGTCGCCATGGTGAAGGAGCTGCGCGAGGAGGACGAGCGCTGCCTCATTTTCACACAATATATCGGGATGGGAGTTATGCTGCAGAATGTGCTGCGCCAGGAGCTGCAGGAGCCTGTGCTCTACCTGAACGGCGGAACCTCCAAAACCGCCCGCGACCGCATGATTACGCAGTTTCAATCCCGCGAGCTGCCCGCCGCCGAGCAGCCAAACGTATTTATCCTGTCCATTAAGGCAGGCGGCGTCGGCCTGAATCTGACGGCAGCCAACCATGTCTTCCATTTTGACCGCTGGTGGAACCCGGCCGTTGAGAATCAGGCGACAGATCGGGCGTATCGGATGGGGCAGACCAAGGACGTGCAGGTTCACAAATTTATCGCTCTGGGTACGCTGGAGGAACGGATCGACGAAATGCTGGAGAGCAAGCAGCAGCTCAGCGATCAGGTCATCTCCAGCACAGAGGGCTGGATTACCGAGCTGTCGAACGAGGAACTGCAGAATCTCTTCACCCTCCGCCGCCAGTGGACCGCCGAATGACCGTTCCAAAACGAAGCGGCCTTATTCCTGTGGAGCTCAGGACCAAGGCCGCTTAACTGATTATCATTCAAAAATGCTTTAAATCCTTATCAAGAAATTCTTTTATTTTATCGTAGTTAATATTATAGTTTAGTCTTTGATTAATCTTTTTCACAAAATCCTCCGGATTTTCCAACAGATCTGCAAAACGAATATCCACGATGTCTTTATTTTCTTTCTCCAGCTGTTCCCGATGAACATTTAGATTCGCATTGTATGGCCCCAGAATCGTTTGTGCAGTAGCGTAATCAGAGTTGCTTCTATGAGCAAGCGATTGAATACTCTCATCCAAGGGGCGCCACACAAATACATAAGTAATATTATTAAGCACTTCCAAAAAAGGTTTCAAATAATCAAATGTGATGACCATTCTGGGATCTTTTAAGCCATAAACAGGCTTTGCTTGTTTGAGCAGGGTTGAATACACTTCATTCTCGGGAAGTTTAGAAGCCATGATCCTGTCTCGGGACGGAGGACGATCCCACGCAGCTCCAACAGATCCAAGAATTTTATCATTAAGCGCTACAAAGTCCAAATTTTCAAAATGCCCCTTGGGATTTGTAGGATTGGGCCCTAATAAGTTATCCCCCATAGGGATTCCCATATGATACAACACACCAGCAACTGCACTTGATCCGGAACGATGAAGGGCGAATACTAGAAACAGCTTACTTATTTCATACAAAGTTGTTCCTCCTTTACATAACTGTTAGTTTCATCTCGCATTTATTTGAAAATGTTTTAAATTCTGATCGAGAAATTCTTTAATGACATCGAAGTCAACGTAGTTAATATTGCAGTTCAGTCTCAGATAAATATTTTTCACAAAATCCTCCGGATTCTCCGGAAGGTCTGCGAAATGAATATCCACGATGTCTTTATTTTCTTTCTCCAGCTGTTCTCGATGGTAATTCAGATTCGCATAGTAAGGCTCCAGAAGCGTTTGTGCGGCAGCGAAATCAGCGTTGTGTCTATGAGCAAGCGATTGAATACTCTCATTTAATGGGCGCCACACAAATACGTAGGTAATATCATTGAGCATTTCAAAATAAGGCTTCAAAAAGTCAAATGTGATGACCATTCTGGGATCTTTCAAGCCAGCTACACCAACAACTGCACTTGATCCGGAACGATGAAGAGCGAATACCAGAAACAGCTTACTTACTTCATGCAAAATTATTCCTCCTTTACATAAGTAACGAAGCAGAGCAAGCTGCTCTCAGTAATCTGACTCACTTTTTCGGACACTCCCCCCGCTGATTTTTCAGGGGAAACTCATCAGGGCTTCAACATTCCAGGATCGCTGCCATATTCGTGCAGAAATTTCATCCTGTAATGGTGATAGACAGGATCATCATCCGTATTCATGAGGCCACAGTTATGAAGCACCCATGGTTCAGCCTGATGCGGGATGCCCACAGAATACCCTCTTCTCCTGAATTCGAAGCATTGGGACAGGTCGTAATAATGCCAGCCGTCAAAAATGTCCTCCCGCCATGGGATATCATATTGAGTCGCCAGCAACAGGCCATCCACTGCAGCGACGCTTTGAAAGGGAGCCTCTGCCTCGTTGAACTTCACATATTGGTATACATGGCGATTCTCAATCACTTTCCCCATAAGCTGATCTGAATACCACCAAACACCATGGTCTGGAATAGCTCTCGCACCAATGAGCCCGACCAGACCGAGCTGCGGATGGCTTTTAAACAAAGCAAGCAGATCGGAAATAAAGTTGGTGTTCATGATATACGTATCCTGGTGCAAATAGATCTTGTACTTCGCGCGTGATTCACGAATGGCTTGATTATAACCGGACGCGAGGCCGGACGCTCCCCTGTTGAAGTAGGTTTCGCAATGAACGCCTGGCGGAAAAGACAGAAATTGAAGGTGCTTCACGCATAATTGGTACTGTTCCTCATCATTCACGCAAGTTACAAAACAAACGGTATCTTCCTTTTCCGTCATCATACTCCCTCTCATTCCCGTGTAATCTCCATAATTTAATTTATATGAAGCCGTGTTTTGGAGTATAACCTTGAATAACTTACTCAACTTTCGCAGAGCCCAAATCCACTTCAACCTTTGTGGCCGCCAGCCGATCGTGGCAAGACATGTGATACTCGCTTTTCAGGAGCTTTGCACGATTATCCCGTTGGATCAGGTACAGAAAAACAGAAAACCAGAACCGAAAATACACTTTAGGCACGCTAAAGAAAATAACGGATCAAATGAGGCACAAAAACGCCTGTTGTTACGTGATTCAGGACCATCGAATGGGTCTATTATCTTTTTGGATTGTGCCTTATGGAGGAGCAGATCGGTTCGAGGTCATGAGACGTTCTTTGGAGAAAGCAGAGCGTTTAGGTGATGTGAAACCGACCGAGAGAAGGAGGGAGCGGAGCAAGGCACCGAAAACATAAAAAGACCCTGATCCTCGTTGCCGCTTGAACCTGAATGTTTCCGATTTCCTCGTTCATGCTAATCCACACCGTTCAAGCCACGCATATCAGGCTCACCTTTCCTCGTTCAAGTACTGCAATTAGGCCGCAGCCGCAAGAGGCTGAACCGGTTGGCATGCAATCAGTCGGCGGTAAGGGATCGCCGGAATCACCACGCCTATGTACAGCAACTTCTGCCACATCGTTTCTTCCCCTTCGGTTAGGCGCAGTCGGCGGCGTCCGGTGTACTCGTTGAGGTACGCCTGCAGATGCTTTGTTCCTAAGGCTACATACGTACTCTTCAGCGATTTCCACGCCTCTCTCACCACTTTCCGCAAGGGCGTATACAGTCGATAGGCTTGAAGGAACGATTGTACCGCCGATGCACGGACATCTACCTGTTCGTTGATGAATGCAGCGAGTTCGTGACGATTTGCTCTTTGCCCATCTCCCTTCTTCTGCGGGACCAGGCGGATTTTGACCTGCTCCGGCTCGCCCGACTCCGTGACCGTGCACCCGGCTACGACTGCTGAAGCATGCGGATGAGAAAACTGAGGCCGGGACGGATTGCACCCATACCGGTCGCTGTTCACCTTCACGTCTCCGCAAAGCAGCTCCCGGGCATCGAACTCCCCGATGGCATGGCGGATTCGGTGCAGCATTGCCCAGGCGGTCTTGTAGGTGACCTGGATCACCTGGCTCAGCCGCATCGCCGAGATGCCATCGGGGAGCAGGAACAACTCCAGCGCCTGGAACCACTTGGTCAGGGGGAGATGAGTTCGTTCAAAAATCGTGCCGACCAAAGCCGACGTTTGATGCGCACACCTGGCGCATTCGAACATGGGGATGCGCCGGGAAGTCAGACGACTGCAGCGGGTGTGAGCGCAACGCGGGCAGACAAAGCCGTTCGGCCACTTCATCGCGATCAATGCCTCCATGCAGGCCTGCTCGTTGTGATAACGACGGCTAAAGGATTGAAGTTCCGTTTCCACTTGGACTTCCATGTCTGCTCGCCTCCGAATCCATAATCCATAATCCATAATCCATAATCCATAATCCACGAACATAAGTTCTTTTTTTCATTATACCAAACATGCGTTCCTGTTTCAAGCCGAACATCCCACTTGAGCTGCCTCTTTTTTCTTATCTCTTTTCTCGTTTCTCGTTTCTCTTTATTCCTTCCCCTAAGCCCCCCGAACCTCCAACCCCCGCATTCTGATCAAAAGGGATAATGGTGCAAGGCTGTATGGAAAGGCACCAAACACCAAACACCAAGCACCAGGCATCGGACACCAGACACCGGCCCCCCACTCTATAGAACACCCATCTCACTCTGGCTACTAGACTCTGAGGGGGAGCGAATCCCCTTCTTGCAAGAAAGCTAGCAAAAAGCGGTCTGCTTTGATTCAGCGTCAACCCCAGCAGTAGATCTCCGTTTTACCCCGTTATATCAGGGCCTGTTTGCCGATTTCATGCTGCGAAAGTTGAGTTATTATGGCTAAACGCATTAAATCCGGCAGATTTCTTTCGGACAAAGCTCGCAGTGGCAGATCCCTTGCAGCATTTCGAGATTTTTGATGACGATCATGCCCCCGTCATATTCGACGGCCCCTTTTTTTCGCAGGTCGCTCAGCATACGGTTTACGCTCTCGCGCGTAGCGCCGATCATATTGGACAGGTCAGTGTGCGTAATTTTTTTATTGATCACTACATGCTCGCCATGAGGCTCCCCATAAGTGTTGTACAGACGGATCAGGGTGGAGCACAGGGCCCCGGGCTTGCCATACAGCATAAGGTCGCGGAATTTGGTTTGCGTAATCCGGTGATGCGACCCCATCCATTTCATGAAGTCAATGGCAAAGTCGCAGTGCTGGCAAATGAGAAGCTCCAGATCATGATGATCGATCACACCAACGTCACTGTCTTCCAGAACCTCGGCGGAAAAGCTGTGCTTCGTGCCGAAGAAAGGGTCCGCCTGTCCGATCAGGTCGCCCGTCTGATACATATAGAGAATGAGTTCTTTGCCTTCGTCCGTCGTTTTTGTAACTTTGACACGGCCTTGCTTCAGGTAAAAGATTTTGTCCGACGTGTCTCCTTCCCAAAACAGGTGAGCGCCTTCGGGAATATGCCGGTCCTTCATGACCGCGAGCAGTTGATTGAAGCTTCCTGGAGAGAAGCAGACGGTATTGCCTCTGTGTTCGATGACCATTTCAGGGTTTCTCATCTTCCATTTCCCCTTTGTTAATGTCTGTGTTTCACAAATCTGTGTATTTGCAACTTTCGTATTTCAAAATTAATTATATACCTGTGGCGGTGATTTTTGGGGCTGTTAGAAAGGCGAAAAGTGGCGAAATTCCAAACTTTGTGATTGTTTTCACTAAAATAAAAATCAAACTTGAATTATATTGTGAAAAAAATCACATAATTGAAATATCGGCTGTGATACGATCAAACCGTAAAGAGAAACGAAACAAATACAGGGAGGATGAGAACCATGTTGCAAATGAAAAGTTTCGGAAGCAGCGTTACCTGAGGAGCAATTGAGTGCATCGTTTAATGTGAATATTTTCACTAATGAATTCAAAATTTATTTAAATTTTGTTAAAAACATCACACTTGAGGATTTGGCAGGGTGCTAAGATCAGTTCATCAAGAGGAGCCAATCCAAAGTGATCAGGAGGATGAGGGGAATGGCCGTAAAAAATGAGGCAGCAAAAGCGGCGGAAACACAGCAGACGGCAGAGCAGTATATCCAGACATTGATTGACAAGGCGAATGCCGCACAAAAGGCGTTCATGGATATGACCCAGGAGCAGATCGACGAAATTGTGCAGGCGATGGCGCTTGCAGGCTTGGATAAGCATATGTATTTGGCGAAAAAAGCCGTTGAAGAAACCGGACGTGGTGTGTATGAGGATAAAATTACGAAGAACATCTTTGCTACCGAATATATCTACCACAACATTAAATATAACAAAACGGTAGGTATTATCGAAGATAACGATTTTGACAGCTTTCAGAAAATTGCTGAGCCGGTCGGCATTATTATGGGGATAACTCCGGTCACGAATCCGACATCCACAACGATGTTTAAAGCATTGATCTCCATCAAGACCCGCAACCCGATCATTTTCGGTTTCCACCCTTCCGCCCAGGAATGCAGCAAGGAAGCGGCCAGAATTTTGCTCGAAGCGGCTGTCAAGCATGGAGCGCCGGAAAACTGCATCCAGTGGATTGAAGCTCCGACCATGGATAAAACGAATGCTCTGATGAATCATCCCGATGTGGCGCTTATTCTGGCAACCGGCGGATCAGGCATGGTCAAAGCGGCTTATAGCTGCGGCAAGCCGGCGCTTGGCGTTGGTCCAGGCAACGTGCCCTGCTTCATCGAAAAGTCCGCCGACATCAAACAGGCCGTAACAGACCTCATCCTCTCGAAATCGTTCGACAACGGCATGATCTGCGCATCAGAACAGGCTGTCATTATAGAAGAAGCCATATACGACCAGGTGAAAAAGCTGATGACCGCCAACGGCTGCTACTTCGTCAACAAGGAAGAAGCTGCCAAGCTGACCAGCGGTGCGATGAATGTGGAAAAATGTGCTGTTAATCCGGCTATCGTCGGCCAGTCTGCTATGAAAATCGCTGAGATTTGCGGCATCACTGTTCCGGAAGGCACAAAAATTATCGTAGCCGAGCTGGAAGGCGTAGGACCGAAATATCCGCTGTCTGCAGAAAAACTGAGCCCGGTGCTGGCCTGTTATAAAGTGAAAAATGCGGAACAGGGGATCGAGCGTGCGGCGCAGGTCGTCGAATTCGGCGGCATGGGCCACTCTTCGGCCATCCACTCCCATAATGAAGAAGTGATCCAGAAATTTGCCAACCGTCTGCAAACCGGCCGCATCATCGTCAACTCGCCTTCGACCCATGGCGCCATCGGGGATATCTATAACACGAATCTGCCGTCCCTGACGCTGGGCTGTGGATCGTATGGGCGGAACTCGACCGCGTCCAACGTATCAGCAGTAAACCTGATCAACGTGAAAAGGGTGGCGAAACGTACGGTGAATATGCAGTGGTTCAAGGTGCCTTCCAAAATTTATTTTGAGAAAAACTCGACACAGTATCTTGCCAAAATGCCTGACATTACACGGGTGGCGATCGTTACCGACCCGATGATGGTGAAGCTCGGCTATGTTGACCGTGTGACGCATTACCTGCGTCAGCGCCAAAACCCTGTAGCGATCGAGGTGTTCTCTGAGGTAGAACCGGACCCATCGACAACAACGGTGGAGCGCGGCACGGAAATGATGGCCCGCTTCCAGCCAGACTGCATTATCGCGCTCGGGGGTGGTTCCCCGATGGACGCGGCCAAAGGCATGTGGCTCTTCTATGAATATCCGGATACCGACTTCAACAATCTGAAGCAGAAGTTTATGGATATCCGCAAACGGATCTATAAATATCCGCGCCTTGGCCAGAAGGCCCAATTCGTAGCCATTCCGACAACATCGGGTACAGGCTCGGAGGTCACATCATTCGCGGTGATTACGGACAAAAAGCTGGGCAATACCAAATATCCGCTGGCAGACTATGAGCTGACTCCGGACGTGGCGATCATCGATCCTGAATTTGTATATTCGCTGCCTAAAACCGCTGTCGCCGATACCGGTATGGACGTGCTGACCCATGCGATTGAAGCCTATGTCTCGGTGATGGCCAGCGATTATACCGATGGTCTGGCGATCAAGGCGATCCAACTGGTGTTCCAGTACCTTGAGCAATCGGCATTGACTGGCGATAAACTGGCGCGCGAAAAAATGCATAATGCGTCCACTCTGGCTGGCATGGCGTTTGCCAACGCCTTTCTGGGCATTAACCACAGCCTTGCGCATAAATGGGGCGGCCAGTATCATACTGCACATGGTCGTACTAACGCGATTCTGATGCCGCATGTCATTCGTTACAACGCCAAGAAGCCTACGAAATTCGCGTCGTTCCCTAAATATTCGCACTTTGTGGCGGATGAGCGCTATGCGGAAATTGCCCGCATTCTCGGTCTGCCTGCACGGACGACGGAAGAAGGGGTAGACAGCCTGATCGACGCCATCCGCAAGCTCAACAAAACATTGGGCATCGAGGAGTCGTTCCAGCAGCTCGGCTTTGACCCGAAAGACTTCGAATCACGTGTCGACTATCTAGCAGACCGCGCGTTTGAGGATCAGTGCACCACTGCCAATCCGAAGCTGCCGCTGGTCAGCGAGCTGGCCGAAGTGTACCGCAACGCTTTCTATGGGCGATTTGACCAATAATAACGGCTGATCTCAAGCAACCAGGCTCTCCCGATGAAGGAGGGCTTGGGCTGCAAATGGGCAGAAATAGACTATGTGATAAAAATCACTTATATTGTGATTTTTATCACATAAGAACAAGCTTCATTATTTTACAATGGAAATGTAAAGAGATCCTGAACAAAATCATGGAGGGATAGACATGTCGGTGATTGAGAGAGAAGTACAGGAACAGCAATCAGGATGGCGCGGGTTTAAAAATGGCAAGTGGAGCCGGGAAGTTAATGTCAACCATTTTATTGAGCTGAACATTACTCCATATTACGGCAATGAAGAGTTTCTCGTTGGCCCGACCTCTAATACGACGGCGCTTTGGGCGATTATTTCCGATCTGACCAAGAAGGAGCTGGCGAACGGCGGTGTGCTGGATGTGGATGTGAACACTCCTTCAACGATCACCTCCCACAGACCGGGTTACATTGACAAGGACAAGGAACAAATCGTCGGTGTGCAGACAGATGCCCCGTTCAAACGTTCCCTGCAGCCGTTCGGCGGCATACGGATGATGATCGATGCCTGCAAGGACTACGGCTTTGAGGTCCCGCAAAATATCATAGATATATTTACGAATATCCGCAAAACGCATAATCAGGGCGTGTTTGATGCCTATACGGATGAGATGAGAGCAGCCCGTAAGGCTGGCATCATTACAGGTCTGCCGGATGCGTACGGACGTGGACGCATTATCGGCGATTACCGCCGGGTAGCGCTGTATGGTGTGGATTTCCTGATTCAAGATAAACAAGAGCAGTTGAAAAGCCTTGAAGTAGATGCTATGAGCGAGGAAATCATCCGCCTGCGTGAGGAGGTGTCCGAACAGATCCGGGCGCTGAACGAGCTGAAGCAGATGGCAGCAGAGCACGGCTGTGATATTTCCAAGCCTGCCGTGAATGCGAAGGAAGCATTCCAGTGGCTGTACTTTGGTTATCTGGCAGCTATCAAGGAGCAAAATGGAGCCGCAATGTCTCTGGGACGTGTATCTTCCTTCCTGGACATTTATGTACAGCGCGATCTGGCTGAAGGAACCTTGAACGAAGAGCAGGCGCAAGAGCTTGTGGACCATTTTGTCATGAAGCTGCGGATCGTCAAGTTCCTGCGGACACCGGACTACAATCAGTTGTTCAGCGGCGACCCTACGTGGGTGACGGAATCCATCGGCGGCATGTCTGTCAACGGGGAAACCCGTGTCACCCAAAACAGCTTCCGCTTCCTGCATACCCTGTACAACCTGGGACCGGCTCCAGAACCAAACCTGACGGTATTGTGGTCCGAGAAGCTGCCTGAAGCGTTCAAAAAATATTGCGCCAAGGTTTCGATTGAAACGAGCTCCATCCAGTACGAAAACGATGACCTGATGCGTCCGATTTATGGCGACGATTATGGTATCGCCTGCTGTGTATCCGCCATGAAAATCGGCAAGCAGATGCAGTTCTTCGGCGCCCGCGCCAACCTGGCCAAAGCGCTCCTGTATGCCATTAATGGCGGCAGGGACGAAAAATCCGGGGCTCAGGTCGGACCGGAATTCCCGGCCATCACCTCCGAGGTGCTTGATTATGAGGAAGTGATGAAACGCTTCAAGCCGATGATGGAATGGCTCGCCAAACTGTACATGAATACCTTGAATGTGATTCACTACATGCATGATAAGTATAGCTACGAACGGATTGAAATGGCGCTGCACGACCGCGACATCCTTCGCACGATGGCCTGCGGCATCGCTGGTCTGTCCGTAGCCGCCGATTCCCTGAGTGCCATCAAATACGCGAAGGTGAAACCGGTCCGCAACGAGCAGGGCATTGCCGTCGATTTCGAGATTGAAGGGGAGTTCCCTTGCTACGGCAACAATGACGACCGTGTCGACAGCATCGCCGTTGGCCTGGTTGAAAGCTTTATGGGCATGATCCGCAAGCATAAGGCGTATCGTGATGCCATTCCGACGCAATCGGTCCTGACAATCACTTCCAATGTGGTTTATGGCAAGAAAACGGGGACTACACCGGACGGACGCAAAGCGGGCGAGCCGTTTGCTCCCGGCGCCAATCCAATGCACGGACGCGACAAAAAAGGTGCGCTCGCTTCGCTCAGCTCGGTAGCCAAACTGCCGTACGAACACAGCTTGGACGGCATCTCCAATACGTTCTCGATTGTGCCGAAAGCACTGGGTAAAGAAGAGGAAATTCGCAAAAATAATCTGGTATCCATGATGGACGGTTATTTCGGCAGCAATGCCCACCATCTGAACGTCAACGTGTTCGACCGGGCACAACTGATGGATGCGATGGAGCATCCGGAAAACTATCCGCAGCTTACCATCCGTGTATCGGGTTATGCGGTCAACTTCATCAAGCTGACACGCGAGCAGCAGCTCGATGTCATCAACCGGACCTTCCACGGTACGATGTAAGCAGACGGAGGGCAAGGAAAAATACACGCACAGCGGATGCGGACAGAAAGGAAGAGGCAGCATGGTCAAAGGACATATTCATTCACTCGAAACTTTCGGGACGGTTGACGGCCCAGGCATCCGCTTTGTGCTTTTTATGCAGGGATGTCATTTGAAGTGTCAGTACTGTCATAACCCGGATACCTGGGCGCTGGATGGTGGCCGTGAAGCGACGGTAGAGGACATTTTGGCCGAGATTGAGCCGTATTTGTCCTATTATCGAAACTCGGGAGGCGGGTTGACGGTATCCGGCGGAGAGCCTACCCTGCAGTGGCATTTTGTGGCTGAGCTGTTCAAGGAGGTCAAGCAGCGCTGGGGGCTGCATACCACTCTGGACAGCAACGGCTTCAATGATCCGGAACGGATTCGAGAGCTGCTGGAGCACACCGACCTGGTGCTGCTCGATCTGAAGCATATCCATGATGAGAAGCATATTAAGCTGACCGGCAAATCCAATGAACGTACACTGCATACGGCACAATGGCTGTCCGAGCATGGACGGAAAATGTGGATACGCCACGTCTATGTGCCCGGCATCCACAATGAGGAGCAGGACCTGCTCAACCTGGGACGGTTCATTGGCACATTGAACGGGGTTGAGAAGTTCGAGATTCTGCCCTATCATCAGATGGGCATCTATAAATGGCAGGCGCTGGGCAAAGCCTATCCGCTGGAAGGGGTGCCGACTCCGACGGAAGAGGAAGTGGAGCGGGCTTACAGGCTGATCGCGCAAGGGCGCGAGGAGGCTCAAGTGCAGCACCCTGTGGCATACCGGTAGATTGGGCAGGAGCAAGCAATCATTAATTGATACGATATAAGGAGGACGCAGCAGCGAATGCCATGCTGAACTCCGTATTTTCAACCGCAGCTTCCGGAAGCATCCGGAGGCTGCGTTTTTTTGTTTTTCCAGTAAAAACATACGACTGATGCATGCCTGACATGATGAATTTGCTAGACAGGCTAAGGGGAGTGAAGGAATTTATCCCTCAATCCAAGAATTGTCATCCTTACGATGTCAGACTGCCTTTTCTATAATGGGTCTTGTAATGGAACAGACATAAAACAAGGAGGTCATTGAGGGATGAGCAAAGGAATAAAAGGGCTGCTCACAGGGCTGCTGCTTGCAGGACTGTTGACCGGCTGTAGCGGAGCAGGCACGGAACCGAAAGGTCCGGAAAGCAGCGGGGCAACGGACTCGAACGAGCCGTTTGAAATGACCATCCGCCATACCCAGGTGGGCGCAGACAAGCAGCGGCGGCTTGCGATTCTGGAGGATGTAGTCAAGCAGGTGGAGGCGGATGTGCCTGGGTTAACCTTCACGCTGGACGGAGTGGATTCCGATGTCAACCGTAAGGAAAAGCTGCGCGGCGAGATGGCTGCCGGCAATCCCCCGGATATTTTTGACCTGTTTGGCAGTCCGGATTCCAAGGTATACGCACAGGAGAGCATGCTGCTTGACCTGACCCCGATCCTGGAGGAGCTTGGCATCCGTGACAGCTTTACCTCCCTAGAGCCGTTTACCTATGAGGGAAAAGTATATGGACTGCCCCTTGGAGGCTCTGGTGAAGGATTCTTTTACAATAAAGCTTATTTCGAGGAAAAAGGGTTGAAGCCACCGCAGACGTTTGCGGAATTTGAGCAGCTGCTGGCCGACATCAAGGCTGACGGCAAGGTGCCGATGGCAGGAGCCTCGAAGGCGGGCTGGGTTCCGCTGATGCTGACCAATCACCTCTGGTCTCGCTATGCCGGGCCGGACGTTACGGCCAAGTTTGCAACAGGTGAAGCGAAATGGACGGACCCCAAAGTTGTTGAAGCGTTCGCCAAGCATCAGGAGTGGGTGAACAAAGGTTATTTTAAACAGGGAGAGCTTGGCTTTGAATATGCGGAATATACCACTCAGTTTACGAGCGGCGAAGCCATTCTCATGTATGACGGGACCTGGAAATCCTCCGTGTTCAAGGAAGGGCAGTCCGGTGAAGGCATGATCGGCAAGGTCGGATTTTTCAATATGCCGCCTGTTGAAGGGGGCACAGGGGATCAGACGGCGCTGATGCGGGATGTGAATAACGGATACGGTTTTTCAGCCTCTGTTGCAGAGGATCCGCGCAAGCTGGAGGCTGTCAAGTCGTTCATCAAGCATATGTTCAATGAGGAAACTCAGCTCCGCGGGCTTGTGGAGGACGGAGTTCTGCCTTCGATGAAGCTGGATGAGGCCGTGCTGAAGGAAAATATTACCGATGGCCTCATGAAAGAAATTGTCGCGGTATTAAATACAGCACAATCGTCCTTCCCGGCGTTCGACTCGCTTGTGCAAGCGGATGTGACGACGGAAATCAGCAATATTCAGATTCAAAAGCTGATCGGCGGCCAGACCACCCCTGAGCAGGCGGCAGAGCAAATCCAGAAGGTGCAGGATGAAGCGAATGCTGCAGTGCAGTAATTGGGGAGGCACAGATGAACAAGGCGATGCGCAATCCCGCAGTATATATTGCATTTATTTTTCCGGCTGTGGTGCTTATTTTCATGTTTTTCATTTATCCGATTTTCAGTTCGATCTATTATAGCTTTACGAGCTGGAACGGGGTTTCTGCCCATCCGAAGTGGATCGGAGCGGAAAATTATATCAAGGCGCTGGGGGATGAGCGCTTCTGGCGCTCGGCCCTGAACAACCTCTGGTTCATCGTTTTTTCCATCGGCATTCAGGTGCCGCTGATTATCGTGTTTTCCCTGCTGATCGCAAACGTCAGACGACTGCAGGGACTGTATAAAACGGCCGTATTTTTGCCCTCCATCATGTCGACAGCCGTGATCGGCATTCTGTGGGGCTTCATCTACGAGCCGAATATCGGCCTGATGAACCGGCTGCTCGGCCTGCTCGGTATCGATCCCGTATTTTGGCTGTCTGACGAAAAGCACGCCATGCTGTCCATTTTGATTACGAACGCATGGCAGTGGACCGGATTTTATATTGTGATGGTGCTGGCAGCCATCCTTGCTGTTCCCAGGGAGCTGGGGGAGGCCGCAGCCATTGATGGAGCCAGCCGTATTCAGCAGTCCGTCCATGTCATTCTGCCCCTGATCCGTCCCATCATCTCGGTCGTTGTGATGCTTTCGATCGCCGGGGCGATGAAGGCGGCGGATATCGTCATCGTCATGACCAAAGGTGGTCCGGCAGGTTCTACGGATGTGCTGGCTACTTATATGATCAAATACGCAATCACCAATTTTAAATACGGCTATGGCAATACGGTGGCTGTGTTGATTTTTGCCATTACGCTTGTTTTGACGGTCCTGTACCATACGATTTTTGCAAGGCGCAGTGAAAGGGTTGAATTCTGATGAAAAGGGCGAGGATGCTTTGGCTGCCGCACACGCTGCTGATGCTGTATTTGCTGGTGATTCTGTTTCCGTTCCTGTTCGTTCTTTTCTCTTCCGTGAAAACGGACAACAACGCCATTGCGTTGAATCCTTTTGGCGTCCCGAAGGAAATTGTCTTTTCCAATTATGTGGAGGTATGGGTCAAGGCGAAGATTAGCGTTTATTTCCTGAACAGCCTGTACATTTCCGCACTGAGCGCGGCGGTGTCCATTCTGATCGGCTCCATGCTGTCCTTCGCGGTGACCCGGATGCGTTATCCGAGAGTTGGCAGTGCTGTGTTCGGCCTTGCCCTGCTCGGCATGCTCATTCCCAATAACTCTTTATTGCTTCCGATCTATCTGCTTGTCCGCAGGCTGGGCGTTCTCGACACCCATTGGGCTCTCATTATTCCGTATATTGCGAATGCGATTCCGTTTACGGTCATTGTGCTGGCGGCGTTCATGCGTTCGCTGGCCTCGGAAGTGGAGGAAGCTGCGGTCATGGATGGGTTGAGGGCTCCGGGAATTTTTGCTAGAATTGTAATACCTCTAACGGTCCCAGCCATGGTCACTGTTTTTATCGTGAACTTCCTCGGCAACTGGAATGAATTTTTACTCGCCAATTATTTTTTGTCGACCGACAAGCTGCGCACCCTGCCTGTTGGCATGGTCCAGTTCAGAGACCAATACCAGATGAATTATGCCCAAATGTCGGCTGGCATCGTTTACAGCATTCTGCCTGTGCTGCTGATGTATGCCGTGCTGCAAAAACGAATTATGGAAGGCCTGACGGCAGGCAGTGTCAAAGGATAACCCCGCTTTCGCACGCCTGATCCGCAGGGATGGACCACTATGACGCTGCGCATGAAGCTTTTTGCCGCTTTTATCGTGCTTATCATCGTACCTATGTGCCTGCTGGGTGCGCTGACCTTGTGGGTCTCGTCGGATGCGGCGGCGCGCAGGTACAGCGAGCAGGCCGAGTATGCGCTGAAGGCCATCAGCTACAGCCTGACCGGTGTTTTTGAGGAAATGAACAAGGTAACGGATAACGGAATTGCGACTGCGGTGTTTCATATGGCGCTGTACGCCGATGACCCGGAAAAGCAGAACCTGAATGCCGATGGTCAACTGACCCTTAACGACAGCCAGCGCAGCTTCAGAAACCTGCTGTACAACTATCCGGATATCAGTTATGCCTACCTCTATAATTTGCGTGGGAACGGGATGTCCTCCGGGATGGTGTCCATTTTTACGAAAGAAGACTTTACAGCGCTTCCGTTTGAAAGCTTCAAGAAGCATCCCCTATATCAGGAGGTCATGGCCAGGAACGGGAATCCGGTCTGGATCGCTCCCTATGAATATCCCGAGCTCACCGGCTCCGAGCCGGTATTCACCCAGATCCGGTTAGTCAAGGAGCTGAAGCATTTCCGGAACATCGGCATATTGGTGGTGCAGATCAAAAACTGGCAGTTTGACCGAATTTTCCGCAATCTTCGGCTGAATGAGCCGACAGGGAACACGACGTTCATGCTCGCTAATAACAAGGGTTTGATCGTATATGATCAGACCGGGCTGAATAGCGGGAAAAATATGTCTGATCTTATGGGGCATCCTTTCCGTTACGGCAGCGGATATGAAAGCTACAGAACCCCCTTTCAGGGGGATCAAAGCATGATTTCCATCTATCATCTCAAAGACTACCCATGGAGTCTCATATCCGTGACGCCATGGAGCTCCCTCACTGCCGAATCCTCTGTGTACGCCTTATGGTTCGTTGTATTCATGGTTGTCTGCCTTGCCGCCGCCGTCCTGTTCAACATGCTGTTCATGAACCGCATCACCGGTTATATCGCCGTTCTGGTCCGGTTTATGGGCAGGGTGGAGGAAGGGGATTTAAGTGCACGGGTCAAACCCGGAAAAGAGGCTGAACTGCGTGTTCTCGGGGAGGGATTTAATTCATTGATGGACAGAATTGGCATTTTGTTTGCCAAAATCAGCTCCGAGCAGGAGCAGAAAGCGCGGGCGGAGCTGCGTGTGCTGCAGGCGCAAATCAAGCCCCACTTCCTGTTTAACACGCTGGAATCCATCAATGGCCTGGCGGTCAGGGGAGAGGGGCGCAAGGTCAGTGAGATGGTCATCCGCCTGGCCGGCATGCTGCGCACCAGTATCCAGGAGAGGGAGGAAATTACGCTGGCTGAGGAAATCAGCCATCTGCGGAGCTATCTTGAAATTCAACAGTACCGGTTTTCCGGCTTGTTCACGTACGAGATTTTCATACCGGAGGAGCTGAGAGCCTGCCTGGTGCTGAAGCTAACGCTGCAGCCTTTGGTGGAGAACGCGATCCAGCATGGCTTTGAAGGCAGAACGAGCGGCGGAGTGCTGCACATTGCCGTGTGGGAAGAGCAGGGGGACATCATTCTTGAAGCTGCGGATAATGGGGCCGGTATCTCTCCCGAAGTGCTTGGGACGTTCCAGTATATGATCAGGGAACAGGATGATTCGGCAGCTGGCAGCCGGTGGTTTGGCGAACAGCGGGGTCTGGGGGTACGCAATGTTGCCGACAGAATCCGGATTCAATACGGCAGCAGTTATGGGATTATTATTTGTTCCCATAAAGACTCAGGGACCGTCATACGCTGTAAAATACCGAAGTATGGCTAAGCGGGGGGAGGAAGCGTGATGGTAACAGCACTGCTTGTGGATGATGAAAGACCTGTGCTCGATAACCTGGAGAGCATTCTGCCCTGGAACGACATGGGTATTGAAATCTCCGGCACGGCCGGCAATGGGATGGACGCGCTGCGGCTGGCGGAACAACAGAATCCCGATTTGATCCTTTGCGATATCCGCATGCCGGTCATGGATGGGCTGACCTTGATCGCCGAGCTGCGCGGCAGGGGGATTGACAGTGACGTCCTTCTGCTGACAGGTTATCAGGAGTTTGAATATGCAAGGACGGCTCTCAAGCATGGGGTGAGGGAGTACATCACCAAGCCTATAGATTATGGCATGCTTGAAGATGTGCTGAGGTCGCTTGCCGCCGAGATCATCCTGCGCCAGCAAAAAGAGACCGAGCTGCAGGCCAGGAACGAGGAGATTGGCTGCTGGGTCAAGCGGAACCGGATCAGGGAGGTGCTTACAGGAGAAGCCTGGAGCACGCCTTCCTCACCTATTTCTCTGGCGGAGGAAGGGGAGCCGTACGCGCTTTTCGTGGCGGAAGCCTGCATGTACTTTGATCAGACCCGGCAGTGGAACGTTGACAGCAAAAGAGAATGGAACAGGCGGATGTCGGAACGGCTGGAGGCCATCTTGCAGA
This sequence comes from Paenibacillus enshidis, assembly GCF_042136365.1. Taxonomy (NCBI): domain Bacteria; kingdom Bacillati; phylum Bacillota; class Bacilli; order Caryophanales; family Paenibacillaceae; genus Paenibacillus; species Paenibacillus enshidis. The sequence goes on along the minus strand of NZ_JBHHMI010000015.1, from coordinate 63,387 downwards.
CTCGTTTTGTAAGCCCGTTCGTGTTCCAGGTACGGGAAGGGGAATGGTGCGTGGCGATAGAGAGCGTCTTACAGAAAGAATTGCTGTCAGAGCCTGCAAGCTTGCAGGAAATTGCCGGGCAGTTCGCCAGCATTTGTGCCAATTCAGGGATGGAAGGCCGGCTACTCGCACATCCGGGACCTCTGCAGATTTTGGATCTGGTGGCGGTATACCATGCTTCCAGGCATGTTCAGCTGCAGCCGGGGGAACGGCTGTGTCTGCTGACCAGCGAAGAATATGGCGGAGGCCGCCAAAATGGGGATGCGATTGAGACGGCCAAGCAATATATTGCCGCCCATCTGGCTTCGGACCTGTCGGTGGAGGAGCTGGCGGAATACATCGGCATCAGCGGCAGCTATTTTTGCCATCTGTTTAAAACCCGCTGCGGCATGACCTTCCTGGAGTATGTAACCCGGGAACGGCTGGCTGCAGCCCAAGCGCTGCTCGCGGGAACGAATTACAGCATTACGGCGATTTGCTCGGCTGTGGGCTACCGGGAACGAAGATACTTCACCAAAGTGTTTCACAAGCATTTCGGGCTGACGCCATCGGAGTACCGTGACCGGCTGCGTGCCGGTGTGCATGCGACGGGATGATGCGGCGGATATTTCATGGTTTACATAATGAATGCGTCGGCTGCCATTCTTTTGCATTTCGAGGATCGGGAACTTTCTCCACAGAAGTTCCTCTTTTTACTTTTTCGGCAAAATTCACAGCAACTTTTTACAAACACTAGCGTCTAATAGTATGACTTTTTACGGGGAAGCCAAGAATTTGGTAATAGAAGGAGACAGAGAATGAATCTTAAGAAATGGACGATGCTCACTGCACTGGCCGTATCCCAGGCCGCGGCGGTTATGCCGGCAGCCGCAGCCGCAGCACCGGTTACAGGAGCATCCGAGATCAGTGATCAGCAGGTAAACGCAACGAATGAAGGTGCTGAAGCAGAAGCAACCGATGTGACTGATGTAAACGGGAGCATTGATGACAGCGCTGCTGAGAATGCTCTGACTTCAGAAGAGACAGATACCACGGATTCTACAGATGTTACAGATTCTGAGGAGGACCAGCAGTATCCGGAAGATACACAAGGCAATGCCAGCGTAACAGACGATGTGTATATTCCTGCTTCATCCAATCAGCTTATTCTGTATATGAACAGCGCCAAAATGGTGCAGGACGGCCAAATTTATACGGCTACCCAGCCGATGACTGTAAAGGATGGCGTCTCCTATGTTGCCATTCGCTCGCTCGTTAACCGTGTTGGACTGCAATTTTACTATGATACCGCCACCAAGGAAACGGTCATTACCCAGGGAGCACAGGTTCTCCGTTTCAAAACGGACAGCAAGGTATACACTGTCAACGGTGAGCCCAAACAAATGAAGGGGCCGGCCTTCCAGCAGAAAAACGTATTCATGGTTCCTTTGACATCGATTACCCAGGCTCTGAACATTCCTTACACGGTGGATAATGTCAATAAAACAGTTATTCTCGATCTGGTCTCAAAGCCTGTCGCTTCATTTACGACCAAACCGAGCACAGATATTTATGCTACACAGACTCAGGTTACATACCTGACCCAATCCTCTTCTCCAAGAGGGCTGCCGATTGTTAACGAGCGCTGGGAAGGACGCCAGGACGTGTTCCAGGAGCCGGGTACTTATACGATTACCTATTCCGTTCAGGATTCGTCTGGCCAGTGGAGTGATCCTTACTCGCAGACCATTACGGTCAAACCGCAGAACCAGCCACCTGTCGCCATGTTTACGACAGACAAGAAGGAATATATGATGGGTGAGAAAATCACCTATACCGATCTGAGTACGGATGATGAGAACCGTATTCAGAAGCGTGAATGGGTGAACAACAAGCTTGCCTTCTTCGAGCCTGGGGAAAAGGAAATCTCCTTGACCGTAACGGACCAGTTGGGCCTGACAAGCACCTATACGCAGACCGTTACGATTAAGAACGAAACCTTGTATGAAGAAGACGACTTCAACAAGCTGTTCACGCCGTATGGTGATTTGTATGAATTTGACGGCAGTGAAGTGCCACAAATGGAAACTGTGCCGGCTTCCGTGACTTCCGGACCGCGCTTGCTGATTCGTGCCAACAGTCCGGAGCGGGTGCTCCAGGACGGGATCGTCTATCAGGAGATTGGCACGGGCAGCCAGCGGATTCTGGCTCATTATGTCAATGAAACGGGTCGTAATGTGAAGATGTATATCGTGGCAACGAATAACAATATCCTCCCTGCCACCATCAACGTGGAAGCATCCGGCTTCGGGGGACCGAGCCCGTTTGCCACCGCTGCGGGCAAGCTAGGAACGATGCGTTATCTGCAGTCCCTGACCGACGGCACCAAACGCTCCACTATGGTGCTGAATCCGGGCGAAAGCAGAGTGATTTTGCCGGATCTGAGTGCAATCAAAATGAAACCTGATGAGGTCATTTCCCTGCTGTCGGATTTGAATTCGGACCAGCCGGTGCAATATACTGTAATTATGGTTGAAGAGTCCGCCGATCCGCTGGTAGCGTTCCAGACGCTGCCGAAGCTTGACAAGGACGGTATCCACAACCGTGGTACGTATATGGATGCCGATCGTACGGTCGAGTATGCGGAAGAAGTTGGAAGAAAAGCGCAGCGCATCGTTATTGGAGACAACAATGTGGATCCGAACCTTACTGGAACGGACGGCATTGACGGCTCTGCGGCTTCCAACGCCGGCAACTTCGGGGTATTGTACAAAATCAGACTGACCAATGTTGCGCCATACTCCCTGATTACGTTTAATCCGCGCGGAGGCTTGTATTCCGGTTATGCCATGGTTAATAGTCAAATTATAGCCGTCGCTAACAATAGCGGTGTAAGAGCGCCGAATGAAAACAGCGTTCTGTACCGTACCGGACATATGGCCGAAAGCGTTGAAATTTACTTTACCGCAGCCGCTGGCAGCAATCTGCCTGTCAATCTGCTGGTTCAGCCGCTGCCTGAATACAAGCAACAATAAACAATCAGCAAGCATCCACCGTTAAAAAGTCACTTTTTACAGGCTTGTAAAGGCGTTCAGGGCAGGGGTTCACAAGTGAATCCGGCCCGGGGCGCTTTTCTTGCATGGAACGCAGAGGAGGAAGGTTATGGCGGACGGAAAAAGAATACTGGCCCGCAGGCTGGTGCAAGGGCCAATCCACTTCTACCGGCGTGTTATTTCCCCGTTAAAGCCCCCGACCTGCCGTTTTTATCCGACATGCTCGGCGTATGCGCTGGAGGCGATCGAGGTGCACGGCCCATTCCGCGGCTCCTGGCTGGCTGCAAAACGCATTGGCAAATGCCACCCGTTTCATCCAGGCGGTTATGATCCCGTGCCGCCGGCCGGGGCAAATGGCACAGAACGGAGCCGCAAGCGGGACAACCCTTCCCTTGCAAATGATGAGCAAACTTGACATAGCCTCATCGCTTCGCTATATTTTGAGTAATATGATTTTCCAGTGAAGGGATAAGTACGACATAACCGTCCAGTACAGAGAGCCGGGGGAGCTGCAAACCGGTCTGGAGGGCTGTCCGAAGATGGTCCTGGAGGAACTGCTTGTGAGCGGCTGCTTTTATTATACCGGCGTAAGCAAGCAGCGTGTTCCAGCGTTAATGGACGGTCTGAATGGACCGGTGGAGTCCGTCTTCCGCGAGGAAGCGGAGAACATTGGGTGGTAACGCGTGAGTAGACTCTCGCCCCATAAGGGGTGGGGGTCTTTTTTGTTGGCTCACTGCTTTGCAGCCCTGTATCCCGAGACTGGAAAACCGAAATTGAACAAAACTGCAGGAGGGAAAAGTATGGCGAATGAGAACACGTTTTATATTACAACGCCTATTTATTATCCGAGCGACAAGCTGCATATCGGGCATGCTTACACTACGGTCGCTGGTGATGCCATGGCCAGATACAAAAGACTGCGCGGGTATGAGGTCCGCTATTTGACAGGCACGGATGAGCATGGGCAAAAAATCGAGCAAAAAGCGGCGGCAGCCGGCAAAACCCCGCAGCAGTTCGTAGATCAGATCGTGGCAGGCATCCAGGAGCTGTGGCAAAAGCTGGACATCTCCAATGACGATTTTATCCGCACGACGGAAGAGCGGCACAAAACGGTCGTACAGGACATTTTTGACCGCCTGCTCAAGCAGGGGGATATCTATAAGGGCGAATACGAGGGCTGGTACAGCATTCCGGACGAGACGTATTACACGGAAACCCAGCTTGTCGATGTGATCAAGGATGAAGCTGGCAACGTGATCGGCGGCAAAAGTCCGGACAGCGGACATCCCGTAGAGCTGGTGAAGGAGGAATGCTATTTCTTCCGCATGAGCAAATATGCAGACCGTCTGCTGCAATTCTATGAAGAAAATCCGGACTTCATCCAGCCGGAATCTCGTAAAAAGGAAATGATCAACAACTTCATCAAGCCTGGGCTGGAGGATCTGGCTGTCTCCCGGACGACATTTGACTGGGGGGTTAAGGTAAAAGGAGATCCAAAGCACGTGGTCTATGTGTGGATCGATGCCTTGTCCAACTACATCACCGCTCTTGGCTACGGATCGTCCAATAGCGAGCTGTATGACAAATTCTGGCCCGCCAATGTGCACATCGTCGGCAAGGAAATCGTCCGCTTCCATACGATTTACTGGCCGATCATGCTGATGGCGCTTGACCTGCCTTTGCCGAAGAAAGTGTTCGCGCATGGCTGGCTGCTGATGAAGGATGGCAAAATGTCCAAGTCCAAAGGAAATGTCGTCGATCCGGTGACCCTGATCAACCGTTACGGACTGGATGAACTGCGTTATTACCTGCTGCGCGAGGTGCCGTTCGGTGCGGATGGAACGTTCACGCCGGAGAGCTTCGTCGAGCGGATCAACTCTGATCTGGCCAATGATCTGGGCAATCTGCTGAACCGTACCGTTGCGATGGTTGACAAATATTTCGACGCCAAAGTGCCGGCCTATGAGCAGGGCGTTACAGAGTTTGACACGGCCCTTGAGGAGATGGCGGGAACGACCTATGCCAAGGTTGAAGAGGCGATGGAAAAGATGGAGTTTTCCGTCGCCCTGACAGCGATTGGCCAGTTCATCAGCCGCAGCAATAAATACATTGACGAAACACAGCCATGGGCCTTGGCTAAGGATGAAGGCAAACGGCGCGAGTTGGCCTCCGTCATGTACCACCTGGTGGAAAGCCTGCGCATTGCGTCCATTCTGCTGCAGCCGTTCCTCACCCGCGCGCCGCGCAAAATCCGGGAGCAACTCGGGTTAACGGAAGGGACGCTTACCACATGGGACAGCGGCAAGCAATTCGGGCTTATTCCCGAAGGCACGCAACTGCATAAAGGAGACCCGATCTTTCCGCGTCTGGATGCTGAGCAGGAGGTGGCATTTATCGTGGAGGCCATGACAGGAGGTGCCAAGCCTGCTTCCGCCGAAGCGCCAGCCCCAGCCGCTCCTGCGGAAGCGCCGGAGAGCAAGGAAGAGATCGGGATCGAGGATTTCGCCAAGGTGGAGCTGCGCGTAGCCCAGGTCATTGCCTGCGAGCCGGTCAAAAAGGCCGACAAGCTACTCAAGCTGCAGCTTGATCTCGGTTACGAGCAACGTCAGGTCGTCTCGGGCATTGCGAAGTTCTACACGCCAGAGGATATGGTAGGCCGGAAGGTGATTTGCGTCACCAATCTGAAGCCTGTGAAGCTGCGCGGAGAGCTGTCGCAAGGCATGATCCTTGCCGCCTCCCAGGGCGATCAGCTCACACTTGCAACCGTGCCTGACAGCATGCCTAACGGTGCGATTGTGAAGTAATATCTCTCATATTCAGCGGCAGGGGAGCGTATGCTCACATTAAGTGAGTATACAAGCGGGGTGAACTTTCTGGATATCCATATCGGCGTAGCTTTTGCGGCAGGGCTGGTGTCATTTGCGTCTCCCTGCAGTCTTCCCTTGTACCCTGCTTATCTGTCTTATCTTACAGGGCTGAATTTTACACCTGCTGTGCAGCAGGTGGCATCCCACGAGCATCGTGTTCGCGCGATTACGCATACGCTGGCTTTTGTCCTGGGGTTTTCGGCTGTTTTTTATTCGCTCGGAGCCGGGGCGGGGCTGCTCGGGTCCTGGTTTCATATGTACAAGGACGGCCTGCGTCTGATTTCGGCTGTACTGATGATGACGATGGGCCTTGTTGCACTCGGCTGGCTGAGACCTATGCCATTAATGAAGGATTACCGCGTGTCAGCTGCCCGTAAACAAGCCGGTTATATAAGGTCCTTTGCCGTCGGGATCGGTTTTGCTGCCGGTTGGTCCCCCTGCATCGGGCCCATGCTTACAGCAATTATCGCCCTGGCCGCGGTTGAGCACAGCACCTGGTTTCTGCTCGTCACAGGTTATGCGGCAGGCTTCGCGCTACCGTTCTTTATTCTTGCTTTCTACGCCGGGAAAATCCGGCCCCAAGCTCGATACAGCTCGCTGCTGATGAAGCTCGGAGGAGTGATGTTGTTCGCCATCGGCATTCTGCTGCTGACGGATCACTGGAGCAGGCTGTCCTTGTTCCTGCAGCGCTTTAACCCTGAATGGCTTATGTAAAATAACAATTTGAGCTTTTGGAAAATGCCCGAAAAAACGCTCTGCGATCAGCTCGCGCAGAGCGTTTTGCTGTTTATGCCGCCGCATGAATCCCGGCAAACGTGGGCATACAAGGGGGTGAAGGGGCAGGACTTGCCAATAGGTAATGAGAACATGTATCATTATTTAAGCAGTCATACGGCGGACAAGCGATGGTTGGAATAATAGAAATGAGGGAAGCAGATGCCAACGCCTAGCATGGAGGATTACCTGGAAAGGATTTACAAGCTCATTGATGAGAAGGGCTATGCCCGTGTATCGGATATTGCGGAAGGACTTGAGGTTCACCCTTCATCAGTCACCAAAATGATTCAAAAGCTGGACAAGGACGATTACCTGGTGTATGAGAAATACCGGGGGTTGATCCTTACCCCGAAAGGGAAAAAGGTCGGCAAGCGTCTGGTGGATCGTCATCATCTTCTTGAACAGTTTCTCGGCATGATCGGGGTCAGTGAAGAGCATATTTACCAAGATGTGGAGGGCATTGAGCATCATTTAAGCTGGGATTCCATCACTTGTATTGAAACGCTGGTCGAGTTTTTCGAGCGGGATGCGACCAGGCTGCAGCAGCTGCGCGACCTTCAGAAAGAAACGGCTGGAGAATCTTAAACGGGCATCCGTCCGCAAGGGCAGATGCTTTTTATTTTGCTGCTGTCGCAACATCCCCTGGCAAATTACGTCTATCCATTATATAAATAGAGAGCGCTGCATATACATAGCGTGAAAAAGGGACAAGACAAGCTTTTGGAGGTTTTCGAGCATGAAGCGTTTTTTGAAATGGTTTATCGTCGGTTTGCTGGTGGTGTTGACCTTGCAGACAGAGTCATGGCGGGTGCTGGCGACCCCGGCCAGGGACATCACAATCTATCTGGATGGAGCGAAGCTGGATTCAGACGTATCACCGTACATAAAGCAGGCTGACAATGTCACCATGGTACCTTTGCGAGTGATCAGCCAGGGACTGGGCGCACAGGTGGGATGGTCGCAGCCTACATCCACGGTAACCATCACCGGCAATGGCAAAGTGTTAACCATGACTTCAGGCTCCGGCTCGGCCATCGTTGACGGAGCGAACGTGCCGCTGGACAGTCCGGTGGAAATGAGAGTTGGCAGAGCTATGGTACCCCTTCGTTTTATAGGTGAAGAATTGGGGCTGAACGTGAACTGGGATGCCGCAGCAAGGACGATAACCCTGTCAAGCGGAGCAAACGTTAACGTTCCTGCTTCCGGGGAGCAGAATGAAACCGGGACGGAGGTTGGCGCTTCCGAGTCCATGAGAGGGGCCTGGGTGTCCACTGTAAATGGGGACTGGCCTTCGACAAAGAACAGCATGGCTGCGCAACAGCAGGAATTTACCAACCTGCTGGATGATCTCGCCGGTATGGGGATCAACGCTGTTTTCGTTCAGGTCAGAGCAAGTGCGGATGCCATTTATCCGTCTGATACGGTGCCTTGGGGCAAATATTTGACCGGTGTACAGGGAAAATCGCCAGGTTATGATCCCCTTGCTTTTATGATTGAGGAGGCACATAAACGGGGAATGGAATTTCACGCATGGTTCAACCCGTTCAGAGCGAGCACAACCGCCAGTACGGCCGGGCTTGCGGCTAACCATGTCGCGGTACAGCATCCCGACTGGATTGTGAACAATGGGTCTCAGCTTTATATCAATCCGGGTATTCCCGCCGCAAGAGAGCAGGTTATCGATGATATCATGGAGGTTGTGAATCAGTATGATATCGACGGCGTGCATCTGGATGATTACTTTTATCCTTACAGCGGCACTTTTAACGATGACACCACTTATGCCTCTTATAACGACAGCGGTCTGAACAAGGGGGACTGGCGCAGGGATAACATCAACCGTTTCGTCAAGGAGCTTGGAGCAGCGATTCATGCGGCCAAACCGGACTCGCAATTCGGCATCAGCCCGTTCGGTGTATGGCGCAACAAAGCGGATGATCCGACAGGCTCCGACACACGTGCAGGGGTTACGGCCTATGGCACAACTTATGCCGATGTCCGGACATGGATCAAGGAAGGCTGGGTGGACTATGTCGCTCCGCAAATTTACTGGAGCATCGGTTTTTCTGCTGCCGCCTATGATAAGCTCGTTTCCTGGTGGTCCGACGAGGTAGAGGGAACGAACGTCAAGCTCTATGTCGGTCATGCCCCATACAAGCTCGGAACCTCGGAACAGGGCTGGCAGACTGCGCAGCAGATTATTGACCAGTTAAAATGGAATGAGAATTATTCCGGGGTTAAAGGCGATATTTTCTTCAGTGCACAATATTTGCGGAAAAACCCGCTCGGACTTGTTACGCTTTTACAGTCTTATTATAACGAATAAGGTCATAAACCGGCCCCCGTGCTCATACATAAGCAGTGTAGCGATTGTCAACTGCTGCGGAGAGAACGGGGGTTATTCATATGCTGATTAATGCGGTGTTTCAAGGCGGTGGAATGAAGGGCATATCCCTGGCCGGCGCTGTGAATGCGGCTGAACAAAACGGAGTCGAATTTAACCGGGTGGCGGGGACATCCTCCGGGGCCATCGTAGCTTCTCTGGTTGCGGCGGGTTACACGGCGCAGGAGATGAAGGAGGTTATTGAAACGACTCCTTTTGTCAGACTGCTGCACCGTTCCCCTCTTTTTAACGTAAAATGGGTTGGACCTGCCGCCCGGATCTGGCTAAAGAAAGGGCTTTTTTCGGGGGAGGTTCTGGAACAGTGGGTTAGAGGGCTGTTAAAAGCGAAGGGAATCCGGCGCTTTGGCGACCTTGCTCCAGGCAAGCTTCGTATAGTAGCGTCCGATATTACCAACGGGCGTATTATGGTGCTGCCGGACGATATGGAGCGTTTTAATGTGGAACCGTCTTCATTCGAGGTGGCCAGAGCGGTTCGTATGAGTACAAGCATTCCTTATTTTTTCGATCCGGTGATGCTGCGTCTGGATGCCAAAAGGGCCAGGGGCAAGCCTTTCGCCGGACAATTTGTTTTTATTGTGGACGGGGCCATGCTAAGCAATCTGCCCTTGTGGCTGTTTGATCAGGAGCGGGCAAAGCCGGCCGAAGCCATTCCGACGGTAGGCTTTCAAATGGTCGGAAAAAACGACACCAAAACCTCATTTATCCGCGGACCGCTCAGTATGCTGCAGGCCATTATTGATACGATGCTCTCGGCGCATGATGAGCGCTATATCGAGCAGGAGAACCGCTTTCGTACCGTAAAAATCCCTACGCACGGCGTACGGACCACCCAATTCGACATCACCCCCGAGCAGAGCGAGATGCTGTACGCTTCAGGTCTGCAGGCCGGCAATGACTTCTTTCGCAATTGGAGCATCGCTTCTTATCAGCTGCAGTTCAAAAAACTGAAGCTCCCGTAAGGGTGGATTTTTGTGTGAACCAGCAGTAAAAAAAGCACCTGACCGTTTAGGGAACGGTCAGGTGCTTGCCATGTTTGTGCCGTGTTAATGATACTTGGGCACATCGTCATTATTTTTCCCTTTCTGGCCTTCGATCACATAGAAGGGATATTCCTTGCGCTTTTTGGCTGCTGTCGGCTTGCGGCCTCCGGCCGCTTTGGCCATCGTTTTTGCGGAAGGTTTGATTTTTGGGGTCTTGGTGCCCCGGCGGGGAGGGAATTTATACAACAGCAGCACGATGCCGAAGACGATGAGCGGGATGAGGAGCACGCTCAGCATCCCGTAATCCCCGCGGATAATGGAGACTGCCGTTCCCACAATGGCCAGCGCGATGAACCCCCAAAATACGAATGCCTGTTTGCTCATATTCATCTCATCCTTTCACAGGATCAAGAGACGGGCTGCTTAACCTTTCCTCTACAGGGGCTTTCTCCAGTTCGGCGTCAAGGGAAAGCATCCGTTGGAAAGAAGCGATGGAGACCTCCACTTGATCATTGGTCGGTTCTTTTGTCGTAAGAAGCTGAAGCCACAAACCCGGATAACCCAAGTAACGCAATACTGGGACTTCACGAAGCGAATTCGTCAGCTTGAGAAACTCGAAGGAGAGGCCCAGTACAACTGGGAGCAGGACGATGCGTTGCCCCATGCGTTCCCATATATTTTCATAAGTGAACAAAGAATATACAATGACGCCGATGATGACGGTAAGCATGATAAAGCTGCTGCCGCACCGGTAATGAAGCCGGCTGAATTTCTGTACGTTCTCTGGCGTCAGCTCGACACCTGCCTCATAGGCGCTTATCACTTTATGCTCCGCTCCGTGATACTGGAACAGCCTTTTGATCATGGGAGTCTGGGAAATTCCCCACAGATAGGCGAGCAGCAGGATCAGCTTGATCACGCCTTCGGCCAGGTTATGCCCGATTTGACTGGTGAACAGACTGCCAAACAGAAAATCCTCTACAACGACAGGTACAAGCGTCAATACCAGCTTGCCGAACAGGAACGACAGAATTCCGATGGCGGCAACACCGATGATCATGCTCAGACTCCATTTGGAATCTTCCTTTTCTTGCTGCGCGGCCCGTTCTTCCGGGTCCATTTCATCTTCAGCGTAGGCGTCAGCCGAATAGTTCAAATGCTTCGTGCCTTTGGCACTGGCATCAATAATGCTGACAATTCCGCGCAGCAGCGGAACTCTGCGGAGCTTGCTGACCAGCGAACTGTCCTGGCGGGGCACCTCCAGAAAAGTTATGTCACCGTTCTTGCGGCGGACCGCCGTGACATTGACCCGCTTGCCGCCGAACATCACGCCTTCTATAACCGCCTGGCCACCGTAACTGACGGGCTTGGATGCTTGAGACAACCGGTTCACCTTCCGTTTCCGGGAATATCATTTTGCCTATGTTCCCTGATTAATTAATGTGTATGCTGCAAAAAGCGTTGCAGGGCAGCCCTTCTGTCAGATTAAATTTGATCCCTTATATTGTATCGAATTTTGCAGACGATTGCTAGTTGTGACAGGATAGGTCTGATGGCGTTTAAGGAAAAAACTGACGGCATTTCCTAATGAAGCTGCCGCGGATTGTACATACTAGAAGCACAGATACGATTTCTTAAGCCACAGAACGCGGAGGAGATTCGATATGAGCTCGATAACAAAAAGAGATCGCAGTGCGCATCCGACGGGACAAGGGCTAACTTCACCGCTCCGGTTTTCTCTTCAGCTCGGCTTTTTTGCCGGATTAATCTGGGGCTTGGTGCGCTGGCTTTTTTATATTCTGCACTTTACCGTCGTTCTTCCCGGCTTTCTTGCGGAGCCCTTTTTCAAGCATTCGTTCATGAAGAGCACTGCCGGACACTTGACTGGCCTGCTTTTTTTTATCGTGTTCTCCATGATTGCAACGTTCCTTTATACTGCTTTGCTGCGGAAGCTAAAAGGACCCTACCCTGGTCTGATTTTCGGTGCGGTATGGTGGACGGTGCTGTTTGTGTGGGCCGGACCGCGGCTGGGCATGTTCCCACCGGTTACAAGGCTTACATGGGATACCTTGGTTTCCGAATTTTGCGTTTTTTTGCTGTGGGGGCTTTTTATTGGTTATACGGTTGCGTTTGAATTTACGGATGAGCGGCTGCGTGAGCACGCAGTGTAAGCTGACAGCTGCAACTAAAAAACTTCTCAAGCGGCCGCAGCTTGTGTTAAAATATCATTTGGTGATTTCTTGAAGGTGAAAGAGAGGACTGGCCGATGGAGAGAGTATTGAAACTGCGTCAGGCAATGGAAGAGCGGAACTTGCGTGCCATGCTGATCACAAGCTCTGTAAACCGCCGCTATTTGACAGGATTTACAGGCTCGGCGGGTTATGTGCTTATTACAGAAACAGGGAGCTTTTTCCTGACGGATTTCCGTTATATGACCCAGGCTTCCGAGCAAGCGAAGGGATTTACTGTAATAGAGCATGCTGCGCAGGTCATGGATACGGTGAAGGAGCTGCTCCAATCCGAACAGATCAGCGAGCTGGGCTTTGAGCAGGATCATGTGACGTTCGGGACCCATGGAACCTATGCAGAGCAGTTAGAGCCGGTTAAGTTTGTCCCGGTTTCCGGCATCATCGAGAAGCTTCGCATTATCAAGGATGAAGGCGAGATTGAAGTGATGCAGCGTGCGGCCGATTTGGCAGATGCGGCGTTCGCACACATTCTGCCGCTTATCAAACCAGGGGTTACGGAACGGGAGCTGGACCTTGAACTTGAATTTTTCATGCGCAAGCATGGGGCGGCATCTTCTTCGTTTGACACCATTGTTGCCTCGGGCGAACGCTCGGCCATGCCGCATGGTCGTGCAAGCGACAAAGTCATTCGGGAGAATGAGCTTATCACCTTTGATTTTGGTGCATTGCTGGATGGCTATTGCTCTGACCTGACCCGTACGGTAGCAACCGGCAATCTTCAGCTGCAATTAAAGGAAATCTATGATATTGTACTTGAGGCTCAGCTTCATACTCTGGAACATATCAAAGCAGGAATGACCGGACGCGAAGCCGATGCGCTCGCCCGGGATATCATCAGCAAGTATGGTTACGGCGATCAGTTCGGCCACAGCACCGGCCATGGTTTGGGGATGGAGGTTCATGAATCTCCGCGACTGTCCAAGCTGAGTGACGATGTGCTTGTGCCCGGGATGGTGGTTACGGTCGAGCCGGGAATTTACTTGCCTGGACTTGGCGGTGTGCGGATCGAGGATGATATTGTGATCACGGCTGACGGTATACGGGTTTTGACGAAATCGGCCAAGCAGTTTACGGTTGTTTAAAGCTGCATCTCTGTACGACTTTAGTGCGTGCGGATTTATTTTACTGATCCTGTAGGAGGGGTTATTCTTTGATTAACGTTAACGATTTTAAAACAGGCTTGACCGTTGAGGTAGACGGCGACATCTTCACAGTTCTTGATTTTCAGCATGTTAAGCCTGGTAAAGGTGCGGCATTTGTTCGTTCCAAGCTGAAAAACCTGCGCAACGGCAACACCGTAGAGCGTACCTTCCGTGCAGGTGAAACGATCGGGCGTGCCCAAATCGAGAACCGCGGCGTGTCCTATCTGTATGCCAGCAGCGATGAGCATACGTTTATGGATAACCAAACCTATGACCAGTTTACCCTGACCAGCAAGCAACTGGAATGGGAGCTGAACTTCCTGAAAGAAAACATGAATGTGAATATTATCAGCTACAACGGCGAGATTCTCGGCATTAACCTGCCAACAAGTGTTGAGCTGAAAGTGGCTGAAACCGAGCCAGGCATTAAAGGCAATACGGCTACAGGCGCTACAAAGAATGCCAAGATGGAAACCGGCCTGAATGTTCAGGTTCCATTGTTCATCAACCAGGATGATGTGCTGTTGATCGACACGCGTGACGGCAAGTACATGTCCCGCGCCTAATCCGGTAACTCTGGAGCCCCAAATCCTCTGCCCTTGTGGTGCAGGGGATTTTTTGCAATCACAAAAAACATTGGAACAACGAAATACTTTCGTATTATACTGTATGAAAGTTGTGCCCGCTCATATGAGGTTTTATGGCGGGCAAAGCGACCTGATTGTGCTACATACGTTCAGTTTGAGGGAGTGAATAGGCTTGTCTTTGTATGTCATGAAGTTTGGAGGCAGTTCTGTAGGGGATACGGAGCGAATGAAGCGTGTTGCCAAGCGCATCGTCGAGAAGCAGGACGAAGGGCATCAGTGTGTGGTTGTCGTGTCCGCGATGGGGGATACGACAGATGATTTGATAGATAAGGCCAAGCTTCTGAATGATCAGCCGCCTGCGCGTGAGATGGATATGCTCATGACGACAGGTGAACAAATATCCATCGCTATGCTGTCCATGGCGATTCATCAGCTTGGCCGTACCGCTGTTTCATTTACAGGCTGGCAGGCCGGATTTCTGACCGAGGCCGAGCATGGCAAAGCCAGAATTATCGATATTCGTCCGGAGCGCGTGCTCAAGGCATTGGAAGAGCAAAAAATCGTGATTGTGGCTGGCTTCCAGGGCATATCGGAAGGCGGTGAGATTACGACCCTTGGCAGAGGGGGCTCCGATACGACGGCGGTTGCTCTGGCTGCTGCAATCAAGGCGGATGCCTGCGAGATTTATACGGATGTGGACGGTGTTTATTCAACCGATCCGCGCATCGTCAAATGTGCGCGCAAGCTGAAGGAAATTTCTTATGATGAAATGCTGGAGCTTGCCAATCTCGGTGCGGCGGTGCTTCATCCCCGCGCTGTGGAGTATGCCAAGCATAACAATGTGCGGCTGATTGTACGATCCAGCTTTAATTATAATGAAGGAACGCTTGTGAAGGAGGAAGCAGTTATGGAGCAGGGTGTAGTTGTAAGCGGCATTGCATACGATAAAAATGTGGCCAGAATCAGCATTCTGGGGGTAGCGGACGTTCCCGGTGTGCTGGCGACGGTCTTCGGCGCGCTGGCGGAAGCTAAAATTGACGTCGATATTATCGTGCAAAGCGGGGTGCAGGACGGTAAGGCGGATTTCTCCTTTACGGTGGCTTTGTCGGATCAGCAGCGGGCGGTCAGCGTCCTGGAAGGGATTCGGGAGGTTATTCCTTACAGGGAGGTCAGCACTGAGGATGATCTGGTGAAGGTGTCTATTGTCGGCGCAGGCATGGTCAGCCATCCCGGTGTGGCGGCGCAAATGTTCGAAGTTCTATCCAAGCTTGGCATCAGCATCAAGATGGTAAGCACATCGGAAATCAAGGTATCCTGTGTCATTGAAGCAGGCAAGCTGCAGGACGTCGTCAAAGCGCTGCATACCGCATACAATCTGGACACGGAAGAGCAGGTGTTTGTCGGAGGGCCACAGGACCGCCGGTAAGCGGTCAAGACAGCTTGTCCGCAATCCACTGGGTCACTTTCAGTAAAAAAGCGGTAATTCCCGCCGCCATCAAAGGCCCGACAGGAATGCCGCGCAGAAATACAATGCCCAGAATAGAACCGAGTACAAGACCCACAATCATTTGTGGGTCTATTTTTAACATCGCGAGACCTTTTCCGTTCATGTAAGTGGCAATCGCCCCGCCTGCCAATGCCACAATGCCCGGCCAGGTCGTCAGCGTATTTGTAATGTCACGGAGAACTACTTTCTCCTGCGCAAAGGGCACGAGCACACCGATGGTCAGAAAAAGAAGGCCAAACTCCAGACCTCTGCGCTCCATGGAAGGCAAATATCTTTCCAGGTGAACAAGCTTCATGACAAGCAGCAGGCAGGCGGCGGTCGTAATAATGGGTGACCGGCCGATCAAGCCGACGACAATTAGGATGACAAGGATGATTTCTCCGTTCATAAAGCGGCGACACTCCAGTCCATATCTGTCATGTTATCAGTGTATGTCGCCGTGTCTGAACTTTAGAACAAGCTAGGAAGCGAACCTCGCTGCGGTGAGCGGGCGAATGATATGATCCTGGTCCAGCGCCGGCACGACGGAATACAGATCCACGCGTGTGCAGTATGCAATGTCTTGATCAAAGCCGAGCTGTCTCAGACGTTGGCTGCCGCTGCAGTCCTGAATCAGTTGAACCAGCTCGGTTTTGATGTGCCTGGAAGCAAATTGAAGCATCTTGCCGAAATCATTCAGCTCCAGATCTTCCCCGAGCGTTTTATGAAGCTCCTCAATCATGCAGCCGGCGCATAATCCGTCTTCCAATGCAAACCGGTCCTTACTGCCTGCACAGATGATCATGGTGTTGCGGCCGATCGATTTTACCGCTTCGGCGCAGGCGCTTAAATTAAGGAATGAACCAGCGAGAATGCATGCGGCACGGTGGGCCTTAAAAAAAGCGCGTGTCCCGTTGGAGGTTGTCAGCACAACCCGCTTCCCCCGTACGGCCTGGCCGGTATATTCTTCCGGCGAATTGCCTGCATCAAAGCCTGCTATTTTGCGGCAATATCTTTCCCCGCCAAGCCACACATCCGGCTGTTTCCATTGTCTGGCCTGGGGAACCGTCTCGACAGGCACCACACAGTCTGCTCCATTCGCGAGTGCGGTTACGATGGTGCTAGTCGCCCGCAGCACATCGATCACCACCACACATTTGTTGGCTGCTTCTTCTGCTATAACCTCATTGACACTTCCGATAACATCAATGCGCATTCAGAGGCCCCCTCATGTCAATTAAGCTTGCCTTCCATATCAGCAGTCGGGTTCTCCACCCAGCAGGCGGTGTCTCCGCGCAGCCCCCTTCGCAGCGCCTCCAGCGCAGTCGCGTCCTGAAAGGAAATGTTGCCCAGGTGAACATTGGGGCCCAGCGTCTGCAGCAGAAAAACCTGTTGTTCTTTGCGGGGAGCTTCCCACATGACCTTGTCGGGTAAAGGCATAGACTGCAGAATGCTCCTGAAATCCTGCTCCTTCAAGCTTCCATCCTCGTTATAGACGCCCGCGCCGCTTCCTGATTCCCGTCCTTCCATGATGACCAGTTCGGCTCCGAGCTCAAGATCGATGGTTGCCGTCTCCACAAAGTGTCCTATGGTCAGCGGCTGGCCGCCCAGCTTTTTGCCATACTCCGTAATAACAGTGAATCCCATATCCTGTCCGCGCAGAATCAGTTCGGACCGCTTCTTGCGTGTCATGGGAAAGCTGCCATCTGATATTTCCAGACCATTGAATCCGAGCTGCCGGAGCTGGGCCAGAAATTCGTTCTGCAAACCTAACGCCAAGGCAGTTTCCAAAAAGGTGCCCCCGGTCATTATGAGGATGCCCCGGCTTTTGGCATGGTCAATTTTGGACAGCAGGATATCGTCCGGAGTCAGGACCGCAGTGCCGAAGCCCAGTTTAATCATATCGATATAAGGTGCGGACATGTGCAGCAGGTCACTGAAAGCGCTGGGTCCGAGCCCTTTGTCCATAACCATGGTTTTTCCGGTGCCGCCGGCTGTGCCTGTTCTGCCTCCCGCAGGGTCCTGGAGTGCCGGATGCCAGCGGTCCGATTGAGCTTCTCTCATCGGTAAAGCCTCCTTATAGTTAAATCCCGTTTTTCATGGGTCAATATATGCCGGAGGTTTGGGCCCGGTGCCTAATCCGCGAGAACTAATTTCTCACACTCTTGCATATCTATCTATTAGTGCGTGTTCAAAAAGTCAGGTTTTCAGCACCGAAGCTTATGCTTCCGAAGTGCGTTTTTTCAAAACGCTTGAGTTGGATGAAGCTAGGGACTTGCGGAGGGAGGGAGCGGTATTGGACAAGTTCGTAGCCGGGATGGGGATGATTCGCCTGTTGTCCGGCTGTCTGGAAATTGCTGCGGCGTTAATTATGCTGAGGCTGAACCAGGTTGAGAAGGCGCTGGTAGTCAACACAGGACTGGCCATGGTGGGGCCGCTGGTGCTGCTTGCGACAACGACGATTGGTCTCGTGGGAATGGCGGACAAGCTATCATGGGACAAGCTGATATGGATCGGCTGCGGTGTCGCCTGCCTCATGTTTGGTATTTTGAAAAAATGATAGAAACGCGAGCGTCATATTCTACCGGTCCAAGCATAGACTTGTCATAAGATCAGACTGGATCATAACCACAACAGCGGAGGGGCGTGATGGCAATGGATTGGTTAGATCTTTTTCCCGAACCGGTGAGAAGCATGCTCCGGAAACTTCCGCAGACCGTGTTCGACCGCCTCGAAGAAGTCCGGATCAGAGAGAATAGACCGCTGGAAATCAACGCCGGCGGCGATCATCACTTCCTGACCCGCGGCGGCAGAATGACACTGCAGCCAGGGGAAGCATATCGGCCGGACAAGGAGGATACAAGCCGTCTGCTTGATTTGATCAGCAACCACTCCCTGTACACGATGGAAGAAGAGCTGCGCAAAGGCTTCATTACCATTCCCGGGGGGCACCGGATCGGACTAGCCGGCCGGGCGGTGCTGAGCGGCGGCAAGGTTGAGCATTTGCGGGACATCAGCGGCTTCAATGTCAGAATTGCGCGGGCCGTCCCCGGCATAGCGGATCCGGTGCTCCCCTATGTGCTTGACGAAAGGTCCGGACGGGTGCTGCATACGTTGGTGCTGTCTCCGCCCCAGCATGGGAAAACGACGCTGCTGCGCGATTTGGCAAGACAGCTCAGCTCAGGGACGGCGGGCAGGCGTTATGCGCCCGGCGGGATGAAGGTGTGCATTATCGATGAGCGCTCTGAAATTGCCGGCAGCTATAAGGGAGTTCCAGGTTTTGATGTCGGACCTCGAACTGACGTCATGGACGCCTGCCCGAAGGCTGAAGGCATGATGATGATGATTCGTTCGATGTCACCCGAGGTCATCGTTGTGGATGAAATCGGTCGCAGCGAGGACGCAGAGGCGATCCAGGAGGCGCTCCATGCCGGTATCAGCGTCATCGCTTCCGCCCATGGCAGGGATTTGTCCGAGCTGTCAAGGAGACCCGCGTTCCAGGCACTGGCCGGACAGGCGCTGTTTGAGCGGTACATTCTGCTTGAACGCAAGGGCTCGCATATCTCCTTTCGCGCGGCCGATGCCAAGCAGCGGATGCTGGCTTTAACCATCACGGGCAAAGGGGGGAGCAGCGGATGCTGAAGCTGATCGGCGCCATGATGATTCTGCTGGCGGCGACTGTGGGTGGATGGCTGAAGGCCAGGCAATTTGCAGACAGGCCGCGGCAGATCAGGGAGCTGATCCTTGCGCTGCAGCGCCTTGCGACTGAAATCTCTTACGGTGTGACACCGCTGCCTGATGCCCTGTCCCAAACGGGCGAGCCTTTAAGAGAACCGCTCAGGACCATGTTCAAGCAGGCGGCGGCATCCATGCTGCCCCCGTCCGGTATGACGGCGAGAGAAAGCCTGCATGAGGCGATTGAAAGGGTCTGGCGGCACACGGCGATGAAGGCACCCGAGCAGGACACGATGATGCAGCTGGCATACAGTCTCGGGACAAGTGACCGTGCGGATCAGATGCGCCATATTGAGCTGGCAGCCCAGCAGCTAAAGCACGAAGAAGCGTCCGCACTGGCAGATCAGGCCAGATATGAAAAAATGAGCAGAAGCCTTGGCCTTTTGATCGGAGCACTGATCGTCATACTGATCTATTAGCGGGGTGCTTGCATGAATTTAGAAGTGAACGCGATCTTTCAAATTGCGGGGATCGGGATCATCATTGCCATGATTCATACTGTCCTGAAGCAAATGGGCAAGGAAGATATGGCGCATTGGGTCACTCTCATCGGTTTTGTTGTCGTTTTGTTTATGGTGGTTCGTCTGCTTGATAATCTCCTGCAGGAAATCAAATCGATTTTTCTGTTCCAGTAGGTGAGACATATGGAGATCATTCAGGTTGTTGGCTTCGGGTTGATCGCCACGGTGCTGATTCTCGTCGTGAAGGAGCAAAAGCCGATGTTCGCTTTTCTCATTGCGGCAGGTGCGGGCATTCTGATCTTCCTGATGCTGATCGGAAAAATAGATTCGGTCGTCAGTATGCTGGAACGGCTGGCACGCTCCTCGGGAATGGACATGATCTATTTCAAAACCGTGCTCAAAATTATCGGCATCGCTTATATCGCCGAATTCGGGGCACAGATTGTCAGGGATGCCGGCCAGGAAAGTATTGCAACCAAAATAGAAATGGCGGGAAAGGTGCTGATCATGGTGCTGGCCCTGCCGATTATCGGCATCATCATTGAAACGATATTAAAGCTGATGCCTGCATAAAGGGTGAACGCAATGAGCGTAATGCCGAGCCGGAAAAACGTATGGATTCTGCTGATTTGCTTCTGGTTCGCATCGGCGGGCATCATCCTGGCGGAAACTCCGGCGAATGATTGGATCAGGCAGCAGGCCGAGGAGCTTCCAAAGGATGAG
The DNA here is from genome assembly GCF_042136365.1 of Paenibacillus enshidis. NCBI lineage: Bacteria > Bacillati > Bacillota > Bacilli > Caryophanales > Paenibacillaceae > Paenibacillus > Paenibacillus enshidis. Next base: position 42,905 of record NZ_JBHHMI010000015.1, on the reverse strand, counting down.
GTGGAGCAGTACTGGGACGGGCTTATGAAACAATACGGGGGCTTTTTTCCGCAGCAGAAGATGCCCTCCTTCATGGATATGCTGCTGCCGGGCGGAGAAGGGTTCAGCATGCAGGGGGTTATGGCTGCACTTGGTGGTTTTCTCTGGAATGAAATCCTCATTAACGCCAAGCTGCTCGTGACTATTGTCATGCTGAGCATTCTCAGTATGGTGATGGAAACGCTGCAGACAGCGTTCGAGAAAAACCAGGTGAGCAAAGTCGCCTATGCGCTGTGTTACATGGTCATTATCATCATTGCCATCAACAGCTTCAGTGTATCGATCCAATATGCCAAAAACGCCATCGACAGTATGACCGATTTTATGCTGGCCATGCTGCCCCTGCTCTTCACACTGCTCGCCTCCATGGGCAACGTGGTGACTGTATCGGTTACACATCCGCTGATTGTATTCATGATTCACACGATCAGCACGGTTATTCATACCGTCGTGTTTCCGCTGCTGTTTTTCTCGGCACTGCTGCATCTGGTCAGCTCCTTATCCGACAAATACAAGCTTACCCAACTCGCGGATCTGCTCCGCAACATTGCCGCAGGTCTGCTGGGAACGCTGCTTACCGTATTCCTCGGGGTAATCTCCGTACAGGGCTGGACCTCATCGGTGACCGATGGAATGACCCTGCGTTCCGCCAAGTTCGTCGCCAGCAATTTTGTGCCGGTGGTAGGCCGGGCGCTCGCCGACGCTGCAGATACGGTAATTTCCGCGTCGCTGCTGGTCAAAAATGCGATTGGTCTGGCGGGAGTCATCATCATTTTGTTTTTGTGCGCCTTTCCGGCTTTGAAAATACTGACGCTGGCACTGATCTACAATGTGACCGCAGCCATCATGCAGCCCCTTGGCGATACGCCCATTGTCAGTTGCCTGCAGGCGGTCGGGAAAAGCATGCTGTTTGTGTTCGGGGCGGTGGCCGCCGTGGGGCTGATGTCTTTTTTAGCGATCACCATCATGCTGGCTGCTGGAAATATGACCATTATGATGAGGTGAGGAAAATGTATGCAGGGAGAAGCCGCAAGCCTGGAAGAGGAGCGCTGAAGCTCAAGCCGGGAAAGGTTATGGCGGAAGGAAAAGGGGAAAACGGTCATGTCGTGGTTAGGCGAATGGTTAAGGCATCTGGTCATGATTGTGCTGCTGGCCGCGTTCGTAGATTTAATCCTGCCCAGCCGCTCCATGGAAAGGTACGTGCGGCTTGTCCTGAGCCTGCTGATTCTGCTCACTTTGATCTCCCCGATCGCACAGCTGCTCCGCGGCAATCCGGCCGCTGAACTGCGCCAGGCTTTTCTGGCCCAGGAACGGAACGAGAGCGGACAGCAGCAGAGTCTTGAACGAATCCTGGCCCAGGGACAGCAAATGCAGAGGAAGCAGGAGCAGACTGCGATGCAATACGCAGCAGGTGAGGTGGCACGGCAGATGAAGGGACAGATCGAGCAGGAAACAGGGGAAAGAGTGCAGTTGGTGGAGGTTGCGTTTGCGCACGATGAGCAGGCGACAGGCGAAATGAGCACGGGCACAAGCATTGCCTCGGTCAAGGTAAAACTGGCCGGTCAAATTGCAGCTGACGATCCGGGGAAACCCGCGAATGGGGAAGAGGCAGTTGAAAGCATTGAGCCTGTCACCGTCCCGGAGACGGAAATCGAAGTCCGGATCGGGCAGGATGCGGAAGCAACAGGCGGGCAGGCAGCAGTGCCGCAAACGAAGCAGGCAGGGGCAGACGGGAAAGCGAAGGAGATTGCAGAGCTGCTTCATCAGGAATGGGGAATCGGCAGGGATAAGATTCAGGTGCTGACCCCGGAGGAAGCAGTATGACCATGTTATGGGAGGTGATGAGGATTTGGGGAAATGGAAGGAAATATGGGAGCGCTGGATCGGCGGGGGGCCTGGTGCACAGAAGCGCTTCAACACGTTCCGCTGGCTGCTGATCCTGGGGCTGGTCGGGGTCGCGATCATGCTGTTCAATTCCTTCGTGAATGTCAGGGAAATCGACCCCGAAAATGTCGGGCGGGAGCCGCCGGCGAGCGACACCAGCCCGGTGCTGGAACCGGCTGCAGAGGAGGCCGGGTCCTTCGATCAGGTTGAGAAGACATTTGAGGATAATATGAAGACGATGCTGGAGCAAATTGTCGGTGTAGGCGCGGTAGATGTCATGGTAACGGTGGATTCAACCGAGGAGATTGTAGTGCAGCGCAACACGAAGGACACCCAGGAGGAGACGGAGGAGACGGACGCCAGCGGCGGCAAGCGTCATACAACCCAGTTTACCCGGGATGGTGAAATCGTGACTTATGAGAACAGCGGAGGAAATACACCGATTATAACGAAGAAAATCAAGCCGAAGGTCAGGGGCGTTCTTGTTGTCGCCAAGGGGGCGGAGAATCAGGTGGTCAAACAGTTGATCACTGATGCGGTGCAAAAAGGGCTCAACGTCCCTTCCTCTCGCATCTCGGTGGTCCCTCGCAAGCAGCAGTAATTACAAGAAAAGGCAGGAGGGTATTGGAATGAATAATAAAAGACAAACGATTTGGCTGGTTTCCATGCTGAGCTTGATGGTTGTGCTTTCAGCCTACTATTTGTTTACGGAAGACACCGGCACAGCCACCGATCCGGTTGCGGACAGCACACAGGTGGATGGCGGGGCAACTGCCACACCCGGAACCGGGGATTCCGATGAGCTGACGGTCAATGAGGTCGTCACGGAGGGCGGAGATGCGGCATCCGGTCAAGAAGCATCGGATCAAACAGCAGCTGGCGAATCCGCGTCTGGTGAAACAGCATCCGACAATACAGCCTCAAATGATACAGCATCCAACGATACAGCATCCAATGATACGGCTTCTGGAACAGGGCAGGCAGCGACAGAAGGAGATGCTTCCAAGGGAACAGAGGGTCAAACCGCTGCGACTGGAACGGAAGATTCTTCTAAGTCCGCTGGACAACAGATGGAGGTGGCCAAGACAGACGAACAGGTGCTGGAAGAGGTTAAGGCAGGGCAGCAAGCGGGACCGGAAGCAGGACCGGAAGCGAAAGAGACGGCCGCTGCAGTTATCGACGATTATCTGCTCGAGCGCGAAGTGAACAATCAGAAAAAGCAGGAAGAGCTGATGGCAGCTATAAATGACAAGTCCTCCACGGAAGCGGTCGCGGCACAGAAGGAGCTGACAGCGCTTGAAGACAAACAGGCGAAAATTACAGGCCTCGAGGAAGAGCTGGAGCAGCAGTTTGCCAGCGCAGTCGTCAAGGAAGAGGATAACGATGTATACAAAGTGGTTGTGCTGAGCGATAAAAAAATGGATGCCAAGCAGGCTGTAAGCATTGTGGATAAAGTCATGAAGGAGCTTAATGTAACTCAGGACAAAATCAAAGTTCAGTATGTGTCCGAGTAACAGGCACATTCTCCTGACCGGGAAGCGCCATACACAGTTAAAAATAAAAGATACCGATGACAGCTGATCGGTATCTTTTATTTTGCTTTCCGCGCTCTTTCTATTTCAGTCGATTGTGATATAATACAAAAAGCTGTCAGGCTGTCCAAGCCACAGATGCGGGCAGAGCCTGCGGCAGCGCACCCGGTTCTGTATAATCGGCAGGCATGAGCGAAGATGCGCTGCAACCGGCATAATGCTGAAGGAGTGAATAATTGCGATGTTTAAATTAAGCGAGATTAAGGAATTGATCAAGCTGGTGGATGAAACGTCCGTTCAGGAATTGGAGATTGAGAATGAAGGCGCACGTCTGATGATCCGCAAGCCAGGCAAGAGCGAGATTGTAACGGTTCAGGCGCCGGCAGCGGCACCTGTCTATGCGGCGGCTCCACAGGCGATCGTGTCAAGTTCTGCAGTGCAGCCGCAGGCCGAAACCGCAGCGGCAGAACCTGCGTCCAACTTACATAAAATTGTGTCTCCTATGGTAGGAACTTTTTACAGATCGTCATCTCCGGACGCGGCGCCATATGTCAGCGCAGGCGACAAGGTCGGGGAGAAAACGACGGTTTGCATCATTGAGGCGATGAAGCTGATGAACGAGTTGGAAGCCGAGGTCAAAGGTGAAATCGTTGCAGTTCTGGCGGAGAATGGCCAGCTTGTGGAGTACGGCCAGCCGCTGTTCCTGGTCAAGCCGGAGTAAGCTGTTTGCGCAGTCTGGTACGGCTGCTTCTCTAAGGAGGATAAATAATCATGAAATTTCATAAAATATTAATTGCCAACCGTGGAGAAATAGCGGTCCGCATCATCCGGGCATGCAGGGAAATGAACATTTCGACGGTAGCGGTCTATTCGGAAGCCGACAAGGACTCTCTTCATGTGAAGCTTGCCGATGAAGCGTACTGCATCGGACCGACCTTGTCCAAGGACAGTTATCTGAATTTCACGAACATCATGAGCGTGGCTACGCTGACCGAATGTGATGCCATACACCCTGGCTACGGATTTTTGGCCGAGAATGCGGACTTCGCCGAAATCTGCGCATCCTGCAATATTACCTTTATCGGTCCTTCTCCCGAAGCGATTACGAAGATGGGAGACAAGGCTGTTGCAAAGCAGACGATGAAGGATGCCGGCGTACCGGTCATTCCTGGCTCCGACGGTCTGGTGGAAAATCTGGAGGAAGCGGTTATGATCGCCCGTGACATCGGCTATCCGATCATTATTAAAGCGACAGCCGGCGGCGGCGGCAAAGGTATCCGCATCGCAGAGAACGAAGAGATGCTCATCCAGCAGATCACGACCGCGCAGCAGGAGGCGCAGAAGGCGTTTGGCAATGCGGGTGTGTATCTTGAAAAGTATTTGACAGGCATGAAGCATGTTGAAATCCAGGTCATTGCGGATAAACACGGCAATGTTGCCCATCTGGGTGAACGGGATTGCTCCGTGCAGCGCCGCCGGCAAAAGCTTGTTGAGGAAGCGCCCTGCCCGGTTTTGTCTGAAGTGGTCCGCCAGCAGATGGGCGAGGCGGCAGTGCGTGCGGCCAAGGCCGTACAGTATTCGGGAGCGGGAACGCTTGAATTTTTGCTGAGTCCGGACAACTCCTTTTATTTCATGGAAATGAATACCCGGATTCAGGTAGAGCATCCCGTGACCGAAATGATCACTGGAGTGGACCTGATCAAAGAGATGATCTCGGTGGCCGAAGGTAACGAGCTGTCGTTCAAGCAGGAGGACGTCGTTATTAACGGCTGGTCCATCGAATGCCGGATCAATGCGGAGGACCCTGCCCGCAACTTCATGCCGGCGCCAGGCAAAATTGGCTTTTATCTGCCTCCCGGCGGGCCGGGAGTACGGGTGGACAGCGCCGCTTATCCCGGGTACAGCATTCCGCCTTATTACGATTCGATGATCGCCAAGCTGATCGTATGGGGGCAGACGCGCGACGACGCCATCGCCAAAATGAAGCGGGCGCTCTCTGAGTTTGCGGTCGAAGGCATTCCGACGACAATTTCCTTTCATCAGCGGCTTTTGGAGCATCCGACCTTCATCAACGGTAATTTTGATATTAAATTCCTTGAAGAAAATGAAGTCTGACGCGCCTGTTGCAAAGGTTTGTCATCATGTTTTCCAAATGATATAGTATGGATAAAAGTACGCTTGTGTCTACAGACTTACAACGATCCTAGCTAACCGAAAGGTGTGTAAATTATGGGTACAATGCCAACGGAATTTGAAAGAACGGAAATTGGTGAAATTCAGATTGCTCCTGAAGTCATCGAAGTTATTGCCGGCCTGGCTACGGTAGAGGTCAAAGGGGTAGCGGGCATGAGCGGCGGTTTTGCAGGCGGCTTTGCCGAGTTGCTCGGACGCAAGAACCTGTCCAAGGGTGTTAAGGTGGAAGTAGGCCAGCGCGAGGCGGCTGTGGATGTATCTGTCATTATTGAATACGGCAACCGTCTGCCTGAGGTGGCCTCCCAGATTCAGCATAACGTCAAACGTTCCATTGAGAACATGACCGGTCTGAGTGTGGTGGAAGTGAACGTCCATATTCATGACGTCCAGTTCAAGAACGCAGAACGTACTTCGGAAGAGAATGATCTTACCGGCCGCGTTAAATAAAATCTTTCTGCGTAAAACCCCCGACCTTTGGGTCGAGGGTTTACTCTAATTTTAAGGAGGCTGTGCAGTTCGTGACTAAAATTGTGGATAGACTTTTGCTGTTTATATACAGCTTGAGTATCGGAATTGCATCCGTTATTGCCATCCTCCTTCTGAGCGGTGTTCTCCCGCCTCAGTTGGATAACATGGATGGGAGGAAGCTGTGGGCGATCGCGCTGACGGTCGCTATTATTTGGTTTCTGCTCAGCCTTCGGTTTATTTTTGTTCCCTTCCGCCGCGGCCGGCAAAGCCAGCCGACCATTGATCAGCGTACGGAATATGGGGATATCCAGATCTCCGTCGAGACGATTGAGAACCTGTGCCTCAAAGCGGTCTCCAGGTTCCGCGGAGTTAACGATTTAAAATCACGCGTCAAGGTAACGGAATCAGGACTGGATATTACGATCCGCGCAGTGGTTGAGGGCGACACCTCCATTCCTGGACTGACCTCGGATATGCAGAAGGCTGTTCATGACCATTTGGAGGAAATTACCGGCATTCCGGTGTCCAACGTGTCGGTGTACATCGCAAATGTCACTGCGTCACCGGCCTTTAAGAGCCGTGTGGAATAGAGGTGGTTTTAAGAATGCCTACCTGGAATGAAATATGGCTGGAGTACAAGGGACGGATTTTAGGGATTGCGGGCGGCATCTGCCTGGGTATTGTATATTTAGTATCAGGTTTACTGGATATGTTGATCTTTGCATTGTTGGTGTTCATCGGATACACGCTGGGTAAAAGGTTTGATGCCAAACTCGATGTTTTTGAGCCGCTCAAAAAGCTCGGGGACTGGATCTTCAACCGCAAGCGGCCCTTTAAATGAACCCTGTGATACGCATTCTCCAAAATCAGAGCCGCAGCTTGTCTACGTCCGTTGTTTTGGAGTTGCGTTCACCGGGTTTTTTTTAGATTATGGAATGTATGAGTTTTTAGCAAGATCAAATTTGTCTGACTGTGATGATTATGTGAGAGTGTAGGAGGCATGCATGAAAAGACGTTTGGCAAGAGAACTGGCGGTACAAAGCATGTACCATATGGAAATGAATGAGGTGAAGGCGGAGGAAGCGGTGGACATGCTGCTGCAGGAAGCGGCCGCGGACAATGAAGCAGAGGTCGTCGTGAAGGATGAGGCCGCTCTGCGGAAATATGTGCTCAATATGGTTGCAGGAACCTGGGAGCAGCGGTCTGCCATTGACACCCTGCTCACCGATTATTTGAAAGGCTGGCAGGTCAGCAGACTATCCAGGGTGGATCGTCAGATTCTGCGCCTCGCAGCGTATGAAATGATTTTCCGTGAAGACATTCCGGGCAAGGTGGCCGTCAATGAAGCGATTGAGCTGTCCAAGCATTTCGGCACCGAGGAGTCTGGAAAATTCGTTAACGGCGTTCTCGGGCGTTTGATTCAGGATTTGGAGCAGTTGAAATCCCGCTTTGTCTAGAATAGAGCGGCTAATTATTAAGTGAGTTGAGGGAGAGTGTAAACATGGCAGCACCGTTGATTAGTGGTACACAAGTTTCTCAGGAAATCCGCGCGGATATCAGAAAGGAAGTAGAGGAGCTGAAAGCGCAGGGCCTGGTGCCGGGTCTGGCGGTTGTTCTCGTAGGCGAAGATCCTGCTTCCCAGGTTTATGTCAGAAACAAGGAAAAGGCCTGTCATGATCTCGGCTTTTATTCCGAGGTGCACCGTCTGTCTGCGGATACGGGGCAGGAGGAGCTGCTTGCACTGGTGGACCGATTGAACCGGCAGGAGTCCATTCATGGCATTCTTGTGCAGCTGCCGCTTCCCGGACATATTGAGGAAAAGGCGGTAATCGACGCCATCGCTGTACATAAAGATGTCGACGGCTTTCATCCGGTCAATGTAGGCAATCTGGTCATCGGGGACGACAGCCTGCTGCCGTGTACACCTGCAGGGGTGATTGAGCTGATCAAGCGGACAGGCCTTGAAATGGCGGGCAAGCATGCCGTTGTCATCGGCCGAAGCAATATTGTTGGAAAGCCTGTTTCTCTTCTCCTGCAGCGTGAAAATGCAACCGTGACGATGTGTCATTCCCGTACAAGCAACATGGCCGAGCTGTGCAGACAAGCGGATATTCTTGTTGTAGCCATCGGTCGCGCCAATTTTATTGATGCCAGCTATGTTAAACCTGGAGCTGTCGTTATTGATGTTGGCATGAATCGTTTGGACAACGGCAAGCTGGCAGGCGATGTTGACTTTGCCAGCGTACAGGAAGTTTCCGGGCCGATTACACCGGTGCCTGGCGGCGTCGGACCGATGACGATTACGATGCTGATGAAAAATACGCTGATCGCGGCCAAACGCTCTCGTGGCTTGAAATAAGGCGGCCTGCCATGGCGGAGCAAAAAATATTTTCAATTAAGGAATTGAACAGGTATATCCGCATGAAACTGGAATCCGACCGGATGTTATCCGATGTGTGGATCCGGGGTGAAATTTCAAATTTCACCCATCATTCAAGCGGACATATGTATTTCACCCTGAAGGACGAGAGCAGCCGCATCAAATCGATTATGTTTGCTTCATATAACCAGCGTCTGCCCTTTGTGCCGAAGGAGGGCTCGCGCGTGATCGCGCGTGGCAACATATCGGTCTATGAACGGGACGGGCAGTATCAATTTTACGCCACCCATATGCAGCCCGACGGGATAGGGAGTCTCTATCTCGCCTACGAGCAGCTCAAGCAAAAGCTTGAGGCGGAGGGCTTGTTCGCTCCGGAGCGCAAACGCGCGCTGCCGCGGTTTCCGCGGACAATCGGGGTGGTCACATCCCCGACCGGCGCAGCCGTCCGCGATATTATAACAACACTGCAGCGCCGCTACCCGCAGGCGCGGGTGCTTTTGTACCCGGTGCTGGTGCAGGGGAAAGGAGCTGCCGCTTCTATTGTAAAAGCGATTGCGAAGCTGAACGAGATGATGGAGGCGGATGTGCTCATTGTCGGACGGGGCGGCGGATCGCTGGAGGAGCTCTGGGCCTTTAACGAAGAAATTGTAGCCCGTGCGATTTATTCATCCGCCATTCCGGTTATTTCGGCCGTCGGCCATGAGACGGACTTTACCATTGCCGACTTTACGGCCGATTTACGGGCCGCTACACCGACCGCTGCTGCCGAGCTGGCCGTGCCGCATTTGTTCGAGCTTACCGACCAGGTACGGCAACGCGAGCTGCGGCTGCGGAATGCGCTGAAACAGCGTGTCGCTGCCGAACGGGAGCGGCTGACAAGGCTGCAGCGCTCGCCGGTGCTGGTTCATCCCAGGCGCCGCATGCTGCAGCATGCCGAGCGCCTGGACATGCTGCGCGACAGGCTGAAGCGGGCCGCAGCGAGCCGCACGCGCCTGCATCAGGAGCAGAACGCGCGGCTCCTGCATGCGCTTGAGCGCTTTAATCCGCGGGAGCAGGTGCGGGTGTCAAGACGCGACTTGCAGCAGTCGGAGCGCCGAATGCTGTCGGCGGCGGGCAGGGTGCTCAAGAGCAGCAGGCAGCAGCTGGCCTCCACGGTGCGCCAGCTGGATGCGCTCAGCCCCTTGAAGGTGATGGCCAGAGGTTACAGTCTGGTATACGACGAGCAGGAGGCACGGCTTATCAAATCGCTTCGGGACGTTCAGCCCGGGGATTTAATCAAAGTCAAAATGAGCGACGGGCAGCTGGACTGTCAGGTGTGGGGAATGAAGGAGGTCGACAAGCAGTATGGCGAATGAGACAGAACTGACTTTTGAAGAAGCGATGGCGGCCCTTGAGGATATCGTCGGACAGCTGGAGCATGGGGATGTTCCGCTCGAACAGGCGATAGATCTGTTCCAGCGCGGTATGAAGCTGTCACAGCTGTGCGGCCGGAAGCTGGAGCAGGTGGAACGCAAAATTGAAATGATCGTGGAGGAAGACGGTGAAACCCGGACGAAGCCGTTCGGGAACGATTTTGAAGAAAGCGGCGGTGAACGTGCTTGAGCAGCAGGTCAGGCTTCAAGGAATACATGGAAAGCACAGCTGCGGAAGTGTCGGGGGAGCTGTCCCGCATTATTCCAGGGCATTGGGAGGTTCCGAAAGCGCTCAGGGCCTCGATGTACTACTCGTTGATGGCCGGCGGCAAACGGCTGCGCCCGCTGCTGGTGATCGCGGCAGCCGAAGCGTTCGGCGGCAGCAGACCGGCAGCGATGCCGATTGCTTGTGCGGTGGAGATCGTGCATACCTATTCGCTGATTCATGATGATCTTCCTGCCATGGATGATGATGATTACCGGCGGGGCAAGCCGACGAATCACAAGGTGTACGGTGAAGCTACAGCCATTCTGGCGGGGGACGCGCTGCTGACGCATGCGTTCTACAGTATTGTACAGGCAGGCCGGCGGCATGGTGTTCCAGCCGAGCGGCTGCTGTCTATTGTTGAGGATCTGGCTGAAATGGCCGGAGCGCGCGGAATGGTCGGTGGCCAGGCGGCGGATATGGCCGGGGAGCAGGGAATCACGCAGCTGCAGGAGCTCAAGTTCATTCATCTGCATAAAACAGGCGATTTGATCATTTTCTCTCTGCTGGCCGGTGGGCGTATCGGGGGGGCGTCTGTGGAGCAGCTTGAAGGGCTGCGCCGTTTCGGAAGGGATCTGGGCCTCGCCTTTCAGATACAGGATGATATTCTCGATCTTGTCGGCGATGAAGCCAAGCTGGGCAAGGCGACGCAGAGCGATGTGCAGCAGCAGAAGGTGACGTATCCCTATTTTGTAGGAATGGACGCTTCCTTGCGGGAGGTTGAGAGGCTTACACAGTCCGCCAAGCAGGCGCTTGTTGACACCGCCATTCCCGATCCTGCGCGCTTGATGGAGATCGCTGACTACCTGATGAAAAGAGATCACTGACTTGACTGTCGAAGGCATGTTGTTTTTTGCCTAACCCGATCTGTGATATAATAAATGTTATTACAATTAAGGTCAGGCAGATTTGCAGCTTCAATTGTTCATTACTTGAAGGAAAGCGGGGAGATTCGCGTGCTGCTTCCACGAATAAAGCAACCAAGCGACTTGAAAACATTATCTGTTGATGAGATGGCTTCTCTGTCCGAAGAAATCCGCAAATTTCTGATTGAGAAGCTCTCGGCAACAGGGGGGCACTTGGCATCGAACCTGGGAGTGGTTGAGCTCACGGTCGCCCTGCATTATTGTTATAACAGCCCTGAGGATAAAATGATTTTCGATGTAGGCCATCAGGCTTATGTTCATAAAATATTGACAGGAAGAATGGAAAGGTTCGACACGCTGCGCCAGAAGGACGGCCTGTGCGGGTTCGTCAAGCGCAGCGAAAGCGAGCATGACGTCTGGGAAGCCGGCCACAGCAGCACCTCCCTGTCGGCGGCTATGGGCATGGCGCTGGCACGGGATCTGAAAGGGGAAGACAACAAGGTCATCGCCCTGATCGGGGACGGCGCTTTGACGGGCGGTATGGCTTTTGAAGCGCTTAACCATATCGGTCATGAGGGCAAGAAGCTGATGGTCATCCTGAACGACAACGAAATGTCGATCGCCCCCAACGTGGGGGCCTTGCATAATTATTTGAGCAAAATCCGTTCCGACCGTCATTATCTGCGCGCCAAGGATGAACTGGAGCAGATGCTGAAGAAAATTCCGGCCATCGGCGGCAAGCTGGCGAAATCGGCGGGGCGGATGAAGGACAGCCTGAAATATATGATGGTGCCCGGCGTATTGTTTGAAGAGTTGGGCTTTACGTATTTGGGGCCGGTTGACGGCCACGATTTGTCAACACTGATCGAAACGTTCCATCAGGCGGATAATGTCAATGGCCCGGTTATGGTGCATGTGATTACCACGAAGGGCAAGGGATACAAGCCGGCAGAGGCGGATTCCCATAAATGGCATGGCATTTCTCCGTACAAAATTGAATCCGGCCAGGTGCTGAAGGCCGTAGGAAACCCGATGTATACGGATGTATTCGGGCAGACCCTGATTGAACTGGCCCGTGGGGACGAGCGCATTGTTGCAGTTACCCCTGCGATGCCGGGCGGTTCCGGACTTGTTCCGTTCAGCAAGGAGTTTCCGGACCGGATGATTGACGTCGGCATTGCGGAGCAGCATGCGGCCACGATGTGTGCGGCTCTGGCCATGGAAGGGATGAAGCCGGTCTATGCGGTATATTCCACTTTCATGCAGCGGGCCTACGATCAGATTGTACACGATATTTGCCGACATAACGCCAACGTGATGTTTGCCATCGACCGGGCCGGGTTTGTGGGCGCTGACGGTGAGACGCATCACGGTGTGTTTGACGTCGCATTTATGAGACATATCCCGAACCTGGTCATGATGATGCCCAAGGACGAAAACGAACTGCGTCATATGATGAAAACGGCGCTTGAATATAACGACGGTCCGATTGCTTACCGCTATCCGCGAGTCAATGTACCGGGAGTTCCGCTAGATGAGGAACTGCACGTCCTTCCTATCGGAAAGTGGGAGTATCTTCGCAAGGGTGAACAGTATGCAGTCATCGCTTGCGGCCCGATGCTGCAGGTAGCCGGTGAAGCTGCTGATACGATGAAGCGTGAAGGAATTCAGGTGGGAGTCATCAATGCACGGTTTCTCAAGCCGCTGGATGAGGAAATGCTGCGCGAGCTTGCCCAGCAGCAGGTAAAGCTGGTTGTGCTGGAGGAAGCGTCCGAGGCGGGCAGCCTTGGCAGTGCGATACTTGAATTTTACGCCCGCGAAGGCGTACATGATATGCATGTCCATTTGATGGGCATTCCCGATATTTTTGTGGAGCACGGCTCCATTAAGGAGCAGCGGGCACAGGTTGGATTGACTGCTGAAGCGGTTGCCGCCGAGCTGCGCCGGATGGCTGCCCAACCTACATTCGGCTTCGGCCAGTCGGTATAGAGATAGGAGAACAACATGTCTGATCCGAAAGAAAGAATTGATGTGCTGCTTGTGGAGCAGGGATTTTACGAAAGCCGGGAGAAAGCCAAGGCGGCCATTATGGCCGGTCTGGTGCTCGCGGACAGTGAACGGATTGAAAAGGCGGGAATGAAGGTTCCCCGCAGCAGTCAGCTGAAGGTAAAGGGAGCCGTGCACCCCTATGTCAGCCGTGGGGGACTGAAGCTGGAGAAGGCGATCCGGGAATTCGGTCTGAATATGCGGGACCGCACGATGCTCGATATCGGCTCTTCCACCGGAGGATTTACGGACTGCGCGCTGCAGCATGGAGCAGCCTATGTGTATGCGATCGATGTCGGCTACAATCAGCTCGATTGGTCGCTCCGTAATGATGAAAGAGTCTGCGTGATGGAACGCACGAATTTTCGCTATATGACCCCGGAGGATCTGAAAGGGCCGGCGCCAGATTTTGCAAGCATTGACGTGTCGTTCATTTCGCTGCGCATCATCCTGCCTCCGCTGATCGCGCTGCTGCAGCGTCCGGCTGACATTGCCGCTCTGATCAAGCCGCAGTTTGAAGCCGGGCGGGAGAAAGTCGGGAAATCAGGAGTTGTCAGGGAATCCGCGACACATAAAGAGGTGCTGCATACGGTGCTTTCTTTTGCCAGGGAGCTTGGACTTTCTTTGAAGGGGCTGACCTTTTCGCCGATTACGGGGGGTGAGGGCAATATTGAATTTCTGGCCTATTTTCGGTTGCATGATCCGGCTTTGCCTGATGAAGGGATGGGACACAACCTGGAGTCGCTCATCGACCGTATCGTTGCAGAGGCGGGACAGACGTTTGGTAGCAGATAGGCAAGAGGTTCTCATAAGTTCTTCACAAGAACTATGGGAACCTTTTTTTTCGAAAATGCGGAGCAGAGATTGATTAACGAACTCACGTTCTCCTATAATGTAAAAAGAAGAGTAAAGGAGTTTTTGCAGCCGATCACGAAATAACAAATGAATGTCAGACCAATAAAGGCGGGGATCTGGATGGATACACGGTATGATACGTTTTTGGTTGCGGCGCTTGGTGCTGTTTTGGCCATTTGGGCATTATACGCGTTCCGTTCCTGGCTGCGCAAGCCGGAGCATCCCAGGCTTTATGCGATTCCGCTGAATGAGGAGATTGAAGGAGGACCCGCTTCGGCGATACTGGAGGAGAATGGCTATGAAGTTATTGGTGGACGGCTGCGGGTTCCCCTTGCATTTGACGTCAACGGTGAGACTATTAACAGCGGTTTATATATTGATTACATAGCAGAGCGGGATGAAGGCATCTATATCGTCAAGACCTCGCGGCGCAGCAAGCCGATAGAGTGGAGCGGGACAGCAATCAGAGACAAATTTTTGCCTCTGTTGCTGCTTTATCCCGAGATTGCGGGTGTTCTTTATGTGGATATGGAGGAAGGGGCAGTCCGGCGGATCGTACTGGCTGCAGAGGAATGGAATCATGATTAACCAATTTACAGGAGGATGTTATGAAAGGTCAAAGGCATATCAAAATCAGGGAAATTATTACCCATCAAGATATAGAAACCCAGGACGAGCTGGTGGAGTCGCTGCGCGAAGCGGGCTTTCAGGTGACGCAGGCAACTGTATCGAGGGACATTAAGGAACTGCTCTTAATCAAGGTGCCTATGGATGATGGAAGATATAAATATTCACTGCCGAGCGATCAGCGCTACAATCCGGTTCATAAATTAAAGCGCGCACTGGTGGATAACTTTTTGCAGATTGACAGCACGGGCAACCTTATTGTCATGAAATGTCTGCCGGGGACAGCGAATTCCATAGCGGCTCTGCTTGACAGCATCGAATGGCCGGAAATCATGGGCACCATCAGCGGTGATGATACCATCCTGATCATTTGCCGCACCCATGAGAACAGCACGGACGTCGTGAAACAGATCATGTCCTATATATCCTGATGAACTACCGTAAGATGTTGGAGGTGTAGTAGCGGTGCTGGTTTCACTATCGATAAGAAATCTGGCAGTGGTTGAATCGGTGGATGTGCACTTCCACCAAGGCTTTCATGTGTTGACAGGGGAAACAGGGGCAGGGAAATCTATTATCATCGACGCTCTTGTGCTGATCTCGGGTGGCAGAGGAGCGGCGGATCTGGTGCGTTATGGCTGCGACAAGGCCGAGATGGAAGCGCTCTTCGAGCTCCCAGCCGGACACCCGGTGTGGGAGGTGCTTGCCAAGCTGGGCATTCAGGGAAATGCGGATGAGCATCTGCTGATTCGCAGAGAGTTGGCTTCAAGCGGCAAGAGCACCTCGAGAATTAATGGTCAACTGGTAAACCTAAGCATGCTGCGCGAAGTCGGCGAGCACATCGTCAACATCCACGGACAGCATGAACCGCAGAATCTGCTGCGGACCGACCGGCATCTGGCGTTGCTGGATACGTACGGTGACGGCATGATTGGCCCTGTAAAAGCTCGCTACCGGGAAAGATACGGCGCTTTTGTCAAAGCCGAGAAGGAACTGAGAGAGCTGCAGGAATCAAGCCAGAAATCGTATCAAATGCTTGATATGTATCGCTTTCAGCTTGAGGAGATCGCTTCCGCCAGGCTACAGCCTGGCGAGGATGAATTATTAGCGGAAGAACGGGTCAAACTATCCCACAGCGAGAAAATGATGGATGCCGTCGCCGGGGCATATGAGCTGCTGCAAAGCCAGCAGGGGCTGGATGCCGTAAGCAGCGCAGCCGCCATGCTGGAGGACATTTCCCATTATGACAGCAAACAGCTGCAGCCCATCACGGAGCAGATTCAATCTGCATATTACCAGCTGGAGGATGCGGTTTTTCAGCTTCGATCCTACAGGGAACAGATTGAATTTAATCCGGAGCGCCTTCAGGAGGTCGAGCAGCGTCTCGCCTTGATTGCCGGTTTGCGCCGCAAATACGGAGACAGTGTCGAGCAAATCCTGGAATACTCCCAAAAAATTGAGCATGAAACGGATAAGCTGGAAAACAAGGATGAGCGTCTGGAGAAGCTCACCGCCCAGCGTGACAAGCTGCTTGCCGAGCTGCTCGCGGCGGCTGATGAGCTGTCTGCCGCACGCAAGCAATGTGCGGAGGATCTGGCTGTACAGGTGGAAAGGGAGCTCAATGAGTTGCAAATGGGGCGAACCTCTCTGCGGGTGAAGATTGACCCGCTGGAAGACGCGCGTGGTTATGAATGGAATGGGCGTAAAATCCGGCCAACCAAGCAGGGCATTGACAATGCCGAATTTTTAATTTCCGCCAACCCGGGAGAGCCGTTGCGCCCGCTGGGCAAAATCGCGTCCGGAGGCGAAATCTCCCGTGTCATGCTGGCGCTCAAAAGCATTTTCGCCCGCCATGATCAAATTCCGGTGCTCATTTTTGATGAAGTGGATACCGGGGTCAGCGGACGGGCGGCGCAGTCCATTGCCGAGAAACTGTACAGGCTGTCTTCTGTCTGCCAGGTATTTTCGATTACCCATCTTCCGCAGGTGGCCTGTATGGCTGATAGCCAGTATCTCATCGAGAAATCTGTACAGGATGGCCGCACCATGACACAGGTGGAGGAGTTGTCGGATGAGGGCAGGGTGAAGGAACTGGCAAGGATGCTGGGCGGTGTGGAAATTACGCAAAAAACGCTGCATCATGCCCAGGAAATGCTGAATTTGGCACAGGCGCAAAAGAGAGAAGGACATCGGGTAGAGCAATGATTGACAGTAATAAAAGCCTGGGGGCAGGGTTACCTTAAAGGTACGCAATTGGCGACGACCTTTACTCGTCAAGCGAAAGAAGCAAAGGGAGCGTGACAGCCATTGAAATTGAACTCCAGGAACAAACTGCCCGGTCTTTTGCTTGTCTTCTTTCTTTGTATGGGAAGTATTTTTATGTTTGTCCGGCACGCAGCGGCGGAGCCGGAGAGTCATGGTGACTCCTTTGGGAATTATAAGGGCTCCATTTTTCAGCTGAATAAGCTGGTTCAGCGCAGCCCGTCTTTATCTTCATTGCTTGCCAACCGGTCAGGGGTTCATTCTGTTCCGGAAATTCAAGTCATTCCCGGCGGCCAAACGATTGGCGTAAAGGTGAAATCAGCGGGGATCCTTGTCGTAGGTCACCACCTTGTGGTGCAAGACGGGGAGACCCGTTTGTCGCCCGGAGAGGCAGCAGGAATCAGGCTTGGGGACCGTATTACTCACATTAACGGCCTTGTTCCCGATAATTTGTCACTTGTTACGGAGGCTGTAGAACGAGCGGGAAAAGAGGGTAAACCATTGAAGATTACCCTCATGCGGGGAAAACAGACCATTCATACCAGGCTGACTCCGGCATATGACCGCGAGGACAAGGCGTGGAGGCTTGGATTGTATATCCGCGATTCGGCAGCAGGGGTTGGAACGTTGACCTTTTATGCACCGCAGTATGGCGTTTACGGGGCACTTGGCCACGTTATTACGGACATGAATACACAAACCCCTATTGTCGTTGGCAACGGACATATTGTCCAATCCAACGTTACTTCCATCTCCAAAAGCCAGAATGGCGAACCTGGGGAAAAACGTGCCCAGTTTACAAAAAATCATAAAGTTCTGGGCAGCATCGAAAGCAATACGAAGTTTGGAATTTTCGGTAAAATGACCGATCTTCCTGAACACAGCATATACACGAAACCGATCCCTGTTGCATGGGCTGAAGAAGTTAAAGAAGGACCGGCAGAAATATTAACCGTGGTTGACGGCCAATCGGTTCAGCGTTTTAAAGCGCGTATTATGCATGTGTCCCATCAAAGTGCCCCGGCAACGAAAGGGCTCGTCATCCGCATAGTAGATCCCCGCCTGATCGATAAAACCGGTGGAATTGTGCAAGGGATGAGCGGAAGTCCGATCATTCAGAACGGCAAACTCATCGGAGCGGTCACACATGTTTTTGTGAATGATCCGCAGTCAGGGTATGGTTGTTTTATTGAATGGATGCTGGAGGATGCGGGGATTCACCACAAACAGGGCAAAGCTTCTGATCTTAAGGCCGGTTGACGGCCTTAAGATTTTTTTGTATTTATTGCGCTATGACGGTGTCGGTTTGTGGAGTTTTGTGCTGGATTAAGCAGAATATTAGCTAACAAAGTTGAAAAAAATCAGAAAAATTAAATTATAAAGGAAAGGATAAAAAAAATAAATAAAAATATTTTTCGACAGAAGGAATTGAATTCAGTGTGTCGAAATTATATACTTCCGAGAGAAGAAATTGCCAAATCAAAAACTATGCAGCTCATTTTAAAGGAGGAAGTCCATTGCAAAAAATTGAAGTGCTGTTGGCAGATGATAACCGTGAATTTACAAATTTACTCGCTGAATATATATCAGAGCAGGAGGATATGGAGGTTGTTGGAATCTCTTACAACGGCGAAGAGGTTCTTCAACGTATTTCCGATGCTCATAAAATCCCCGATGTATTGATTCTGGATATCATTATGCCGCATCTTGACGGTCTGGGCGTGCTTGAGCGACTGCGCGAAATGAATTTGCCTGCACAGCCGAAAATTATTATGCTCACCGCTTTCGGTCAGGAGAACATTACTCAACGCGCGGTACAACTGGGAGCTTCCTACTATATTCTCAAGCCATTCGATATGGAGGTGCTGGCCAACCGTGTTCGCCAATTGGTGGGTGTGCAGACGGTTAGCAGTACTTCGACCGGTATATCCATGGCAAGATCGAATGTTGTCCCGATGGGGAAAGTGAAAAATCTGGATGCCAGCATTACCTCCATCATTCATGAGATCGGTGTTCCGGCACATATTAAAGGTTACCAATATCTGCGCGAGGCCATCACTATGGTATATAATAACATCGAAATATTAGGGGCCATCACCAAGACGCTGTATCCGGCGATCGCCGAGAAATTTAAAACCACTCCATCACGCGTCGAGCGCGCTATCCGCCATGCGATTGAAGTGGCATGGACCCGCGGTAATATTGACAGCATCAGTCACCTGTTTGGTTATACGATCAATATCAGCAAGTCAAAGCCAACCAACAGCGAATTCATTGCGATGGTCGCCGACAAGCTGCGGATCGAGCATAAAGTGTCGTAAGCCAAACAAGTGATATACCTGGAAACTGGCCCAATAAATCACCGATTTATTGGGTTTGTTTATTCCGGTATGCTGGTGAATGCTAGCCGGTTTGTACCATACTAGGCAGAGGGGGATAACATATGGTGTATCTGTGGGTTGTTGCCGGGGCCGTGGCTGTCGGAACTATCTTATTCACTATACTTCGTCTGAGTAGAAGGCGCAGCAAAAAAGGGCAGGCTCCCCGTCATTCAGGAGATAATGTAGTCCCTTTCCGGCGTAAAGGGAGCACGAACAAACCTTCCGCGCAGAAATGCAGCTTCTGCGGCAAAGAAGAACTGTTGACCTTCTACGCAGGCGACAATGGGGTCGTCAAGGGTGTCTGCAAGCACTGCAAGCCTAAAGCGGAACGCAGGGATATGCTGCCGCTGTAGAAACACAAACCCCACCATCATGAATGGCGGGGTTAATATATGTTAACGGGCTTGTCTGTAGATCAGTTCCCCAAGCACATCCGCAACATATCTGTTTCCTCTTTGCAGATCCGATTGGCTCAGGCTCATCCATGCTGTGCGCTCGTCCATTTCAAATGACCGTTCAAGCCAACCGGAAAAGCCTCTGCCACGGCGGTCAACCTCAACCAGCACATGAATGCCGTCACGCTCAAGATTGAAAATAAATTCGAGCTCTTCCACCCTGCTGGAAAATTCCCGGCCAGGGTAAAATTCAATTTCCTGCACAAACGGAACACCACGTCCAAGCCGTGGATGATATTCACAGGTAGCCTCCTTGAATCGGAATCCGAGCTCCTGGGCAGCCTGTAATACGACGGTAGCATAAGGGTGAGGTGTAACCTCAATGTAGTCGCGGTCGTTAGGATCAACGGCATGATCAATATCAAGGCCGGTATGAATCCAGACAGGCTGGCGCGACAGCGTCATCGGCGTTTCCAGCGGAAGCGGGAAGGAGAACGGAATTTGCAGCCTCTCTCCCTTCCGGACGAGCAGATGGTCAGCCACATGATATTTGGCGATGGTGTACGTCTCCCGGACCTTTTTATCATCATGCTCTCTGATATACTCGGTCATGACTTTGATATAGATATGATCTACTTTCTGTTCGACGTTGCCGCCCCGGATATGTACCATTCCCCGAATTTCCTCGCCCGGGTGATAAGAGGCTTTTTCAAGATGTGTGTCAATTTCCGCAGCCCCGACTCCTACACTTGCAAGCATTTTGTTAAAAAAAGACATGGTAAGTACCTCCTAAAGGATATGTATGACACAGGAGTATACGTGGAGAGAGCGGCAAAGTTTCCGTCACAACGACGAAATAAAAAATTATTGACGAACTTTTTACTGTAATCTAAAAAAAGCCCCGCAGGGGCTTTTTAATTGCAATCCACCTTGTGAGGTGGCACAAAACAGCGCCGACAGCGCGGCTCATAAGCCTCCGAATCTCCGATCATAACGATCGGGCCTACTTTTACCGGCTCCCCGTTAATGATTCTCTGTGTGAAGTTGCCTTCGGCGCTGCCGCAAACGGCACAGAAGGCGCTTAGCTTTTCAATATCGTCTGCCATGGCCAGCAGTCCTCCGATATATCCGAATTCCTCTCCACGATAATCCATATTCAAGCCGTCAACAATGACATGCTTTCCGTTATAAGCAAGCTCCTGAACCAGGTTCATGATCGGTCGGTTGAAAAATTGCACTTCATCAAAAGCGACAACGTCCGCGTCACGGGTCTGCTCCATGATTTTGGCCACTGTCTCTTCCGTCAGTCTCCGTGGAATGGATATGGCGGGAAGACGGTATCCGATACGGCTGACGATCTCGTCCTTGGCAAAACGGTTATCCTCGGCAGGTTTATAGGCGACCACCTTGCGGCGGCCGTATTTCATTAATTTTTGACAGCGGCGGATGAGCTCCCCTGATTTTTCACTGAACATTGGACCTGTAATTACGGTAATACGCCCTGTAGACAAAGCAATTCCCCTCTTTCTTTAAAGAAAACGCCACTATAGAGTACCATAGGTTAAGGGAGACAGACCAGAGACAAATGCTTGAATTTTGACAGCATACGCAGCTGTTTCATTGCTCGCAGCCGCCAAGTCTGTTACTGTAGAATGACGGGATTATACAGCAGAAATGAGGAATCCGGATGGAAGATGTCAACTCCCGTTTCAAGCATAGAAAGGCCGAATTGGCACGGCTCGGTCTGCTAAGCTCCGAGACGGAAGCGCTGGTCAATGACATGCTGGAACAGCTGGAAATGCTGGAGCAGCGAAATGCTGCTCTCCGCCGGTCCCTTCGCAGTTCATCGAAGACACCGCGCATGTCCAGCAAACTGAAGGATGCGCTTTACGAATAAGCTGCCAGATCGGGTGCTTGGATCAAGAACGGGCCGGGGTTCAGCCGAGGCTGCCGGCTTATTTGTAATGCCGTTCAAAGAGAGTAAAATAGACTTTAAATAATCATGCAGCGATAGCGGAGGTTAATATGTCAATCACATGTGATATAGCGATACTGGGCGGAGGAACGGGAGGTTATGTGGCCGCAATCCGGGCTGCCCAGCTGGGAAAGGATGTAGTCATCATTGAGCGCGACAAATTGGGAGGCACCTGTCTGCATCGTGGCTGCATTCCCAGCAAATCATTGCTTAGAAGCGCCGAAGTGTATGCAACCGTCAAGGAAAGCGAATCCTATGGCATTGAGACGTCCGGGTCCAGGCTGTTGTTTCCAAAGGTCCAGGAACGGAAGGAGCAGGTCGTGGAGCAGCTTCATCAGGGTGTCCAGTATTTGATGCGCAAAAATAAAATCAAGGTTCTGCACGGAACAGGGAGGGTCATAGGGCCGTCCATTTTCTCGCCGAAAAGCGGTGCGGTTGCCGTCGAGCTGGAAGATGGGGAAATGGAGACGGTCGTGCCTGCCCATCTGATTATTGCGACAGGGTCACGGCCAAGGCATATTCCGGGTCTTGAGCCTGATGGCAGATTTATTTTGACGAGCGACGAGGCGCTGCTGCTGGACAAGCTCCCTGCTTCCATCATCATTGTTGGGGGCGGTGTGATTGGCGTGGAGTGGGCCTCCATGCTGAACGACTTTGGCGTGGAAGTGACCGTCGTGGAGACAGCGGACAGGCTGATCCCGCTGGAGGATGAGGAGATTTCCCGTGAGCTGCAGAGGCTGCTGACGAAAAGAGGCGTGAAGATTCTGACCGGGTCCCAGGTGGTGCCGGAAAGTCTGAGCAAGGATGAGGAAGGAATTCAAATCGATGTGCGCCGGGGCGGCGAAACGAGCACGCTCAGCGCTTCACAGTTGCTCTTGTCTGTGGGCAGGCAGGCTAATGTGGAAAATATCGGATTGGAGAATACGGATATCCGGGTTGAAAACGGGGTCATAGCAGTTAATGCCCATTATCAGACGGTTGAGCCTCATATCTACGCCATTGGCGACTGCATCGGCGGCGTTCAGCTTGCACATGCCGCCAGCCACGAAGGGATCGCGGCCATAAATCATATTTGCGGCGAGGAGGTGCACGTGCTGCCCGCTCATCAGATCCCGCGTTGTATTTATACAAGACCGGAGGCAGCCAGTGTTGGTCTGACCGAGCAGGAGGCAAGAACACGGGGGCACGAGGTGAAAATCGGCAAATTTCCTTTTCAGGCAATCGGCAAATCGCTCGTGTATGGCAGCAGAGACGGTTTTGTGAAGGTGGTTGTGGACCAGAAGACAAATGATATTCTGGGGGTTCATATGATCGGCACGCATGTCACCGACCTGATCAGTGAGGCGGCTTTGGCTCAACTGCTGGACGCGACCCCATGGGAAGTGGGCCAGCTTGCTTTTCCGCATCCAACCTTGTCGGAAATTTTGGGCGAAGCGATGCTGGCAGTAGACGGAAAAGCGATCGGAATCTAATAGTCGGCTTTCCTTTTTGGTGCGAAAGTGTTTTAATAAGGTTAAGCCAAGTTTTAGTACCAGGTTTTAAGACGAGATGGTATAATAAGCTATGGCTTTATAACAAGGAGGTGCCTCGATGAACGCAAAAAGCGATGTCGACGCGCAGCTCAGGCATGAGGAACTGGGTCTGAGCAATGACCAGGTCATAGAAATGTACAGATATATGCTGCTGGCAAGAACGTTTGATGAGCGGAATATGCTGCTCCAGCGTGCTGGCAAAATTAATTTTCACGTATCCGGAATCGGGCAGGAGGCGGCCCAGGTTGGTGCAGCGTTTGCCCTGGACAGGGATAACGATTATTTTCTGCCTTATTACCGTGATTACGGTTTTGTCCTGTCTGTCGGCATGACTCCGCGCGAGCTGATGCTGTCTGCCTTTGCAAAGGCAGAGGATCCGAACAGTGGCGGCCGCCAGATGCCGGGGCATTTCGGCAGCAAAAAGCTGCGGATCGTTACAGGCTCAAGTCCCGTGACAACACAGGTGCCACATGCCGTCGGTGTGGCGCTGGCCGCGAAGATGCGGAAGAAGAGCATCGTTTCTTTTGTTACCTTCGGGGAAGGGTCGAGCAATCAGGGCGATTTTCATGAAGGCTGCAACTTTGCGGGAGTGTACAAGCTGCCTGTCATCATTATGTGCGAGAACAACCAGTACGCTATTTCCGTTCCTGTGCACAAGCAGTTGAGTGGGAAAGTAAGCGATCGTGCGCTCGGTTATGGATTTCCCGGAATACGGGTAGACGGCAATGACGCGCTTGCTGTGTACGCAGCCGTGAAGGAAGCGCGCGAGCGTGCTGTTCGCGGCGAAGGTCCAACGCTGATCGAAGCGATGATGTACCGGCTGTCTCCGCATTCTACTTCCGACAATGACCTTGCTTACCGGACGAAGGAGGAAGTAGACGAGCATTGGAAGAAGGATGGACTGCTGCGGATGAAGGCGTATATGATCGATTCCGGCATCTGGGATGAGCAGCGGGATCAGGAGTTGAAGGCCGAGCTGCTTCAGGTGATGAAGGACGCCATAGAATATGCGGATAAGGCGCCGTTTCCTCGGCCGGAGGATACACTTCTGCACGTGTATGCGGACAGCAGCGGGGAGGAGCAATAAGATATGGCGGTTATGGAATATATCGATGCCATTCGTTTGGCGATGAAGGAAGAAATGGAGCAGGATGACACGGTATTTGTGCTGGGAGAGGATGTAGGTGTCAAGGGCGGCGTCTTCACCACCACCAAAGGGCTCATGGAGCAATTCGGCGAGATGCGGGTCATGGATACGCCGCTGGCGGAATCCGCCATCGCGGGTGTGGCAATCGGCGCGGCCATGTACGGCATGAAGCCGATTGCGGAGATGCAGTATTCCGATTTTATGCTGCCGGCGACCAACCAGATCATTAGTGAAGCGGCCAAAATCCGCTATCGCTCTAACAATGACTGGAACTGTCCGGTCGTGATCCGCGCTCCGATCGGCGGCGGTATTTTCGGCGGGCTGTATCACTCCCAGTGTCCTGAATCGATTTTCTTCGGAACACCTGGTCTCAAGATTGTGGCCCCGTATTCTCCATACGATGCCAAGGGACTGCTGAAGGCAGCGATCCGTGATCCTGATCCGGTGCTGTATTTTGAGAATAAGAAGAGCTACAAGCTGCTCAAGGGTGAGGTGCCGGAAGACGATTACATTGTTCCCATCGGCAAGGCCAATCTGCTGCGCGAGGGCGACGATATTACCGTGATCGGCTACAGCCAGCCGCTGCATTTTGTCATGCAGGCCGCCGAGGAACTGGAGCGTGAGGAAGGCATTGCCGCCCATGTGCTCGATCTGCGGACACTGCAGCCACTTGACAGGGAGGCAATCATTGCCGCCGCCCGCCGGACCGGCAAGGTACTGATTGTGCATGAAGACAATAAAACCGGCGGCATCGGTGCGGAAGTATCCGCAATCATCAGCGAGGAGTGCCTGTTTGAGCTGGATGCGCCGATTGCCCGCCTGTGCGGTCCGGATGTGCCGGCCATGCCGATCAGTCCTCCGATGGAGAAATTCTTTATGCTCAGCAAAGACAAAGTGAAAGAAGCCATGCGTCAGCTTGCCCTGTATTAAGCTGCGACGCCGAGGAGTTGAACCAAATGACACAGAATAATACGCAATGGACAGATGTTTCCATGCCTCAGCTTGCGGAATCGCTCGTTTCCGCAACCATTGCCAAGTGGCTCAAGCAGCCCGGGGAAAGCGTGGAACAGTTCGAGCCGATCTGCGAGGTCATTACCGATAAAGTAAATGCCGAAATCCCTTCAACGGTAGATGGGGTTATGGGCGAGCTGCTTGTACAGGAAGGACAGACGGTTGCCGTAGGCGAACTGATCTGCCGTATACAAACGGCTGCAGAGGCCGGCAGGCCGGAGGATGTCCCGGCTTCCTCAGCCGGAGCAGAAGTGCCTGCTGCGGACCAGCCCCAGGGGGATCAATCCATGCGCGGCCGTTATTCACCGGCCGTACAGACACTTGCCGCACAACATCAGGTTGATTTAAGCCGTGTGCCGGGAACCGGGCTTGGCGGGCGTATCACCCGCAAGGACGTTCTGGCGTATGTTGCGGCTGGCGGATCTGCCGCCATATCCACGGGAAGCCAGCAAGCCGTACAGGCCGTCGCGTCCCCGTTCTCCGGCAGATCTGTAGACAGCAAAACGCCTGAGCCTTTGGCTGTTCCTGCCCAAAGTATTCCGCCTGTCCGGAACAGCGGCATTCATCTGACGGAGTCTCCAAAGATACCTGCCATTGAAGTGGAAGGCGATGCTTCGGGACGTTCGGAGTATTATATTGATGTCACACCGATCCGCAACACGATTGCCCGCAATATGCGGCAAAGTGTGACGGAAATTCCGCATGCGTGGACGATGATTGAGGTGGACGTGACCAATCTGGTCATGCTCCGCAACAAAATCAAGGATGAATTCAAACGCAAGGAAGGAATCAATATAACTTATTTGGCTTTCCTGCTTAAAGCGGTAGTCAATGCGATCAAAGATTATCCGATCATGAATTCCTTCTGGGCTGTAGACAAAATTGTGGTGAAGCGGGACATTAATATTTCCCTGGCCGTAGGGACGGAGGATTCCGTCATGACGCCTGTCATCCAGAAGGCGGATCAGAAGAACATCGCTGGGCTGGCCCGCGAGATCGATGATCTTGCCCGTAAAACACGCGAAGGCAAGCTGAAGCTGGACGATATGCAGGGCGGTACCTTTACGGTCAACAATACCGGCTCCTTCGGTTCTATTTTGTCCTATCCGATCATCAACTACCCGCAGGCGGCCATCCTCACGTTCGAGTCGATTGTGAAGCGGCCTGTCGTTATTAATGACATGATTGCCGTCCGTTCAATGGCTAACCTCTGTCTGTCGCTTGATCACCGGATTCTGGACGGAGTCATCTGCGGAAGATTTCTGCAGCGAGTGAAGGAAAATCTGGAAGGCTATTCGCTTGACACCAAGCTGTACTGATTCTATGCCGGCCGCGAAAGCCGGCTGGAGGGAGAGAGCAGGTTGTGAACAGACGATTACTCGACGTGTCGTACACACCGATGATACCCTATGCCGAAGCATGGGATTTGCAAAAGGAAATTGTGGGCCAGCTGGATGCCGGGGAGCGGCGGGAAGCCCTTCTGCTGCTCCAGCATCCCCCTACATATACCATTGGCTCTCAGCGCCATCCGGAGCATCTGCTGCTCAGTCCGGAGGAGCTTGAACAGCGTGGAATCGCCGTGTTCCAAATCGACCGGGGCGGGGACATTACGTACCACGGTCCCGGCCAGCTTGTCGGTTATCCGCTGTTGCTGCTGGGATATGGCAAAGGCCTCGACCTGCACGGATATTTACGCAGCCTGGAGCAGGTGATTATCAATTATCTCGCAAGCTTCGGCATTGAAGGCAGCCGCAAACCTGAATATACTGGGGTGTGGGTTGGCGAATCCAAAATTGCGGCCATTGGCGTGAAGTTTAACAGATGCCGGCACCGCAAAGGTTTTATCACCAGCCACGGCTTCGCTTTTAATATCAAATCAGGCATTCAGAATGAAGGATTTAACGGAATTGTTCCGTGCGGCATCCAGGAATATGGGGTCACCTCGCTGGAAGACTGCACAGGGCAGTCATTTGCGATGGAGCAGGTGGCAAAGGGGATTATTCCTTATTTTGCGGAGCTTTTTGATTATGAAACTGTGTTAAAAGAATAGAGCGAGGCCGGTCCATGGTGGCCGGCCTCTTTGTGCGGCGGGCAGTCGTATCTTTAGCGAGAAAATCGCTACGAGTAATCTGTTAAAAGAAGATATGAAACCACGAACTATTTCTATTTTTGGAAGCGCTTTATAAAAGCCGCATGTACGGTAATATGGGTGGTGTGAGAGTTTGGCAGCTAATTTATCCTGCTACAATTAATGCTCACGGAAAGCAGATGAAATGATGCGACTTCTTCCTGATAAGAACTTCTACAAAACAATTACTTTTAAACTGACACTTGGGTCACAGCTTATCATCATACCGCATAAGAAGATTTCTGAATCCAAAAAAGATACCATTACCCTATATATGAATGAAATCGACTCGGAATTAAAAATGTGGATAATTACCTCTTAAGCCTCTTAACTTATATCGAGCTCGAAGTCGAGGCACCTGAAGGGGTGAAATGGGTGGGTTAATTCAAAAAAACATTGACGACCACATATTATTTTGTTATATTTATGTGGCCGGAAACTATATAAAGTAAAGGAGCTTTAAAAAATGAAAAATTTATGGAATACAATAAAAGTGGGCAACTTAAACTTGCCGCATCGCCTGGCTTTAGCTCCCATGACTAGATCCCGTGCACTTTACGACGGCACACCGGGAGAACTTAGTCCGCTATATTATGAGCAACGCGCTTCACTGGGCCTGCTCATCAGCGAAGGTACGCAGCCTTCAGAGGATGGACAAGGTTATATGTATACACCGGGTATCTATACCGATGCGCATATAGCAGGCTGGAGGAAGGTAGCCGACCGGGTTCACCAAGCTGGCGGATATTTATTCATTCAATTAATGCATGCGGGGCGTATGTCGCATCCGGAAAACACGCCGCATCATCGCCAGCCGGTTGCGCCTTCTGCCATTGCACCGAAGGCACAGATGTTTACTGCAACCGGAATGCAGGATATTCCCGTTCCGCGTGAGTTAAGCCTTGAAGATGTCAAGGCGACCGTTGAAGATTTCCGCAAGGCCGCCGCGGCTGCCATCCAGGCTGGAGCGGATGGTGTGGAGATTCACGGGGCAAACGGTTATTTGATTCATCAATTTATTTCAGAGAATGCAAACGTACGAGCAGATCAGTATGGCGGATCGATTGAAAATCGCGCACGTTTTGCCATTGAAGTGGCAACTGCTGTGGCAGAAGAAATTGGAGCCGAGCGTACAGGCATCCGTATCTCTCCCGGTGTTCCACTGGGAGACCTCGTTGAGGGTGATCAAGGGCCGGAAGTATACAAATACTTGATTTCAGAGCTTGCCAAACTTAACCTGGCTTATCTTCATGTCTTGCATGGCGGCAATGAAGAGTCGCTTCGTGAAATTCGCTCGGCTTGGCCGACTGTGTTAATCGTTAATCGTCCGAGCCGCCCTCTGGAGGAACTCGACCGAGACGTTAATACAGGACTTGCAGATATCGCATCTGTAGGCGCTTGGGGGCTTGCCAATCCTGACTTGGTGGAACGTTTGAAAGCAGGCGCTCCGCTGAACGAAGCTGATCCGACGACCTTTTATGGCGGTGACCAACGCGGCTATACGGATTACCCTGCAATGAATTCGGATATAAATGGATGTTAAGCAAGAGGTGAAGTTAAACATGGATGAGATTGAGAATGATTTATGCGAAGGATTGCCTAAAGAAGAAATGCAAGCGATCCAACGGTTTCCAATAAATTTTGCTATTTTTTCCCTAGCCAGGTCGCACCGGGGTTTGGCTGCACACTTACTACGTGACATAGGCTTGTACGCTGGCCAAGAAATTATGCTTATGCAGTTATGGGAGCGAGATGAGCAATCGCAACAAAGTTTGGGCTTCACAATGCGACTGGACCATTCAACAGTGGCCAAATCGGTTCGACGCCTGGAGGCTGCGGGATTAGTTACTCGTTCACGCTCGCCAAAGGATGGGCGTGTTACGCTTGTAAAACTAACAGAAGCTGGCCGCGAGCTTGTAGCCAAGGCCACTGCCGTTTGGACAGAAATGGAAAGAATTGCGTCGAAAGGGCTTACGGAGCAAGAAAAAGAGCTGTTAATCTCTTTATCGCAAAAGATTTCAGCTAATTTGGAAAAAGGAGAATGAAAAATGACAAAGACAGCGTTAGTAACGGGTGCGAATAAAGGTATTGGATTTGAGATTGCGAAGCAGCTGTTAGAAGCGGGGTATCGTGTTTTAGTTGGGGCACGTGATCAGGAGCGAGGAGAGACGGCAGTAACTGCCCTCCGAAAATTTGGTGATGCAGAGTTGGTGCTGTTGGATGTTGCCGACCTGGAGAGTATTGATCATGCAGTGACAACCATTAAGCAGAATTACCCAGAGTTGACGCTCTTGGTTAACAATGCGGGTATTCCAGGCGATATGCATAAATCTGGATGGGAGTTTACGGTTGAAGAACTACAGGCAACCCATCAAGTTGACTTTATCGGTCCTTTTGCACTTTCAAAAGGCTTGCTGCCACTATTGATCACCAATAAGGGCATGATTGAAAATATCAGTATACCTATTGAGCCACATCCTTTCTTCAATACGTTTGCCTACCAAACAGCCAAGGCGCCTTTGAATGTGATGACAAAGTCCTGGGGAATGAGTTTTGAGAAGGAGAGCATACCTGTGGAGATTTTTGCGGTGATGCCAGGGGCGGTTTCGACGGATTTGAATGGGAATATACAGGGAGATTTTGTGAAAACAACTGCTCAGGCTGCTGAAGTAATCGTAGGCTTTATTTTGGATGATGAAAATCATAATGGACAAGTGATTAATTACGACGGCACTCTAGCAGAATATTATTAATATTTAGAATGAAGCGGTTCATCTGCCCTTTCTCTACTAGAGAGGGCTGTTTTTTGTTTTAGGACGTCGAAGACCGTTTACTTGTCCCGCACAGAAAATCGTGAAAACGATTCCAGGAGAGCGGGATTCAATTCTATTATCATAACCACTTCCATGCAGAGGCGACTATAAAGCAGACGAAGAAGCTTAAAGAGCTATGTGACGTGGGAAGAATACCACCGCATTCGAACGTTATTTCCGCTTAAGCGACCGAAAGTCTTCATTCCTTACAATCGATGGAAGACCTACGCTATGTTGTGAAACCATTTCTGAAGATCCCGTGCGGGAAATCCGCACGCCGGGGTTCTGTGGGGGTTCTGGCCACCAGTTGGGTGGCCTTTCTAGCCGGAGGAAGCCATGAGAGTGGTTTCCCTACTTTATTAATGACCGTTCCTACGTTAAGGTTTTTACTGATTATACAAAAGAGGTTCAAGAGCGAACAGCAGGGTTGAGCCAATCATGGCAATAAGCATGATGTAAATAAAAACGCGAAACCATTTTTTGTGCTGCATGGGGAACTCCTTTATAATGAAAATAAGTTTGTAAGAAACAAAGTGTGTGTCTTCTATTGTATCGCAATCCAGAGGGAGATGAAAGTTTCGATGATCACAAAGGATCGGTTAATCAAGGAATTTATGGAGCTTGTGCAGGTAGACAGCGAAACCAAACATGAACAGGAAATATCCAGGGTGCTGAAAGAGAAGTTCGACTCGCTTGGCTTAACGGTCAAGGAAGATGATTCGCAGGAGCGCTCCGGGCACGGGGCGGGCAACCTGATCATTACGTGGGAGGCGGAAGGAGCGGAGCAAGCCCCGAAAATCTATTTCACTTCGCACATGGATACGGTAACTCCCGGCAAAGGCATCAAACCGCAGCTTGGCGATGACGGCTGGATCCGCAGTGATGGAACGACGATTCTGGGGGCGGATGACAAAGCAGGGGTTGCAGCGATGCTGGAAGCGATTCGTGCTGTCAAGGAACAGGGCATTCCGCACGGCCAGGTGCAGTTTGTCATTACGGTCGGAGAGGAATCCAGTCTGGCGGGGGCCAGAGCCATGAATCCAGACGATATGGACGCAGATTTCGGTTATGCGCTAGATTCTAATGGAGCTGTTGGCTCGATCTGTGTGTCGGCCCCAACCCAGGCTAAAGTTGAAATGAAAATTACCGGTAAATCCGCGCATGCCGGCGTAAATCCGGAAGATGGCATTAGTGCGATACAGGTAGCCTCAAAGGCGATCAGCGCCATGAAGCTTGGACGTATCGACAAGGAAACGACAGCCAACATCGGCAGATTTGAAGGCGGCGGTCCAACCAATATTGTGTGCGATTTTGTGCAGATTTTTGCGGAAGCCCGCAGCATTGTTCATGAAAAGGTAGACCATCAGGTTCAGCAAATGCGCGATGCGCTGGAGACGACATCCCGGGAGTTCGGCGCCCAGGCTGAATTCCGCAGCGAGATTGTGTATCCAGGGTTCAGCTTCTCGGAGCACGATGATGTCGTCCAGTTTGCGCAGCGTGCAATCGGCAAACTGGGACTGGCGAGCCCTACCTTCACTTCGGGAGGCGGCTCGGACGCGAATATTTTTAATAGCTTTGGCATTCCTACGGTCAATCTTGCGGTCGGCTATGAGCAGATCCATACGACACAGGAGCGAATCAAGGCCGAGGATCTGGCAAAGCTGGCCGAAGTCGTTGTAGCGATCATTCGTGAGGCGGCCGAATCTCCGCAAGCATAAATATGACCATAAACGGCACCGTCTGGCACGTGCTGCGTACGAGCCTGCAGCGGCGTTCCACCCGTCAGGCCTGTTTGCTGTTGGGCTGGATCAGGTCAATCATCTTCGCCCCGGACTTATTGTCCTTCAGCCATTGCCGGAGCAGAAGGCGAACCTGCCAAGCCTTTCCCGTAATGCAGAGCGCGTTGTCTGTTTGATAGCTTTTCATCATGGATCTCTCCCTTTTGCCCACAGGCATGAATTATTTACAGCCTATGTATTAAAGAGACAAACTATACCCGGCCCCTAATGAGGTTCGGCCAAGAGGAGGCAGCACATGAGCACCAGCAAACCTTATTCCAATCCAGCTTTGGAGGAAACAACGATATCTACGAATTCTATCTTTGCCGGGAAGGTAATTTCCCTGCAGGTGGACACGGTCCGTCTGCCGGACGGCAGCACGGGAACGCGGGAGATTGTCCGTCACCCGGGTGCTGTTGCGGTATTGGCCATCCACAACGGCAAAATGCTTGTAGTGGATCAATACCGACGGCCGCTCGGACGCTGCGAGGTGGAAATCCCGGCAGGCAAGCTTGAGGCAGGAGAAGATCCGATAGAAGCGGCTGCACGCGAGCTGCGGGAAGAAACAGGCTATACCGCCAAATCTCTTAGGCTGCTGCAATCGTTCTATACATCACCCGGTTTTGCCGATGAAATCATTCATTTGTACGTAGCTGAGGAGCTGGAAGCGGGCGAAATGAACCCGGATGCCGACGAGTTTCTGGAGCTGTCCGAGCTGGCGCTGGAGGAGGCCTACGCCTGGATTCGTGAAGGAAGAATCAGTGATGCGAAAACGATCATGGCGGTCTATGCCTGGCACCTTCAGCAGTTTACCGGGAGCTTCTGATGACGGATCGGCTACAGACACCACTGCATAAGTATTATGCGGATCTGCATATTCACATCGGGCAGGCGGAGAATGGTGCGCCGGTCAAAATCAGCGGCAGCAGGAATTTGACCTTTGCCAATATTGCCAGGGAGGCGTCGGAGCGGAAGGGAATCCATCTGACGGGCGTCATTGACTGCCATGCGCCCAATGTGCAGGAGGATATCAAGCGCCATCTTGACGACGGCAGTATGGCCGAAATTGAAGGCGGAGGAATAGCGTATAAGAATACGGTCATTCTGCTGGGAGCAGAAATCGAGATTCGGGAAGGAACCCGGCCTGAGGCGCATGTGCTGGCCTATTTTCCGGATTTGGACACCATGACGGACTTCAGCGGATGGATGGGCAGACATATGAAAAATGTCAATTTGAGCTCTCAGAGACTTTATGCTCCACCGCGGGAGCTGCAGGCCGAAATTTACGGGCGGGCAGGCATTATGATCCCTGCCCATGTATTTACGCCTCATAAAGGGATCTACGGCAGCTCCGCGAGACGCATGGCCGAGCTGCTGGATCTTGGCAAAATCAGCGCCGTCGAACTCGGTCTGAGCGCGGATTCGGAAATGGCGGGTTATATTTCCGAGCTTGACAGCTTCAGCTTTCTTACGAATTCCGATGCCCACTCCTTGGGCAAAATCGGACGGGAATACAATGAGCTGCTGCTGAAAGCTCCGAGTTTTGCCGAGCTGCGGCTGGCGCTGGAGCGCAGCGGTGGCAGAAAAGTGACCGGCAACTATGGATTGAATCCCCGTCTCGGCAAGTATCACCGCTCCTTCTGCACGGGCTGCGGCACGATTCTCGACGAGCAGGAGATTGCGGCGGACCGCTGCCCGGCATGCGGGCATGCAAAGCTGGTACGCGGGGTGTTTGACCGTATTCTGGATATTGCCGACCGGGCCAGGCCCTGCATACCTGAGCACAGGCCGCCTTATATTTACCAGGTGCCGCTTGAGTTTATTCCGGGTCTGGGCCAGGCCAAGCTACAGCGGCTGCTTGAACGGTTCGGCACGGAAATGAATATTCTTCATCAAGCGGGTGAGGAAGCGATAGCCGCTGAGGTCGGCACGGAGCTGGCACGCTCTATCGTTATGGCAAGAGAAGGACGGCTGCAGCTGATTGCTGGAGGCGGGGGGACCTACGGCAAGATTGACAGGAACGGAGAATCACACAAAGCAGCCCGGCTCCAAGACTAGCAGCAGACTTCGTACATGCTGTCATAGGCGAATGGTCTTCTTCATAGGATAGGAATATGCTAATGAAGGAGGCCGACTTGCCGATGCAGCTTTTACGCCATACACTTGTTCACCGAATGCCACTATATGTATTTCTTGGTGTGTTGTTCCTGGTCGGGGTTGTTTTTGGCGCGTTGATGGTCAATGCGCTGACGCTGGAGCAGCAGCAGGAGCTGGGGCGGTATCTGAACAACTTTTTTGTATCGGTCGGTCAGGATGGTGGCGCGGCCGATCCCACGTTAACGAAGTTTTGGGAAATTGCATCGCTTCATTTAAAATGGGCGGCATTGATATGGATATGCGGCCTATCGGTCATTGGACTGCCCGGTATTTTGGTGCTGAATTTTCTGAAAGGTGTGCTGATCGGCTTCTCGGTCGGGTTTGTGGTTGGGCAGTATTCCTGGAGAGGGCTGCTGTTTGCCCTCGTTTCCGTTGCCCCCCACAATGCTGTGGTGATCCCGGTGCTGCTTGTGTGCAGTGTGGCTGCCATGACTTTTTCGATACAAATGATCAAGGACCGGATGCTGCTTACGCGCCGTCCTTCCGGATTTGTCAAGCCGTTTGTGTCCTACGCCGGATTAACAGCCGTGATGATGCTGCTTCTGCTGGGAAGCGCATCGTTTGAGACCTGGGTCACACCAGTCATGATGCGATGGGTAACGCCACTGCTGACGTCTGCAGGAGCGGCTTGAGCCTGGTGCAAAATGTTTGACTTTATTTGAGAATTCCCCCTATAATGATAGAAGTGAAAATGGGGCAGTGCGCAGAGAACCCTGAGGGGGAGGGATAAAATGGAAGCTCGGATCGACAAAATTAAGCAGCAGCTGCAGTCCCAGGGCTATAAGTTGACGCCTCAGCGGGAAGCCACCGTAAGAGTTTTGCTGGAGAATGAAGAAGACCATCTGAGTGCGGAAGATGTTTTCATGCTCGTGAAAGAAAAAGCTCCTGAAATCGGTCTGGCAACCGTATACCGTACCCTTGAACTGCTGAGCGAACTGCACGTAGTGGAGAAGATCAACTTTGGTGACGGAGTTGCCCGTTATGATTTGCGGGGCGATACCTCCAAGCACCATCATCATCATTTAATATGTGTTCAATGCGGAAGCATGGATGAAATCAGGGAAGATTGGCTTGGCCCTCTGGAGGAACGCCTGGAGAGGGAATTTGATTTTACCGTGCTGGATCACCGGCTTGATTTCCAAGGCATTTGCTACCGCTGCAAGGCCAAAAATGACCAGAAGCAGCAGGAGGATTGAATCCCCCTGCATTTCTGAATGGATTAGAATAGACAAGCTCTCCCCGCGTATTTGTGCGGAGAGGGCTTTTTTGGTGCCGGACACTCCGGTGTTACATAGTTGGGGATAGCCTGTCATACAATGAGCTGTATATGACCTTTTAAGAGGTAGTTCAAAAAGTCATCTTTTGATCACGAAGGAAGTCAGGAAGCGGACTCGACATCGAATCTTGAATTCAGCCGGGCCTAAGTGGATGCTTCCGAAGCATGTTTCCTACGGAAACATTTCAGGTGCTCACGTATCCCAAGTACGCTCCGCTCCTCAGTCCCTATCTTCATTCAACCTTCTTGGTGCTGAAAACCTGACTTTTTGAACACACACTTTTAGCAGGAAAGGAAGTGGCAGCGTGATCTTCTCCCTGAGAAAGGGCTGGAGATTTATCCGTTTTATCGTCCTGTTCTGTATATTGACTTTTTTGCTGTATTCCGCGCTTGAACGGCTGTCTTCCTGGATAACGCCTATCCAGCATTATAAAATTCCCGAAGGAAACGCGGTAAAGGTGGCAGGAACCTCCATTACTGATGAGCAGCAGGAGAGGGGGCTCTGGCAGCGCTTGCGCTTTTTTTACTGGTATGGAGAGTGACGGCGGGGCAGGATAACATTTGAGCCGCGTAGAATGTTGTAAGATGGGCTTCTGCCCAAATACGGAAGACAAAGGAGCGAGTTGCTCTTATGAAGCATTATATAACGCCCTTTATCCGCTATTTGGAAGACGAGAAGGGATTATCGCCAAGTACACTGGAAGCTTACCGGCGTGATGTTGAACAGTTTGCCGAATTTGCGGCTGGTCAGCATGTGATAGTGCCGGATGACGTCAAACGGACACATCTGGTCATCTATACGGGGCATTTGCAGGAGTTGAACAAGGCGCCGGCGACGATTACACGCTGCATGATCGCAATTCGCTCCTTTTTTCATTACCTGATCCGTGAAGGCAAGGCTTCCCAGGACCCTTCCCTGCTGCTGGAGCTGCCCAAACAAGAGAAGAGACCTCCTTCCATATTGACGCAAGAAGAGATGGACAGGCTGCTGGAAGCGCCGGATACGTCGACCCCTGCGGGTATGCGTGACAAGGCCATGCTTGAACTGCTGTATGCGGCAGGCATGAGAGTGTCGGAGCTGGTAACCCTGAATGTAGAGGATGTACGTACAGATATGAGGTTTGTACACTGTCATGGGGCGGGAGGCAAAGAGCGTGTCGTTCCCATGAGTGTACAGGCCGCAGAATGGTTAAAGCTGTATATCAGCGAATATCGGGAGGTTTTGCTCAGAGCCCGGGGTTCTATCATGCAGGAGGAAGCTCTGTTTCTGAACAGCTCGGGGAAGCGTCTGAGCCGCCAGGGCTTTTGGAAGCTGTTGAAGAAGTACGGTGCCGAAGCAGGGATTCGTACGGATATTACGCCGCATACGCTGCGGCATTCCTTTGCAGCTCATCTGCTGGAGAATGGCGCGGATTTCCGGTCCGTGCAGGAGATGCTGGGCCATTCGGAAATCTCGGCAGCGAGAATGTATCTCGGTTCGCCGAAGAAAAGTATGAAAGAAGTATATGAAAATTTTCATCCCAGGGCCGGCAGTAGAGCCACCTTGGAAATGACCAATTTATCACAGCCAAGGAGTGACAATAGTTATGACTGAACGTTCTGCACATCGCTTCAAACGCATTGCCTTTATCGTCCTGGACAGCGTGGGCATTGGCGAGCTGCCGGATGCCGCCACATTCGGCGATGAAGGGGCCCATACGCTGGGTCATATTCTGGAGCGGGTACCGCAAACAAAGCTGCCAAATATGCAAAAGCTCGGGCTGGGCAATATTGCCGAGCTGCCTCATTTGCAGCCGGTGGACCAGCCTGCGGGCTATTATGGCAAAATGAATGAGGTGTCTGTCGGCAAGGATACGATGACAGGGCACTGGGAGCTTATGGGGCTGAAGATCAATACTCCTTTCAATACTTATCCGGAAGGCTTCCCGGCTGATCTGATCAACGAATTTGAAAAGCAGACCGGACGGAAGGTGCTGTGCAATAAGCCGGCTTCAGGAACCGTGGTGCTGGATGAATACGGTGAAGAGCAGATGAAGACAGGGGCGTGGATCGTGTATACGTCCGCCGACAGTGTTTTCCAAATTGCCGCCCATGAAGATATCATTCCGTTGGAAGAGCTTTATGAAGCCTGCAAAATCGCTCGCCGGCTGACGATGGCACCGGAGCATTCCGTGGGCCGGGTTATTGCCCGCCCCTATGTCGGGCAGCCTGGCAGCTTCAAGCGAACACCGAACCGCCATGATTATGCGGTCAAACCTCCGGAGCACACAGTAATGAATATGCTGGCTAATGCTAGCCATGACGTGATTGCCGTAGGGAAAATCAATGATATTTTCGACGGCGAAGGAGTAACGGAATCCTATCCGACCAAAAGCAATGAGCATGGGATCGAAGTGACTTTGGAGCAGCTGGGAAGGGAGTTTAACGGCCTGCTGTTCACCAATCTTGTCGATTTTGATTCCCTGTACGGGCATCGGCGTGATCCTGAAGGCTACGCCCGGGCGCTTGAGGTGTTCGATAACGCCGTTCCTGACCTTATGGCCAACATCGGGCCTGAAGATCTGCTGATCCTATCGGCGGATCATGGAAATGACCCTGTACACAGCGGTACGGATCATACGAGGGAATATGTGCCTGTCCTGATTTACAGCCCGTCGCTGCAGACACCTGCGAGCATAGGCGTTCGGGACACATATGCGGATCTTGGCGCCACCATAGCGGAGAATTTCGGTGTGCAGGCGCCACTGCATGGAACAAGCTTTTTGAATTTGCTGAAATAACGATATGTCAGGAGAGAAGAACATGAATACAATCAGTCTGGGAATGATCCAGAGGGCAGCAGCCTACATCCGCACGAAAACCAATCTGGTCCCGGAGATCGGCTTGATCCTCGGATCAGGGCTTGGGGTATTGGCAGACCTCATCGAAGAGGGGATCAGCATTCCTTATCAGGATATCCCGCATTTTCCCGTATCTACAGTGGAAGGACATGAGGGAGAACTGCTGCTGGGCAATGTCAAGGGACGTCCGGTCGTGATGATGAAGGGACGCTTCCATATGTATGAAGGCTACGGCCCTGAAGTGACCGCTTTTCCAGTGCGCGTGATGAAGGAGCTTGGCGTCAAAAGCCTGCTTGTTACGAATGCCGCTGGTGGAGTGAATACTTCTTTTGCGGCGGGTGATTTGATGCTCATTACCGATCACCTGAACCTGACCGGCAGAAGTCCCCTGGTTGGCCCGAATGACAATACGCTTGGGGTGCGTTTCCCTGATATGACGGAGGCGTACAGCAAACGATTGCGCTCCTTTGCCAAGGAGGTAGCGGAAGGACAAGGGCTGCAGCTGCGTGAGGGCGTCTATGCAGGCTTGCTGGGACCAACTTACGAGACACCGGCCGAAATCGTGATGCTGCGTACGCTAGGTGCGGATGCGGTCGGTATGTCCACGGTGTCGGAGGTTATTGTAGCCCGTCACGCAGGGCTTGAAGTGCTCGGCTTCTCCTGTATCACGAATATGGCTGCAGGCATTTTGGATCAGCCGCTTTCGCACAGCGAAGTAATGGAGACAGCGGAGCAGGTGCGTGACCAGTTTTTGAAGCTGGTGCTTGGGGTTATTCCGGGTATGTAATAAAGTCTTAGATTAAGGAAAAACAGTGACTTTCTGAGGTGAGCACTGAAATATGAATACTGTGTTTGTAAGCCAGGCCGCTAAGATTAGCGGCTTTTTTTGTGCTGCTCTCGGAGATGAAAAAGGTAGCGGGTACAGTGTTCTAAGTCTGTTATCTTTAACAGGTTATGCCCAGGAGCGTGAAATGTTTCCGATATTCCGGAATAGCTCATACCTGTCGTTTCACCATTTTTTCCGCGTATGAATACGTTACTAGTCGTATCAGGTATTTTTCATAACTCGGATTGGAGAGATGATGAACATGGTTAAAAACGCCCTGATTACAGGGATCACAGGCCAGGACGGATCGTATCTGGCAGAGCTTCTGCTTGAAAAGGGATATAAAGTATTCGGTCTGCGCCGCAGAACCAGCACCCCCATGATGGAAAACATCGAGCATATCAAACATGAGATTGAGCTTGTTGAAGGGGACCTGCAGGATCAGGGTTCGCTTATCGAGGCCGTTAAAAAATCCAAACCGGATGAAGTATATAATCTCGCTGCACAATCATTTGTGGGAACCTCATGGGTGCAGCCGGTTTTAACGGGGCAAACAACGGCCATCGGCGTAACCAACATGCTGGAGGCTATTCGCACAGCCAGACCGGAGGCCCGCTTTTATCAAGCTTCCAGTAGTGAGATGTTCGGAAAAGTCGTCGAAACGCCGCAAAGGGAATCAACCCCCTTCTATCCGCGAAGTCCGTATGGCGTGGCTAAGGTTTACGGGCACTGGATTACGGTGAATTATCGGGAAAGCTATGACATGTACGCTTGTTCTGGGATCCTGTTCAACCATGAGTCCCCGCGCCGCGGCATTGAATTCGTTACACGCAAGGTGACGGACGCGGTTGCCAAAATCAAGCTGGGATTGCAGCACGAATTGCGCATGGGCAACCTGGATGCCAAACGCGATTGGGGATTTGCGGGGGATTATGTTAAAGCGATGTGGCTGATGCTGCAGCAGGATCAACCCGATGATTATGTCATTTCAACAGGCGAAACCCATACCGTTCAGGAACTTGTTGAAATTGCTTTTCGT
The DNA here is from genome assembly GCF_042136365.1 of Paenibacillus enshidis. Lineage (NCBI taxonomy): Bacteria > Bacillati > Bacillota > Bacilli > Caryophanales > Paenibacillaceae > Paenibacillus > Paenibacillus enshidis. The sequence goes on along the minus strand of NZ_JBHHMI010000015.1, from coordinate 2,778 downwards.
CATGTGGGGTTGAATTGGGAAGATCATGTGGTCATTGACCCGCGATTTGTTCGTCCGGCGGAAGTGGACCTTTTGCTGGGAGACAACTCCAAGGCTCGAAAAAAACTGGGCTGGAACCTGGAGGTAGACTTTGAAGAACTGGTCAAAATGATGGTGGATAGCGATCTGCAAAAAGCGATGGTCAACAGCAAACTGGAGAAAGCAGTAGCCATTAGCAGTTTGCAAAATACGAAAGCCTAGGCGTAATAAAACAAGCAGACGGTGTTTCGCCCGGTTGATCATCTTGATCCCGGGAGGATACGCCGTTTTTGCCCTTGCGCAGGGAAGTGTATGACCGCTTTTCAGATCAGGATTGAATTTCAGCATATTGGGTACAAGCTGCCCGTGAATTCTCCCTTCAAAATGGTGCTGCGGCCGATTCCGAACCACTCGGAGCAAAGAATAGTTACCCCAGGCGGCCTCCTTCAAAGTGGTTGATGATGATAATTCGATAATCTTAACGAAAGAAACGGCGGATTAACCGCCGTTTCAACTTTGATGCTAATAAAGTCAGGTAATCTGATGAATGGACCAAACAATCCCTGCAGATGTGCTGCCCCCGAGATTCAACCCGATGCTAAGCCCCGAAGAAACATAGAACAACCCAAGTATATCATTCTGATTCAGCGCGACATCTCCGGTCAGTGTTACAGTACCACTTCCCAGTACAGCCCGAAGTGTAAGCAAAGTTACGTTGATATTTAATACAGGGAAAAGACCGGCTACTAAATCCGTTGTTGAAGGTGATGTCCTTCTTACGACAAATGTCGGATTAATTCCCGCGCCAATGGACAGAGTTATGGCGGCAGTAGTTGAATAATTAATAGTTGCTTCAATAGTGTATCTTCCAGTTTGAGGAACGGTGAATGTTCCTGAGGCAGGATTAAATCCAGTAGTGGTGTAATATGGGCTGGTCACTGTAAAACCGCTGATTTGAGTGTCTGTAGTTACTCCAGTAATAGAGCCTACAAAAGCCGAGAAACCATTTGCTGCCACTAAAGGTCCAGTAGCGCCCGTGGCTCCGGTAGTGCCTGTGGCTCCCGTGGCTCCTGTGGCTCCTGTGGCTCCCGTGGCCCCGGTCGTTCCGGTGGCTCCGGTCGCGCCAGTAGCGCCTGTGGCTCCAGTTGTCCCGGTGGCTCCCGTGGCCCCGGTCGTTCCGGTGGCTCCGGTCGCCCCGGTATCGCCCGTGGCTCCCGTCGTGCCGGTGTCGCCCGTGGCCCCGGTCGATCCGGTGCCGCCCGTGACTCCGGTCGCGCCGGTATCGCCCGTAGCTCCGGTCGCCCCGGTATCGCCCGTGGCTCCAGTAGTGCCGGTATCGCCCGTGGCTCCAGTAGTGCCGGTGTCGCCTGTGGCTCCAGTAGCACCAGTGTCGCCCGTGACTCCCGTAGCACCGGTATCGCCCGTGGCTCCCGTCGTGCCAGTGTCGCCTGTGGCTCCCGTAGCGCCGGTGTCGCCCGTGGCTCCGGTAGCTCCAGTAGCGCCAGTGTCGCCCGTAGCGCCGGTAGCACCGGTGACACCCGTAGCTCCGGTCGTCCCGGCATCACCTGTGGCTCCGATCGCGCCAGTGTCGCCTGTGGCTCCGGTAGGTCCGGTATCGCCCGTGGCTCCCGTAGCGCCGGTGTCGCCCGTAGCTCCGGTAGGTCCGGTGTCGCCTGTGGCTCCAGTATCGCCGGTGTCGCCCGTAGCTCCGGTAGGTCCGGTGTCGCCTGTGGCTCCGGTCGCGCCAGTGTCACCCGTGGCTCCGGTAGCTCCGGTAGCACCGGTGACACCCGTAGCTCCGGTCGCCCCGGTGTCGCCCGTGGCCCCGGTTGCTCCAGTTCCGCCCGTCGCCCCGGTTGCGCCGGTATCACCAGTGGCCCCGGTCGCTCCGGTGTCGCCTGTGGCTCCCGTAGCGCCGGTGTCGCCCGTGGCTCCCGTAGCGCCGGTGTCGCCCGTGGCTCCCGTCGCGCCGGTATCGCCCGTAGCTCCCGTAGCGCCAGTTCCGCCCGTAGCTCCCGTAGCGCCGGTGTCACCTGTGGCCCCGGTCGCGCCAGTGTCACCCGTAGCTCCCGTAGCGCCGATGTCACCCGTGGCTCCAGTAGCACCAGTGTCACCCGTGGCACCAGTGGCACCAGTGTCGCCCGTGGCCCCAGTAGTGCCGGTGTCGCCCGTGGCCCCGGTCGCTCCGGTGCCGCCCGTGACTCCCGTAGCGCCGGTACCGCCCGTGGCTCCGGTCGTGCCAGTATCGCCCGTAGCTCCGGTCGCCCCGGTATCGCCTGTGGCTCCAGTAGGTCCGGTGTCGCCTGTGGCTCCCGTCGCGCCGATGTCACCCGTGGCTCCCGTAGCACCAGTGTCGCCCGTGACTCCCGTAGCGCCGGTATCGCCCGTGGCTCCGGTCGCGCCAGTGTCGCCCGTGGCCCCGGTCGATCCGGTGCCGCCCGTGACTCCCGTAGCGCCGGTATCGCCTGTAGCCCCGGTTGCGCCAGTGGCTCCGGTCGCGCCCGTGTCACCTGTGGTCCCGGTCGCGCCAGTGTCACCCGTAGCTCCCGTCGCGCCGATGTCGCCCGTGGCGCCGGTCGCGCCAGTGTCGCCCGTGGCTCCAGTAGCACCAGTGTCGCCCGTGGCCCCAGTCGCGCCAGTATCGCCCGTAGCTCCGGTAGGTCCGGTGTCGCCTGTGGCACCCGTCGCGCCTGTGGCACCCGTAGCTCCCGTAGCCCCGGTTGCTCCAGTTCCGCCCGTCGCGCCGGTTGCGCCGGTGTC
>NZ_JBHHMI010000014.1:0-113523 GCF_042136365.1 Paenibacillus enshidis | reverse complement strand
GCTGCTGTGTGTCAATTAGGGTACAACACTATTATTCGATTGGATCTGGCTGTTTATTGCTTAACCTGTTGACATTGATTTCCCATCTGGACGATTATAGGCAAGGATGGTTTTGAAACTGGCGATTTTTCTTATGACTATATTGCCAATTTGCTGAAAGGGCCTATTCCGGGAGAAAAAATGATCATTAAACCCAAGGGTTTCTATGCTGTTATGGACCATAGAGGGTCTTACGAAACCATGCCGGAGACTTGCTCCATCCTCCAAAAGCACATTGAGCAAAACGGAAAGAAGGTATGCGGAAATGCGTATGCAATGGATTTACTCAACTATTTCTCTGAGAAAAATCCGGACAGCTATGTCATTCGGATCGCAGTTAGGGTCTCAGTTTAGCGACCGTTGACAGCGCATTGTTGAGAAACAGGCCTGCCTCCGCATACGCACTAAGGGCATAGCAGAGGTAGAAATTTGGAACAAGTGTATTTTATTCAACTGCGTTTTTCGTGGCCTGATACATCTTTTCCGTGTACTCGTCGATTTCATCGCGCGACATGCGCAAGCGGCCTACAGAAGTACCATATCCAATTTCATGTTCGCCCTCTTCCAATCCTTTGAAAATGCCATCTGCGAAGGCATCCAATGGTTCTCCATGTACATGCAGCCCAGATCCGCCTAAATCTGTATTTACTGCCGGAGGGGCAATTTCAATGACTTCTACAGACGTTTCAGAAAGCTGGTGTCTTAGACTCATGGTAAACGAATGAAGGGCCGCTTTGGTCGCTGAATAGATCGGAGCAATTGCAAACGGTGTAAAAGCCAGCCCGGATGTCACGTTAATGATGGCCGCCTTTTCTTTTGCTGCAAAATATGGAGCGAACAGCATAGAGAGGTGGAAAGGCGCCTCAATGTTCGTCGTGATTTCTTTGTTGAAATCACTCCAATTGTTCTTCGCATCCGCTTTTAGCACATTAAATCGTTGTTGGATCCCTGCATTGTTAACCAACACATTCACTTCCGGATAGTTCTCCGTTACCCAATCAAACAAAGCTGCACGCTCGGATTCAATATCCAAATTACATACACGCGTAATGAGGTCTGGGAGTTTTTCTTTCGCATTTTGCAGTACATTTTCACGCCGTCCGCAAATGATGACTTTATTTCCGGCTTTCAGAAAGCGCTCCGCAAAGGCCAATCCGATTCCCGCACTTCCGCCTGTAATAAGTATTGTATTTCCTGAAAGTTTCATAATAGCGCCTCTTCTCCATTATTTTTCACTTCATTCTTCTTTCTTTCCTGAACCCGTTTTGTATAAGTTGCTATCTTTACGTCTATTCCTTCCAAGGCTTCATTCATCTGCGAAATTTCAGCCAGCACAGCTTGCTTGTGATTCTTCAACATTTCGAGCCGGAGTTCGGTAGTGTCATCTCCTTCTACGACCCAATCAATATACTGTTTGATCTCACGTATAGGCATGTGAGTGTTTTTTAAATAAGTAACGACTTTAAGGATCGTTATTTGAGTTTCTGAAAATAACCGTCTGCCGGCCTCGTCACGCTCAATGAGCGGCAGCAGCCCTTTTTTTTCATAATAACGCAACGTGGATTCCGGAACATTGAACATGGCTGAAGCTTCGCTAATTGAGTAATACTTCATCTGGAGGCCTCCAAATCATATCTTTCATTGTCGACAGGATTAGGATACGCCTTAAACCATGGTTTAAGTCAACAAGAAATAATTAATATTTCGATTGCACCTTACGTAACGTCATCTTTTATACTTAAGCTACCGGTAAACAGTTAGCGCTAACGAAGGAGTTTCTTATGGAACGTTATTGGAAGGTGGGGGACCTGGCAAAACTAACGGGGCTCACCGTGCGGACTTTGCGATTTTACGATCAAATCGGCTTGTTCTCGCCATCCGGCCAGACGGATTCCGGACACAGGCTGTACGATGAATCCGACCTGTCGCGACTGCAGCAGATTGTATCGCTGAAGGAATTGGGCTTGTCTCTGGAGGAGGTCAAGTCGGTCCTGAACGACAAGCAGTTCAGCCCGCTGGAGATCGTCAGCCTGCAAATGTCCCGCATCAAGGAACAAATCAAGCTGCAGCAAACGCTCCTTGAACTGCTTCAACATGTGTCCAAGTCAATGCAAGGGAAGGAACCGTTAGCGGTTGAAGACTTCACCGAACTTTTGCAAGCGATGAAAAAGAGCCATGAGAAGCTGGTCGTCGAGCGCCGGACAAGCTGGGAGCACCGTCTGGATTTACTGGGCAATTTTCTTGCCGCAGAAGAGGAAGATTGGAAATCTAAGGAGGATTAACTATGACTGAACGATTTGTCAAACACGCTACCTTCGTCGTGGAGCGGACTTATGCCGCATCGCCTGCGAGGGTCTACCAAGCCTGGTCCGATCCGGCTGCCAAAGCAAAGTGGTTCTCGAAAGCCGATATTTTCGAATTTCATGTCGGAGGACGCGAATACAGCAGCGGAGGTCCGCCAGAGGGGCCTGTCTTTACCTTTGATGCATGCTATCAGGAAATTGTGCCGGAGCAGCGCATCGTCTACAGCTATACCCTGGATTCGGGTGACACGCGTATCTCGGTCTCGATCACGACGGTCGAGCTCATTCCGATTGAAGGCGGCACGAAGCTGATCTTCACGGAGCAGGGGGCATTTTTCGACGGTCATGATACGCCGGAAGTGCGCGAGCATGGCACTAATGAGATGCTGAATGCACTTGGAAAAATACTCGAACAGGCGGAGTGACCATGTCTGCTGGCAGAATTCATGGTATAGTTTTGAATAGATTTTGAGGACATACAGAAGGGGTGCCAAAGGTACCCCTTAAAACTTGCGTTACAGACGGATCGGGAAACCGTATCATACATCATTTGAAACTGGCGTTTTCTTTCGGGACTCCAATGTCCGATGCACAAGTGCAAGCAGCATCGCTGGTACAGTACAAACAATCATTCCCAAAAAGGCGTATCTTGGCTCGATTTCATATAAATAGCCGCCAAAAATGGTGAACACCGCCGTGCTCCAGCTAAGTGCCAGAGCCGAGTACATCCCCTGTGCTTGCGGAACCTGTTCATGCGGGACATGTTTGATCAAGTATTTCATAAAGGCATAATGCCCCATCGCAAATGAGCATGCATGCAAGGTTTGCGCGATACTGAAAGCAATCACGTTCGGAAAGGCAAATACCAATATCCACCGCAGGGATGAACCGAGTGCAGCCAGTGCCAATAAGGAGCCTGCTGAAAAATTATGAAATTTCCGATCAGCGACTGCGAAAAAAATAATTTCTGCAATTACGGCAATGTTAATAATCAAGCCAATCAAATATTTCGGTGCATGGATTTCTTGCAGATAAATATAGCCGTAATTGTAATAAGAAGCGTGTGCTGCCTGCAATAAAATCACAATGACAAGCACCAAAGGAAAGTGTTGGATTTGAAATAGTTTTAGCATCCCGTTTCTTTTGCCTTTAACCGCTGGCGGTTTTTCAGATAAAACCGTGGGTGCGCTCATGAATCCAAGGCATACGAATACCGAAATGCCGAGTAACATTGCCCATAAGATGACCTTTTCCCCTATCGCCCCTGTAAAGATGGCCAAGATCAAACCTGTCACCACAAATCCAATGGATCCCCATAAGCGGCTTTTCCCGTAATGCTGTAATTGCTGACGCTGCACAAGGACTCCAGCTGCACTATCCAGAGTAGGCATTAACGCAGGGTAAACCAAATGTAAAAGTACGGTTACAGCAAGCAAGCTGCCGAAGGAATGGGATGGAATGTAACAGATAAGCGCAATCATCGTGCCGATAGCAGCTCCATTTAATAATGCTTTACTGCTGAATTTCCCCGACAATACAGGAAACACAATTAATGTGGACAATCCTCTTGCAACCAAACCCACGCTCATCATCAAACTTGCCTGTGACACCGTTACCCCTTTTGCATGAATCAACCATCCGGTCCAATAAGGCAAGAAAACTCCCCATGTAACAAAAAAGCTAAAAAATTGTCTGCTCATCCAGCGTTGTGTGTTCATTTTGTTCCCTCCACAGGTTGCATGATATCATGGAGGGGTATTTAGTAACATGAGAAATCTCATCTTTTGGGGTGGACTATGGAAATATATAAAAATGAGAAAAGAAAACATTATCTGGAGCAGCACTCCATAACACATTTATTTTCTTTTCCAATTGAAGAGTGTATAGAAGTGCATGAATATAAGCACGGTGAATGGATTATTAAGGAGGGCATGAGGCCGGATTATTTATTTTATGTCGTTGAAGGAAAGGCCAAAATTTATGTCACCCATCACAACGGGAAGGTGTCCCTGATTAATTTTATCCATGCTAAAGACTATTTTGGGGAAATGGAATTGTTGAATGAGGTGTATTATACAAAAGGGATTCAAACCTCTACCAGAACCGTTTGTTTTGCGTTTCCTTTTCATCGCTGCCGCGCACAAATGCTGGAAGATCCGTTATTTCTGCGCGGACTGACGAAGTTTCTGAGTGAAAAAGCAACCAAAATGGCTGCCAAATCTTCGCAAAGCCTCGCTTTCCCGCTTGAAATCCGGTTAGCGGATTTTATATTGCAAACCTCTGATGAAGGGGTCTATAAGGAAAAGCATGTAATCGTTTGTGATTTTCTAGGTGTTTCTTACCGGCACTTATTGTATGTGTTTGCACAATTTTGCGATAAAGGATATCTGCAAAAAGAAGGCCGTTACTACCGCATTCAGCAGTATGACTCCTTATATGAACTTGCCGGGATGCTGGGGAATAAATAACTTAATTGCTTGGCTATATACCCTACAATTATATAGAACTGATGCTGAGCCGTTCCATAAATGTCGGTAACGACTTTGTATGTTGAATAACTGGAATTTTATTTGTTTTGTTGAGCGTCGTATAGTACATTTTATTATTATAGTTCTACAAAATTGTTGCACCTAAAGGAGGCTAGTTTATGAGCAGTTCTTTGGACATTTTAAGACAGAGTAACGAATATCCTGTAGTGTTTATTGGTTCAGGTATATCCAAGAGGTACCTGGCTGACTTCCCGAGTTGGGAGGAGTTGCTTCAACGATTTTGGCGACAATTGAATATAGAAACAGATTTCTATGCTTTTTTAAATCAACTTAGAAATAAAGTCAGGGAAAGTTATGTATCTGCAACCGATAGTGAAGTGGCTTATTACACCAATATAGAGGCTGGAACAATAATAGAGTCCTCGTTTAATGAAAAATTTTATGCACAGGAAATCGAAATTGAAAACTTTACGCAACAACAAGCCTATCGAACACAAATCTCACCTTTTAAAAAAGCAATTTCAAATCATCTATTGTAATTTCTAAGGAGGACTATAGCCGATTTGATAAAAATTCGGTGCTTATCAGTACTAAAATTATCTCCCTTTTAGTTCATTCTCCAATTATTTTCTTGGGATATTCTTTAACTGATTTAAATGTTAGAAAAATCATTCAGGATTTTTCGACATCGCTCACTTCGTCAGAAATAAAGAGAATGAGTTCTCGGATAATTATTGTTGATCGAGTGGAAGGGATGCAGGAATTGTTGGAGAGGACGGTATATGATAAAGAATTAGGGTGTGAGTACACGGTAATTCAAACCGACAATTTCACTGAATTGTACGAGAAAACAGTTCAGATTAACCAAGGGGTATCCCCTTCAGAAGTTAGGCGTTTCCAGCAAGTTATAAAAAAATTAATTGTTGATAGTGGAAAAAAAGGGAGCTTAAATACTTTGTTGATTGCGCCAGAGCAATTAGAGGAGCTCGAAAAAAGAATAGGTGACGAGAAACTTGTAGTAGCTTTAGGTGACGCAACTTATATATTCCGGACACCAGATCTAATTTCATATGTGGAGGATTATATTTTTAATAAAAACGAGATACCTACTGAAATTGCACTTAGATATGTTGCGAGTCAGGGTAACACTGCTAAGATACCATTCTTCAGGCATGTTGAAATGGTTGATATTGATAAGACTGGTCTTAATGCAGTGGAGAAAGAGAAGATTAAGCAACGAATTGAACGATATCACGATTTAAATAGTTGTACTAGCGGAATTAATGCGTCTTATACAATAAGAATGAACTCGATTGAGGAAATACTTTCCTGCTGCTATAAAGAGCCAAAAGAACAGGACATTATCGCTTACAACATACATAGGCTAGCTAGGGATCAGATCGAAGCATATATTAAGAGGAAAATTGAAGTCGCGAAAGAGATTGGAGCAGGAAGTTTAAGTACTTCAATGCGGAGGTTGCTACTGGCATTCGATTATATATGCTCAAATTAAAAGAGGCCATCGCTGAACCACCGAAGTGATTGCCAATGACCCCTTGAATCTAACCCAATTATACATGATACCATGATTAATATCAATGGTTCATCGTCTATTGGGTCATGGTTAAAATGCACTTATGGCCAGAAAAGTATTCATCCTTGCACTTTATACCAAATTTAGGGAAAATAGTTTGGTGATACATCTTTTCTCAAACGTTGCTCATGCTTAAGAAGCCATTCCTTTCGCCATAAGCCGCCCGCATAGCCGGTTAACTTCCCGTTTGTACCAATAATTCGGTGACAAGGGATGACAATGCTTAATTTGTTTTTACCGTTTGCACTGCCGACCGCTCGTATGGCCTTTTCATTGCCAATGGAAACAGCAATATCTTTGTAGGACCATGTTTGTGCGTAGGGTACTGTTTTTAAAGAATTCCAGACTGTTTTTTGAAATTCGGTACCTTCATATATATAAGGAAATGTAAATTCAGTGCGCGTGCCTTTAAAATATTCATCAAGCTGATCATGGCAAAGCTTCAAAGCCTGGGGAGTTTCGTCATGGATAGCATTTATGATGTGATCCCGTTCTGTGAACAGGATAGAGTATACAGCTTGATCTGTTCCTTGTATTTCAATCATTCCAATGGGTGATTGGTAATCTAATATATGCAGTCTGCTCATATAAGGACCTCCAAGATAAAAGGTAGGCAGGCTCTCCAGCCTGCCGGTTAGAGTTCTTTGCTCATCTTACGAAACTCGCTTGGCGAGCAGCCTTTTAAGCTTCGAAACACTTTGTAAAAATTAGAGAGACTTTGAAAGCCAACCTCATAACCAATTTCAAGATTGGTCATACTGGTCGTTTGAAGAAGCTGTACGGCTTTATCGATGCGCACTTTGTCCAAAAAAGTACGTGGAGTCTCTGATGTTTCTTTTTTAAATAGCCTTTCAAGATAAAAGGGACTTAGACCGACCTGTTCCGCAACATCATTCAGCTTCAAATTTTGTTTATATTGATTCACTAAAATCGTCGTAATACTTTTAACGAATTCACTATGAGGAGAATGCTCAACCTCGGGCTGGCATCTTTTGCACGCACGATAGCCAGCCTTTTCAACTTCACTGATATTATGGTAAAACTCAACGTTTATTTTTTTGGGTTTTCTGGACCTGCAGGAAGGACGGCAGTAGATTTTCGTTGTTTTCACAGCTGTATAAAATAATCCATCATATCTCCGGTCGCAGGCAATGATTTTTTCCCACATCTCGTCAAATGAAAGATTTATACTGGTCATCACTTAATCGCCTTCCCTCCCAGTCTAGTTTTCATACTAAATGTAATGTATCCTGTGACTCCCATAATTCCTGAATGACCGACATTTTGCTTCCCCCTTCTGTTTATTGTAACTCATTTTATCAAGGAGGCTTTATTATTTCGTCCTCATTCTTGCTCTTATGGTCTGAGAGAGAATCGAAAAAGATCATCGAATGGGCGCAGAAATCAATGAATCTTGTAAATTTTCTCTTGATAGAAATAGAGATGTCTGGTAAGATAGTCTCACAAAAGCTACTCACGATAACGGCAAACTTGTCGAAAGGCGAGGACGCAAAGCTATAGGGCCTAATTGACGATATGTCAGATGGCAGCCAGCTACCGAAAAGAAGACGCTTTTTTTGTTTTCATTGGACAAAAATATATTGATATCTGGAAACTCTAGCACGATAACGGCAAACTTGTCGAAAGACTGGGACGCAAAGCTACAGGGCCTTCTTGACGTTATGTCAATGGCAGCCTGGCTACCGAAGGGAGTTTACAGTATGCGCAACGCAATATTCGCGATTGTAGGACTTTTTGCGTTATTATTGTGGGCTCCATTAGTACAAGCTACCCAATCTCAAAATTGGCTGGGCTTGGAACAGCTGGACCGTGGTGTGATCGTTATTCGATATGACGTGAAAGCCGGCATGAAGACAAAGCTCATGATTGCAAAAGGTCAGGACAAATATACATATATGCTTTTGCCGAACAAACGTCAGGAAGCATTTCCGCTGCAGATGGGCAACGGTGATTATATGGTTACCGTACTGGAACAGATCAGCGGTACCAAATACAAGATCGTTCAGGAAGCGCCTGTTACGCTTCAACTGACGAACAATAGCAAAGTGTTTCTGGGCTCTGTACAAAATATCAATTGGAGCGAACAGGACAAGGTCGCTCAGCTTGCAAAGAAGCTGACCAGGTCCGCTCAATCTGACGAGGAAAAAGTGCAGGCTATTTATGAATATGTTGTGGGTACGATCAGATACGACAAGGCACTTGCAACCAGTGATCTGACGGATTACCTTCCCGATATCAACCGTACGATTACCGGACAGAAAGGGATGTGCTACGACTATGCCTCCCTATTCGCTTCCATGCTGCGGAGCATCGGTATTCCAGCCAAGCTAGATATGGGAACATCGGAATACGTCGATGTTTACCACGCCTGGAACGAAGTTTATTTGAACGGGAAGTGGGTAACCATTGATACAACGGTCGATGCGGGCTGGAAAGCCAGCGGGGCTGATTTTAAAATGATTAAAGACGCCGCTCGTTATTCAGTATCCAAGTATTACTAAAATAGTATACATTCAATCTAAGCTTTGGACAAATGTCCAAGGCTTATTCGAGTTTGTAGAGAAATTGTAGAGATCGGGCAGTTATAATGCAAGAAGCCCATTTGGTTCTGGTGGGAAAAACAGGGACAATGAATCGTGCGCCATTAGAAATATGCGGAGGTGATGGACTGGACGGTCTCAACGGCATACAATTCAATGGAGTATAGATAATCTGATTTGCGCACGGCAGCAGGATCGGAACCGAACATTACGAGGGTGATGTAGAGACTGAGGGAGAGATTATGAAGAAAAAAGTTAGTGGAATCGTTGTGGCGCTGCTGCTTCTGCTTCAATCGCTGTTTGGTGTATCCGCCTGGACGGCCAATGCCAATGCGGCAAATGCATCGGCAAGCGTGCAGGAATCCGTGTATGGAGAGACGGAAGACGTTGGAGTCACGGATGACGTCTATATCCCACCAGCGCCGGTCAACAATACGGACAACATTTTAACAAAAGTGGTATTAACCGACTTGGACGGTAACGTGATCGATGCGGTATATAATCCGGACAGCACCCTGGACATCGGTAAGGCTGTCAATCTCAGCTACGAATGGGAGCTTCCGAACAATCACGGCTACAAGGACGGGGATACTTTTACCTTCGAGCTGCCAAAGCAGTTTGAAATTTTCACGGACATTGAAGCACCGCTCGTGGCCGATCAAGACGAAGTTGGCAGATTTACCGTCGATCGCAGCGGGAAGGTTGTCATGACCTTCAACGGTTATGTAGAGAGCCATTCCAATGTAAGCGGCATGCTGGAAATTCGTACGGAATTTACGAAGGAAACCATTAAGGGGAGCACGGAAGTCATCATCGCCATTCCGGTAAAAAGCGGAGTGCAGACCGTTATCGTGAATCTGAAGCCGCAGGGTGGAAAGCTGATTGATAAGCAGGGAAAAGCGATTGGCAAAGACCGGATTGATTGGACGGTTCAGGTCAACAAGTCGCTGGATAAAATCAAGCATGCGGTCATCACTGATACGATGCCTGAAGGCTCGGAGCTTATCGCCGACTCTGTGGAGGTGTACCGCCTGCAAGTTAACGGCGATGGCTCGACGGTCCTTGGCGAAAAGGTAGGGGCCGACAAGTATACAGTCGAAACGAACGGCGGTGCCAAACTGGAGCTTGCTTTCCAGGATGAAACGATCAGCAAAGCCTATGAGATTCGTTATTCGGCGAAGCTTGCCGGCGAGCAAACGCGTTTTGAGAACACTGCTGTACTGTCTGGCGATGGGATGGAAGATGCCAAATCGACCGCTACGGTAACGGTAGACCGCGGTAAGTTTTTGGATAAGTCATATCGCCAGGATAAGGACACTGGAATTATTACCTGGACCGTGAAATACAATTTCAACGAGAAGAAGATTCCGAGTGATCAAGCGGTTATCACGGATGAATTCAGTGCGATTCATACATTGGTTGCCGATTCGTTGAAGGTGTATAAAGGGAATTCGACGAAGGCCGAAGATCAGCTTTCACCGGATGAATACACCTTTACACCGACAGGTACGAACGGATTTACGTTGCAATTCAAGAGGGATATCGATTCTCCGTATACAATCGTTTATCAAACGAAGCCAGTCGACCGGACGAGCGCTGACGGGCAGCAGGTGAAGAATAAAGTCGTATCGGGTGATACGTCCAAGGAAGTAACCGCTCCGGCCCAAGGAATTCGAGCTCTGGTAAAGGGCGTTTGGAACGTCGACTTTGCCAACAAAACAGCGAAGTGGCTTATTACGGTTAATGGTGATAAAAAGCCGGACGGCACCAAGTACAGTATGGAGAATGTAGTCATCAAGGATACGTTCCCACAAGGCGGCCTCGATTTCATTCCAGATTCAGTGATCGTAAAAGCGGACGGGAAAGTTGTTCCGGCAAGTGATTATAGGGTTGAGTACGATAACGCACGCAGCGGTTTTGATATCACTTTCTCCAAGACCATTGACACCACGTATACAATTGAGTATCAAACCAAGTTTAATATCGATTGGCTGGAGAGCAGCAATAAGGATTACATGAACAGAGCCATCATGACATGGAGCGAGAACGGCGAAGCAAGAGGGCCGATTCAGCGGGATGCGAGCTTCTCTTCCGACGATTATACGAGAAATAACGGCGGTAAAGACGGCAGCTACGATCCTGTCAACAAAGAGATTACGTGGAACATCAAGATGAACTACAATCTCAAATCGCTAAACGAAGCGGTTGTAACGGATGTTCTGAAGCATGAGCAGAAGCTTGTGCCGAATTCGGTTAAGGTATACGAGATGAAGCTGACAGGAGAACGGAATGGGATTACGAAGGGCGTCCAAGTTCCTGCGTCTCAATATGAGGTGACGGAACCGTCCGCAGCGAACGGAAACCAATTGTCCATTCGTTTTACCGGCCCGATTTCAACCGCATACTGGATCGAGTTCAAAACATCGCTGCAAGGTACGTTGATTGTCAAAAATATTGATAATACGGCTGAGTTGTGGAACGGCAGCGATAAAGCGGCGACGTGGAACGCCAGCGTGACGGTTCCCCACGGCGGCGAATATGTGAAGAAAAGCGGCGCCCAAAACGGAAATAAAATCGATTGGTCCATTCGAATCAATGAAGGCCAGTCGCAAATTTCCAACGCCAAAGTTATCGATTATCCAAGTGCGAACCAAATCTTGATCGAGGACTCATTCCATCTGTACGCAAGCAAGATCAATGCAAACGGGGAAGCAGTCAGAGCTGATGAGCTGACAAAAGGTAAAGATTATACGTTAACCATTTCAAGGCTTGACGGCGATCAGGAGACGTTTGAATTAAAGTTCACGAATGCTATCTCCACGGCTTATATTTTGGAGTATCAGTCGTTCATTACCGCTGGAGATAAAGAGGCTGTACAAAATAAAGTGGCGCTCGAAGGAGATCAGCTGAAGACCGAGCTCAGGGAAACGACGGAAGAGGTTATTGTTCGCACTTCCTCCGGTTCAGGTTCGGGAGGCGGCGTAACAGGCAGCCTGGAAGTAACGAAGGTTGATCAGGATGATCAGACGAAGCCGCTGGCGGGAGCGAAGTTCGTGCTTTACGATAAAGCAGGCAAGAAGACGCCGATCGTAAAAACAACGGATGCGGACGGCAAAATCCTGTTTACGAAGCTGTTGTATGACGACTATATTCTGGAGGAGCTGGCAGCTCCGGAAGGATATAAGATTGATCAGGCAACATGGGACGTAACGATTGACTCCAAAATCCAGAGCCAAGGCAACGTGAAGAAAATGACCATCACGAACGCTAAGGAAGAGCCCGCTAATCCTGGCGAGCCAACCGACCCAGGCAACCCTGGTAATCCGACGGATCCAACAGATCCAGGCAATCCAACAGATCCGACTGATCCAGGAAACCCAGGCAATCCATCGAATCCGGGAACGCCAGGTGGTTCGAAGGATGACGATGACGATGATGATCCAGGGCTGCCTTCGGAAACTCCGTCCAGTCCAGGAACAGGAACCCCGTCTAACCCAGGGACGCCTTCCGGAGAAGTAGAAGTGCCGGATGAAGACACCCCGAGAGGTGAACCAACAACAACTCCTCAAACGCCTTCGACGGATGAGCCGGCAACACCAACCGTTGACATCGATGAGGAGGATACTCCGCGTGGTGAAGGCAAGCCGGAACCGCAGAAGCCACAACCGGAGAAGTCTGCATTACCAACGCCGAAACCGCAAGCTCCGGCATCGGAGACTACGATAACGATGCTGCCGCAAACGGGTGAAGCCAGCCGTTATCCGTTCTATTTGGCGGGTCTCGGGCTGATCGTTCTCGGTGTATGGTTAGGCCGCAAACAGATAAAAATGAAGCAATAATTCGTTGGCGCTTCGGCTCCCTTTGTCCTGAAAGCAGGGTAGGGGGGCCTTTTTCAATTTTATGAAGCTAAATCGTACCATGAGTGAAGGTGAAAATTGGAGTGTTGAGGAAGGTTGGTAATGGTGGTAGAGTGTGTGAGAAATAGCAGCAAGGGAGAATGTGAAATGATACATTCCTATCGTACTGTCTCTTCTCAAAGTCTTCTTGCGGAGCTCCTCCCAGACCGAGCCATAACACTCGTTTATGATGCAATTTATTGGAGCCGTACGCAAAACCATTGTTCCATACCCGGTCGATATATTCTTTCAGCATAGCAGGCAAATTGTACCACCATATCGGGAAAATAAAGGCGAGCGCATCATGGTTTTTCATTCGTTCCATCTCGGCCTCCACCTCTGGTGTATAGATCTTGCGATCAGATGACACTGGAGGTTATAGGCGGGAAGTGGAAGCAGAGAGGGCATATATGAAAAAGATATTGATTATAGATGATGAAGCCGATCTTCGAAAACTGCTGACAGATTACTTTGAATTGAACGGGTATTTCGTTATGAATGCATCAAACGGTTATGAGGCCCAGCGGCAAATTGAAAATCAACCGGACCTTGTTTTGCTGGACATTAATATGCCGGGGCTGGATGGTCTTGAGTTATGCAGGAAAATCAGGGACTTTGTGTCCTGCCCCATTTTATTTCTTACAGCCCGTGTCGAGGATGCGGATAAAATCTCGGGCTTTCGGGCAGGAGGGGATGACTATATCGCAAAGCCGTTCAGTATTCATGAACTTGGGGCAAGGGTAGAGGCACATTTACGCAGGGAAATACGAAGTCAAAATAAAACATCGATAAAATTCAGTGAAGACTTGGTCATTGATTATGCGGCTCGCGCGCTTTACTTCCGTGATGTACAAATTCTCCTGGCCAAAAAGGAGTTCGATATTATAGAACTGTTATCTATGAATCCTGGCATGGTGTTTGATAAGGAGCGTATTTTTGAAAAAGTGTGGGGATTTGATAATGAAAGCGACAGCCATGTGATCGCGGAACATATCAGGAGAATTCGGTACAAATTGAAGGAGCATGGCTGTGACAACAGGATCGAAACGGTCTGGGGAGTAGGTTACAAATGGCGAAAATCGTAAACTGGTTGACCTTGAAGCGGCTGACCTTGCTGCAATCATTCATTTTCCTATGCTGCATGACGCTCATTGCTGTTCTAATCGTCATCACATTGGAGTTTGGATGGGCGGAGAGCATGCGATTGCGGTTTGCCGGTCATTCTTCCGTGCAGGATTGGATATTGCCTGTTCAGGTTGCGATGGTGCTGTTAACGATAGCCATCGGTATAGTTCTGATGTCCATCCTTTTTTATCGGTGGAAGCTGAAAAAGCCGCTTGAAATTCTGATGAAGGCATCGGAGAAAATTTCAGCGAATGATTTGGGGTTTCATATTTCTTACGATAGTGTGGATGAGATGGGCGAGTTATGCCGTGTATTTGAGAATATGCGGGGCCAGTTGGAGAAAAACTTTAAAACGTTGTGGCGATCGGTTGAGGAACGCAAACAGCTTAATGCTATTTTTGCCCATGATCTGAGAACACCCCTATCCGTTCTGAAGGGATATTCCGAGCTGTTGGCCACCTATCTGCCCCAAAATAATATATCCAGGGAAAAGCTTCTGGACATGATTGAAACCATGAACGTACATATTGTGCGTCTTGAGAGCTACACGGAGGCGATGAATTCCATTCAAAAGCTGCAAGACATGCCGGTACATAGCCGTACGGCGGAAACGGATCATCTTATCTCTTTGCTGAATGACAGCGCTCGGCAAATAACCGGACAATGTGGTAAGACGTTCAGCACGTCCATTGCTGTGGATGCGAACAAACTCGCTGTCGATCTTCATTTGGTGATGCAGGTATTTGAGAATTTGCTGATAAATGCGGCGCGTCATGCTTCCAGCCATGTAAGTGTCCGCTATAGCGCCAATGAAGGATTTTTTTCGGTTACGGTCATGGATGACGGATCTGGTTTTTCAGATGAAGAGCTGCAAAAAGCCGTGCTTCCCTTTTATCGCGGAGAGGTGTCGGATGCGAATGAACATCATGGACTGGGGCTTTATATTTGCAAAGTACTGTGCGAAAAGCATGAGGGGAGTTTGCATGTTGACAATGGCCCCCAGGGTGGAGGAAGCGTAGCAGCCAGGTTTTTCGCGGGGTTGATAGAAAGTTGAAAATTATATAATAGCATTTCCTTATCATATGATTGAGGAGTGCTAGTATGAGAATCGTCCATAAAAAGAAAATAGCTTTAAGCTTCGGCTGCTTGCTGCTGATCACGGCCATCCTGGTTCAACCCGCTTTCGCTGTTGAAATCCGGAACAAGGCTGAAATACAGCATGAAATTGATCAGTACGTCAAAACAACCATGGAAGCCAATCATATTAAGGGCGCGGCTCTTGCTATAGCCAATAACGAAGAGGTTTTCTATGCGAATGGTTACGGCACGTTTTCGGATGGTCGGGTTATTAACGGCAGTACCCCCTTTCCCATTGCTTCCTTAAGCAAATCTTTTACTGCACTGGCCGTCCTTCAATTGGCGGACAAAGGATTGATTGACCTTGACGAGCCATACACATCATATTTTCCCGGTCTCTTGCCTAAGGACGAGCGTGTCCGTCATATTACGATCCGGAATCTGCTTAACCAGACAAGCGGTCTTAATGACAAAGTGAATCCTGACATGACAAGATCCCCCCAGTATCAATCGCTGCAGGAGATCAACCAATCATTGAACAGGGTTAAGCTTGCTAATAATCCGGGAACGGCCTATAGCTACCATAATCCGAATTACCAATATTTGGCCGTTCTTGTGGAGAAAATGAGCGGACAGAGCTTCTCTGATTACCTTGAAAATAATATATTTAAACCTTTGGGAATGAATCATACTTTTAACGTCAGCACCACACAACAAATCAATGACAATTCCGCCATTCCACGGGGGTATTATCTTATACTTGGCCATCCCGTAAGCCAGGCTGAACCTTTATGGTTTGTTGACGGTCCGGCCGGTATCATTTCGACTGCTGAAGACATGGCTAAATGGATGCTTGCCCAATATGATGGCCGTCTTCTGTCCCCGGAGCAGATGGAGCAATACCATACAGCCGGGCAGGGCGGTCCGTATGGAATGGGTTGGCTTGCCGGCGAGGATGAACAAGGTGGCCGTGCGATTTCCCACAGCGGAATTTTCTGGACGTATAAGGCGGAAGAGACGATCTATTTGGATCAGCGGCTGGGCATCACGATGATGTTTGATTCCGGTTTAAACGCGTTTGTCGACTATTCAGCTTTTACCGACGGGATTGCAAGTATTATTCATGGCGAAAAGCCCGGGGTTTCTTTCTTTAATAGCAGAAACATGGAGATCATTATGATTCTGCTGGTGGTTGCGACGATTTTTTGGGGAGGATATTCATATTTTCGTATCCATCGAAGCAAAAAGAGCATTACGACCGGAAAGTTGGTTTTTTCGGCGGCCGTAAGAATGTCACCTGTCTTGATTCTCTTGTTCCTCTCACCATTAGCTACATTTGTTGGTGCCGGGCGTGTTTTGCCCTGGTTTGGACTATGGACCTCCATGTCATCATTGATGATATGGCTTGTTGTATTGTCGATCGTAAATATAGCGAATTTGGGTTGCTGTTTCAAATTGTATTGCGATGAATCGCGAATCAGTTCGTAATCTTGTTTACCGTTTCGCCTTCGATGAATACAGGCTGATAGTAGGTATTGTTTGGCAGGTCCTTTTTTCCTTGTAATTTCTTAATGACCCAATCAGCCGCATCTCGTCCCATTTGTTCTTGCGGGTGGGTCAATGTCGTTAGTTTGATATTCGCATTTTTGGCAATATAAGAATTATCCTGGCCAATAATAGATAATTCGTCCGGAATCGATATACCAAGCTGTCTGCACACATGTACAACTTCCAATCCTACCTCGTCGTTGTAGCACACAATGGCGGTCAGCTCATCCCGATTTTTATTTAAGAATTCCTTCAAGTTTGCGGACAATTCCTGCTTTGTCTCTGTATCGAATGAAAGCACTTGCTCCGGGTGAAATCGTAATTTGGCTTCTCCAAGAGCTTTGATATAGCCTTTCATTCGATGCTTTCCTTGTAAATCATCCATTTTTGCAATGATCCCAATTTGAGTATGTCCTTTAGAGATCAGTTCTTTGGTTGCCAGATAGCTGGACTGCACGTCATCAAGACAAAAGAAAGGGACGTCCAATTCTTCATAATAAGCATTGATCATGATGAATGGAACATCCTGTTCCTTGAAAGACAGGTAATAAGCGATATTGGGATTGTACAGATTGCTTTTCGTAGGTTCGATAATCAAACCGTCCACACCAAATGACAGCATCATTTCCAAAGCTTTTTTTTCTTGCGCGACATCGTTATTTGTACTGGCCAACAGTAGCGAATAGTTATCTTCATTCAATCTGCCTTCGATTCCGCGGATAATGGAGGGGAAAATGTAATCCGAAATATAGGTCGTGATGACACCGATGGTTTTATTATTGGAGCCCCCGGCGGATTTGGATCGATACTGGTTGCTGACATAAGTGCCGGAGCCTTTTTCACTTCTTAAGAAACCCTCGTTGGATAGTTCTAAGATGGCCTTTCGGACCGTCTGCCGGCTAACTTTGTACATATCCTGCAAGGAGGCTTCCGTAGGAATTTGTTCTCCCAAGCTGTATGCCCCTGAAAGGATGTTGCTTTTTATATCATCAATGATGACCTGATACTTTGGTTTCATTTCTTTCACTTCTTTCAAAGTTGTTCGCATTCTAACGGATTCATTCAGAAAATTTGTATGTACATCTTAGCATTATTTTAAGTGGATGAAAAGAATTTGCATCAAGTACGTACAAATTGTAAAAATGTTGCAAAAGTTTATATTTATGATCCGCTTTCATAATCACATAAGTATCTTTATATAATGATTAAGGAGAAAACAGCAGAATTATCGACTCTATAGTTGTATGGATAACTTATAATTTTTATTGACAAATGTACGAACAAAAAAATATACTAAGGCTGTCTACAAAGGAAAGCGCCTTCTTTTGAAAAAAGCTATCAGGGAGGGGACAATGTGATCACGAATCAATCCAACATCAAACAAGCGATTACGAAGGGAGAAACTTCCCTGGGTATCGAATTCGGTTCCACACGGATCAAAGCCGTGTTAATTAATCATCATTTTGAAACCATCGCATCCGGAAGTTATGAGTGGGAAAACCGCTTGGAAGATGGATATTGGACGTACAGCTTGGTAGACATCATCACGGGTCTGCAAGAAGCTTACAGTGAAATGAAGCAGGAAGTTGAACGAAACTACGGAATCACGATTCGAACCATCGGTTCTATTGGATTTTCTGCAATGATGCACGGATATATGGCTTTTGACAGCACAGGCGAGCTGCTTGTTCCGTTTCGGACCTGGCGTAATGCAACTACCGGTGCCGCGGCAAAAGAATTAACGGATACATTCCAATTCAATATCCCTGAACGATGGAGTATTGCTCATCTTTATCAGGCCATTTTAAACGAAGAGAAGCATGTACCCCGTGTTGATTTTATTACGACCTTAGCCGGATTCATTCACTGGCTGCTGACCGGTAATCAAGCCATTGGCATCGGGGATGCATCGGGTATGTTCCCAATCGATGAAGCCACACAGGATTACAATGAACGGATGCTTACGCAGTTTGATGAACTCATTGCAGCCAAGGGTTATCCGTGGAAGCTTAAGGATGTTCTTCCCAAAGTCTGCATCTCAGGCGAGCAAGCAGGTGAACTCACTGAAGCTGGAGCCAAACTTCTGGATGTTTCACAAAATTTACAACCAGGAATTCCGCTTTGTCCTCCGGAAGGTGATGCCGGAACCGGGATGGTTGCTACGAACAGTGTGAGAAAACGGACAGGAAATGTCTCTGTAGGCACCTCGGTTTTTGCCATGATTGTACTGGAGAAAGAGCTTTCCAAAGTTTATCCGGAAATTGATCTGGTCACTACGCCAAACGGCAGTCCGGTTGGGATGGTTCATGCAAACAACTGCTCAAGCGATATTAATGCCTGGCTGGGGCTGTTCCGTGAATTCTACGAGGCTATGGGACAAAAAGTGGATACGAATCAAATATTCAGCGTGATGCTGAATAAAGCTTTGGAAGCGGATCCGGATGGCGGCGGTTTGCTCAGCTATGGTTATTTCTCAGGTGAGAATATTACAGGCTTGGATAAAGGGCGGCCGCTGTTTGTCCGCTCACCTGAGAGTAATTTCAATTTGGCCAATTTCATGCGGACTCATCTGTTTACTGCTTTTGGCGCGTTGAAAATCGGTATGGATATTTTGACGAAGAAAGAAAACGTTGAAATTGATAGCATTTTAGCTCACGGCGGTTTATTTAAAACTCCTGTTGTTGGCCAAAAGATTATGGCTGCTGCACTGAATGTTCCGGTTTCCGTGATGGCAACCGCCGGCGAAGGCGGGGCATGGGGAATGGCGATTCTCGCTTCTTACATGATGAACAAGGACCAGCAGGAAAGTTTGGAAGATTTTCTCGACACAAAGGTCTTTAAAGACGTTGAGGCGCAAGAAATGGTTCCGGATGGATTTGACGTTAAAGGATTTGAAGTATTTATTGAACGATACAAAAAAGGTCTGGCGATTGAGCAGGCTGCTGTGGACCA
Organism: Paenibacillus enshidis; assembly: GCF_042136365.1. Classification (NCBI taxonomy): domain Bacteria; kingdom Bacillati; phylum Bacillota; class Bacilli; order Caryophanales; family Paenibacillaceae; genus Paenibacillus; species Paenibacillus enshidis. The sequence goes on along the minus strand of NZ_JBHHMI010000014.1, from coordinate 93,939 downwards.
TTTGGTGGAGAATTGGAGGGACTGATGTGCTGAAACAACTGAAAGAAGAGGTATATGAAGCGAATCTGGAACTGCCTAAACACGGACTTGTGAAATATACCTGGGGAAATGTAAGCGCTGTTGACCGGGAGAGCGGGTTGTTCGTGATCAAGCCCAGCGGTGTCGATTATGAAACGATGAAACCCGGCGATATGGTAGTGGTTGATTTGGATGGAAATGTTGTTGAAGGTGAGATGAGGCCTTCATCAGATACTGCGACTCACGCCGTACTGTATAAGCATTTCCCGGAAATCGGCGGCATCGTGCACACCCATTCGACCTGGGCGACCATTTGGGCTCAAGCCGGCCTGGATGTGCCCGTGATGGGGACTACACATGCAGACACCTTTTATGGTCCCGTACCGTGTGCCCGTTTCCTGACTCAAGAGGAGATTGACCGTGGTTACGAAGCGGAAACGGGCCGTGTCATCATCGAGACCTTTGAGCAGCGCGGACTGGATGTTATGGCCATTCCCGGTATCCTGCTTCATGGTCATGCACCGTTTACCTGGGGGAAAGACGCAAAATCAGCGGTAGTGAACAGTGTTGTGCTGGAAGAGGTTTGTAAAATGAACTTGTTTGCACGGGAATTAAACCACTTTGCTGAAGAATTGCCGCAGCGTATTCTGGATAAACACTATCTGCGGAAGCATGGGAAAGACGCCTATTACGGTCAGAAGTAATGCAAACTATCCAATAAAGAAAAGAGGATGATCACGATGTCAGCAGCAGGAACAAAAGAGTTCTGGTTTGTCGTAGGTTCACAGCATCTTTATGGGGAAGAAGCGTTGGCAGAAGTCAAAGCACATGCCCAAACCATGACGGATGCATTAAATAACAGCGGTGTTTTGCCTTACCCGCTTGTTCTGCAGGATTTGGCTGTGAGTGCAGATAAAATCACAAGCATCATGAAAGAAGTCAACTATCGTGACGAGGTTGCCGGTGTCATCACCTGGATGCATACGTTCTCGCCTGCGAAAATGTGGATTCGCGGAACAAAGCTGCTGCAAAAACCTTTGCTTCATCTGGCAACACAATACAATGAAAGCATTCCCTGGGCAACGATTGATATGGACTTCATGAACCTGAACCAGGCCGCTCATGGTGACCGGGAATACGGTTTTATCAATGCCCGTTTGCAGAAACAAAATAAAATTGTAGTAGGATATTGGGAACGCTCTGAAGTGCAAAAGCAGATTGCAGATTGGATGGACGTAGCAGTTGCATATAACGAAAGCTTTAACATCAAGGTTGCGCGTTTTGGTGACAACATGCGTAACGTTGGCGTTACCGAAGGGGATAAGGTTGAAGCCCAAATTCAATTTGGATGGACCGTTGATTACTTTGGGATCGGAGACCTCGTTCAATACGTGAATGCAGTTACGGATGAAGAGATTGATGCTTTGTTTGCGGAATATGCAGAGCTGTATGAATTTGATTACGGTACTTATAGTAAGGAAGACTGGGAAGCCAGCGTAAAAGTACAGGCAAGCTATGAAATTGCCATTAAACGGTTCCTTGATCAAGGCGGTTACAATGCCTTCACATCGAACTTCGAAGATTTGCATGGCATGAAGCAGCTTCCCGGTCTTGCTGTCCAGCGTTTGATGGCACAGGGATATGGCTTTGCCGGTGAAGGAGATTGGAAGACGGCAGCGCTTGACCGTTTGCTTAAAGTGATGAGCCATAACCAGAACACTGGATTCATGGAGGATTACACCTATGAAATGGCCGCGGGTCAGGAAGCCATCCTTCAATCCCATATGCTTGAAGTAGACCCGACTTTGGCCAGCAACAAACCTAAAATCATCGTTTCTCCATTAGGGATTGGCGATCGTGAAGATCCGGCGCGTCTGGTGTTTGACGGCAAAGCAGGAGACGGTGTGGTTGTTTCCATGGCTGACTTTGGCACTCATTATAAACTCCTGATTAACGAGGTTACTGCATTTGAGCCGACGGTTCCGGCGCCCAAGCTTCCGGTGGCCCGTGTGCTTTGGAACGTGAAGCCAAACTTCCAGGAGGGGGTAAAAGCCTGGATCGAAAATGGCGGCGGTCACCACACCGTAGTTTCACTGAATTTAACAACAGACCAAATTGTGACCTATGCCAAGCTTGTTGGTCTGGAATACGTAGTTATTAAGTAATGTGAGCGGAGCATTCTTCTAAATCTTTTAAATAAGAAAAGGCACAACCGTAAAAATGGCTGTGCCTTTTTTGCTTTTTTGAGCCGATCCATCTAAGCGGTGTTAGTCTTCAGGCTTCAAACAGGATTTTCCCTGTTCGGGATAAATCAAACCCTGAAATCGCCTGCAGCTCCTTTTTGAAGGTGTCGGATTGCAGAATTTGCAAGAGAGCAGGAATCCAGGTCTGGCTCCACGATGTTTTTAGCATCACAAGATCATAGCGCTCCTGGATCAAAGGAATGAATTCAATCTGCCCAACGATAGAGGCGGCTTTTTCTATGCCTACACCAACGTCGGCCTCGCCGGACGCGACTTTCGTCGCCACGCCGAGATGATTGGTCTGTATATTGTTATATCCGTCAAGCTGCTCAGGCCTGATGCTGTGAAGGCGGAGCTGTTCGTCAAGCAATACGCGGGCCCCCGATCCTTTTTCCCGATTCACGAATCGCAGTCCTGGACGGCTTAGGTCGGACCACTGCGTAAGGCCGAATGGATTTCCTTGCTGGACGTACAGTCCTGCATTTCTGGAAAGCAGGTTGACGACCACATAGGAAGAACCGACGAGCAGCTTTCGGATATAGGGAAGGTTGTATTCCCCGGTATCTCCGTCCAGGAGGTGGGTGCTCACGATATCAGCCTCACCTTTGTACATGGAAATCAGGCTGTCGAGACTGCCAACAAACGAACGCAAAGGCCGAATGCCGGGGATTGCCTGTTCCATGTGTTTGGCCAAAATATCCAGGCTAATGTCATGCCCGGTGATCACGATGGGGCGGTTCGCGCTGAAGGAAGCCGGCGGTTGGGCATGTACGGGTGAATGAACCTCAGCAGATTGGCCCGCTATCGGAACCATTCGTGTCCGTTGTTTGTACGCCTCCAGGTCAGCGGCATCCACCCGCATTTGCTTGCCGACCCGATAAGAGGGCAGCTCCCCTTTTTTGATAAGATCATACACGGTGAGCTTTGATATTTTCAAAAGCTTGGCGATTTCCTCTGTTGTATAAGACATGTCGCTGGACATATCATGATCCTCCCGGTTAGCTGTAAAGCTGGCTGGTTTTTGTGTCTAATTATAACACAATTGAATGAAGCCAAGCGCTATACCTGAATCCCTGCTCGCTCAAATATTTAAATTTTTTATTTTCTATTAAAGTTAGATATAAATAGATATATTTAGTTTACAAATGATCTTCTTAAAAAGTATAATAGCTTTGTTTAGTTATAATTGGATACATTCCGGAGGGGTCCTGTGTTTAAAAACGTAAAGATTAGTGTGGTTCTATCGGTTATTTTAGCTTTCATGTTAATAATAGCGGGCTGTGGTACGGCAGCGAACGATCGTGCCGGTTCACAAGCTTCAAGCACGAATGCCCAAACCACGGAAACGGCTGAAACGATTGAATTGACTGTATCAGCGGCAGCAAGCATGACGGATGCCCTGAAAGAAATTCAGCAGGCTTATGAAACGAAAAATCCAAATATCCAATTGAATTTTAACTTCGGCGCATCCGGCGCGCTGCAGCAGCAGATTGAGCAGGGAGCACCTGCTGACTTGTTCCTGTCTGCCGCAACCAAGAACATGAAAGCGCTCGTGGAGCAACAGCTCATGGATGCCAATCAACAGAAAAACTTATTAAGCAATGAATTGGTAGCTGTCGTTGCTGCAGATGGAAGTGCACCGGTTGCAAGCGTCGCCGATTTGTCCAAGCCTGATGTGAAGAACATTGCCATTGGCATTCCTGAAAGTGTACCTGCGGGAGGCTACGCCAAAGAAGCGCTCACCAGCGCGAAGCTCTGGGATGCTCTGCAGTCCAAAATGGTGCAGGGGAAAGACGTAAGACAGGTTCTTCAATATGTAGAAACAGGAAATGCAGATGTTGGGTTTGTCTATAAAACAGACGCATTAACCTCGGACAAAGTAAAAGTCGCTTTCCCTGTGGATCCCAAAACCTATACACCTGTTGAATACCCGATTGGCGTTGTAAAGGCGACGAAGCATAACAAAGAGGCCGAAGATTTTTACAACTATTTGCAGACCCAAGAGGCGCTTGACGTCTTTGTGAAATACGGGTTTTCCGTCCCGAATTGATAGTGGCCATGATCAATTGGGAGGAATTCTGGGTACCGATTAAATTGTCTCTGCAGGTGTCGGTGCTGTCCAGCCTGACTGTAATCGTACTTGGTGTGGCTGCCGCCTGGTGGATGTCCTGCCAAACGTTTAAAGGAAAAACAGTGGTTGAGACAGTCTTTATGCTGCCGTTAGTGCTGCCGCCAACAGTGGTTGGTTTTATCCTTTTAGTCATCCTGGGCCGAAAAAGCTGGTTTGGACACTGGATGGAATGGCTTTTTAACGCGCCGATTATATTTAGCTGGTGGGCTGCCGTGATCGCTGCGGTCGTGGTGGCCTTTCCGCTGGTGTATCAAACGATGAAGGTTGGGTTCTCTTCCGTAGATCAGGCTTTGGAAGAGGCTGCACGCTCCACCGGAGCTAATGAATGGCAGGTGTTCAGGTACATCACGCTTCCTCTGACTTACCGTTCGATTGCTTCCGCCTATATTCTCGGATTTGCTCGCGGGCTTGGCGAGTTTGGGGCGACATTAATGATAGCAGGCAATATTCCTGGGAAAACACAGACCATTCCTACGGCCATATTTGTTGCAGTGGATGCCGGTAATATGACGATGGCATGGGCCTGGACGGGCTCCATGATCGTCATTTCCTTTATCATGCTGTTTCTGACGAGACAGAAGGAGTAGTCCAGGGTTTACTTGTCCAATGCCTCCAGTACAGCCTCGATGCCATAGCTGTTGCCAAGCGGGCCGTAACCCATGGCAAGAGCACCGTTGACGGCGTACGTCTGACCGTTCTTAACGGCCTTCAGGCTTTTCCAGACATCAGTCTTCTCCCACTCGTCTGTAAGGGAGGCTGCCGACGGATTGTCATAGTTGAAATAGCCCAGAATCAGATGGTCCGGGTTCAGCGCACTTAATCCTTCCAGTGTCAGCTCGGCGCCTTCCGTCATCACCGGACTGTCCGGTGCCTTCAATCCGAGACCTTCGTCATAATAGGGGGTTAAGAAGTTAGTTCCGCCCAGCCATACGGCGTTGTTCCGCACCTGCAGGAATGCGACCGTTCCCTCGACATCGGCCAGCTTCTCCCTGGCATCCTGCAGCTTGGTTTGATAACCGGTGATGAACTGCTCAGCGACATCCTCCTGACCCAATATTGCTCCGAACTTCGTGACCAGCGCCGGCCAATTACTCCATACGTCGGTGTCTGCTTCATTAATTACGACGGTTGTCGCAATTTTCTCCAGCTGGTCCGTCAGCTGGGTATTGGTCGCATTGCCTGCAATGATGAGGTCTGGTGCATATTCCAGCAATGCTTCCATGTTGACAGTCGTGTTCTCACCAACGATAGCAAGCTCTTTGTGCTTGTCGACGTATGGCTTATACGTGTCGGTACCGAGGGAAGAGTCGTTCTTCGTGAACGGCAGCGCGAGGCCGACCGACTTCAAATCAAACAGCAGGATGGAATCGACGTATCCCCAGTGAACGACAGCGACGCGCTCCGGCTTCTCCTTAATAACGATACTGCCGTTGGCCGCTTCGATCGTGCGCGGGAATGCAGCGGAGCCTGCCGCTTCTTGTCCAGTCGCGTTTGACGGCGGGCTGGATGTTTTTCCATCAGCAGATTGCGTATTGCTTGAGCAGGCGCTCAGAAGCAGCAGCAAACTGATCATGCCAGTAAAAAAGACAGACCATGATGTAGTGTGACGAGCTTTCATAGTTGTGTGCCCTCTCTCTATTTTTGAAAGATGATAATCATTATCAATTACATTCTTTATAGTATCATCACACGTGCCCAATGAGAATGAAGAGATTCCCGAACGATGATGGACAATTTCACGCGACAGACTGTATCGTACGGGTAAGATGACATTGCCGCATTCAGGTTTCTGTGCTGTCGAGGTCTACTTGACTGGGCGCAACCCCTTTATATTTTTTGAACAATCGGCTGAAATAGTACGGGTCGGAATATCCAATGCTCTTGGCTACGGTGGCTACGGAAAATTGCTTTGTTAACAGCCACTCGTGCGCTTTGTTCATCCGGTAATGGATCAGATATTCAATGGGACCTGTCCCGGTATATTTGGCGAATAGATACGAGAAATATTTAGGTTTTAATTGGTAACGGTCGGCAAGCTTGGCCAGTGTCAGCGGCTCGGCAAAATGAGACTGAATATACCGGATGGCGTCTTCAACAACGGGATAGCTGTCCTTGTTCTGCTGGTAGCGCTCCGCTTGCAGCACCTTGGTGATAAGCTGGTAAAATAACGAGCGTTGATTCAGCTTGTCCATCGAATCAGGTGAGGAAGAGGCGTTTAGTAGCTGCTCCACCAGCCTAAGCAGCTCCGGATCTAGTGTTATCTCCATATAGGAGATGTCTCCTGGCCGCCGATGACCCTTCTTTTCGTCAGCCCCTCCTGGCAGGTAATGAGCCAGGCAGTACCGGAAGCCATTTGCACCCGAAATCACCTGCAGCTGTCTGCCTGCTCCTCCGATCAGGATGTGGCCAGGTTTCATCACGAATTGCTTCACCTCATCGAAGACGAATGTCGCTTCCCCCTCAAGCGCGACGATCACACCGCATTTGGCGGTAGGCTTGTGAACATGCCCGCTATAAGTACGGTCGCCCTCCAGCCATGTGCGGTACACACCAAACAGTTGAATGGGGGTAGTAGCAAAATATTGTGCAAGCTCTTCGTAGGTCTGCGACATCTGGGGACACCTCCTAACCCATCGTTTTCAAATGAGATTTATTATCAATCCGTAAGTTACGAAGCCATTATAGAAAAAATGTCCCTCTACTGCAATACAAACGGGTTTGCTGTTGGCTGCTTATCCGGTAAAAGACGTGTCGCAATAAAAATTTATAACTATGACAGCCATTGTCATGATTAGAGGTTAAGATTAGTGTGAGCAAGGCTAAACTATAGTTTGCACTGAACATAAAAAACAAGGGGATGATTACATGTATACGACGGTTGAGAATTTTATCTCGGAATGGGAAAAAGAGGCCGCATTAACCCGGAAAGTTTTAGAGAGCTTGACAAATGAGGCGCTGCAGCAGCAAGTATATCCCGAAGGCCGGACGTTGGGAAGAATTGCATGGCATTTTGTAACGAATATCCCGGATTATTTGACCGAATTCGGACTTTCGGTAGATAAGGTTCCAAACTCGGGCGAGGTGCCCTCTGCGAGGGAAATCGCGGAAACCTTTCAAACAGTAAGCTCTAATGCTACCAATGCCCTTAAAGAGCAATGGACAGATGAGTCTTTAGCGCAAATACAAAATGCATTCGGTAGAATGGAGTCAAATGCCACGATCTTGATGGGGTTGATCAAACACATTGCTCACCATCGAGGACAAGTTACCGTTCTTATACGCCAAGCGGGGCTGACTGTGCCTGCAGTATACGGCCCTGCGAAGGAAGGTTGGGTACAACTGGGGGTGCAAACACCACCACTTTGAATTTATTGACCGGCTTACTTGTGACCGGGAAGAGGAGCTTGCCCAGGCAAGCTTCTTTTTGAGTTCTAGCCATATTAGTGTATAAGAAGAATCGTATGAACAGTCATTCTATTAACGTGTACGGATGATAATAGGCAAAAGGAGCAGGAACCGGAAAAGGGTTCCTTTTTTGTGCGGAATCCCGCAGTTATTTTTTGCTAATTTGTTGCTTTGCTGTAAACCATTTTTAACTGGTTTGAGATCAATGGTACAATGTACTTAGATATAATGAGAAAAGGTTGGTTCGGGCGCGAGGGGCTTGAACAGGGATAACCCCGGAAAGGATAGGAATCATGAATGGCATCATAGACAGAGCTGAACGAATAGAAAAAAGTGAGAAATCAAGGCAGGCGAGTTTTTTCACCGGATTATCGGGAGCAAGTATTAAGAAAAAAGGGCGGCCAATTTATGACTAAGCCGCTCAAACCTCATCGTTATATGCCGGGGTTGGATGGATTGCGGGCATTTGCGGTGCTGGCTGTTGTCATCTATCATCTGAACACGGACTGGGCGCCTGGCGGGCTGCTCGGTGTAGGGATATTCTTTGTATTGTCCGGCTATTTGATCACGGATATTCTGGCAAGTCAGTGGGAGCGTAATCGGCGGTTTGATATGGCTGATTTCTGGATACGGCGTGCCCGCAGGCTGCTTCCGGCCATGTTTGTCATGGTGGCGGTTGTATCGCTGTGGTCCCTGTTCGGAGACCATTCCAGATTGTCGGCGCTTGCCGGTGACATACCGGCAGCCCTGTTATACGTTAGCAACTGGTGGTTTATTTTCCACAAAGTATCGTACTTTGAGAGCTTTGGGCCGGCATCACCGCTCGGACATCTGTGGTCGCTGGCCGTTGAGGAACAGTTCTACCTGATCTGGCCGCTCTTGCTGCTGCTTGGCCTGAAGTTCCTGCCGAAGCGGGGACAGCTGGCGGTCTGGATTCTCAGCCTGTCGCTGATCTCAGCACTGCTTATGGCCCTACTGTACATACCGGGCGAGGATCCAAGCCGTGTCTATTACGGTACCGATACGCGTATCTTTGCACTGCTAGTTGGAGCGGCGCTGGCGGTTGTCTGGCCAAGCGCCAAGCTTAAGAGCCAAGTATCGCCACCGGCGCTGACTTTTCTGGATACAGCAGGAGCGATTTCCCTGCTGCTGCTCATCTGGCTGGTATGGCATACGAATGAATACCAGACCTTCCTGTACCGCGGCGGTATGCTGATCATCGCCATCATTACCACGATACTGATCGCGGTGCTAGCCCATCCGGCGAGCCGTCTGGCTGCTATCATTGGCTGCAAGCCGCTGCGCTGGCTGGGCAAGAGATCATACGGACTATATTTATGGCATTATCCGGTCATTATACTTAGTACACCGCAGGTAAATACGGACGATCCTTCCATCCTGAAGGCTATCATCCAGGTTGCCGTCAGTCTGGCGCTGGCTGAGCTGTCCTGGCGGTATGTGGAGCAGCCGATCCGGCAGAAGGGCTTCCGCCATGTGCTGCAACGTGCATATAAGAAACGCGCCACCCGTATCTGGTTGTACGGCAGCGCGGCGGCACTGGTGCTCATCCTGTTCTCGGCGACACTCGGTCATGCACTGACGGTAAGAGGACAGGATAGGGATGTACCGACGGATTCTTCCGCAAAACCTGTCATTTCTACGTCCCCGACCAATGTGTCGCATGTAACGACTGAACAGAATAAAGATCATGTCACCGAAGCGGCGGGCAAGAAGGATACCTCTGACGGCAAGCAGGATAATACGGACAAGGCGGCTTCTGAGCATTCAACTCGAGAGAAGACAGAAGCACCAGACTCTGACTCATCCGGTTCCAAAGCTTCTCCATCCAGCGGAGCAAGCACGAAGGACTCAGCAAGCACAGCACATCCGGGCAGCACAGCTGCGGCTTCCGGCTCTGCGGACAACCGGAAGAAGCTCAGCAAGATCATTTCCGGCAAAGGCGTTACCGCCATCGGAGACTCGGTTATGCTGGACATCGGGTCATACCTTCGCCAGACGATGCCGGGCATTGTCATTGACGGCAAGGTAGGCCGGCAGATGAATGAAGCCCCCGCAATTATTCAGCAGCTGAGCAGCAATGGACAGCTCGGTTCCAAGGTGATTATTGAGCTGGGCACAAACGGCTCCTTCACAAAGGATGAACTGGATGACCTGCTGTCCCAACTGAGCCGCGCAAAGAAGATTATACTCGTGAACACCCGTGTGCCCCGCCCATGGGAAAGCATCGTCAACGATGCGCTGACCGCCGCTGCCGCAGAAGACCCTCGTGTAACGGTAGTCGACTGGTACAGCGCAAGCAAAGGGCAGAATGCTTTCTTCGCCAGTGACGGTGTGCATTTGAATCCGTCCGGAGCGAAGGTATATGCTACCCTGGTGGCGAATGCGGTGTCCGGTAAGTAATGGATATTATAATGCTCAATCATTCCCTGAGACTCCCAGCTGATATCGGCAAGGGGCTCAGGGCTTTTTATTGATCCAATAGAGGCAGCGGGTAAACGCGTGAGGCTGATCTATCGGTCAATCGCATAGCGCAGTTGAACGACCCCACCACCCAGAGGTTTGCAGTCCAACAATTGAACATGCATGTAACCGTAGTTGTTCTGATCGATTAAAAGATTCAGCCCTTTGCCCTCCAACACAGGAGCCACATTAAATATCACTTCGTCTACAAGTCCCTGGCTTAGAAAGGTATTGTGGACATCCGCTCCACCGCTGATGAGAGCGGTCTGATGGCCTTTTTGCCGCAAGTAGTTCAAGGCTTCCTGAGGAGACCTTACTACCGTTACGCCCGGAATGTCATGGATGCTGCTGGATATAACAACGATATCCATCCCGGCGAAAGGTCCGTCCGTGTTGGCCTCTTCTTCTTGTGGGACTCTGTTGGGGTCCTGCATTGCCTCAAACGTTCTGCGTCCGACAATGAAATTTCCCGCAGCTTTGGCATGTGCCGCAAAATCGTTCAGCGCTTCTTGTTTAGGCGGGTTCTCAGGGCTGGACTGTGCATAATTGCCGTTAGCGGTTAAAGTTGCCCATAATATAGCTTTCATAGTCATACTCCTCCTCATGTTCTGTTCAGTATTTTTCGGATGGATGCGGCCACCCGGTCTGGGCGTTGCACCTCATCTCTCGATTTACATCGTAATTGAACTGTGGTACTTTTGAAAAGTAGTTACAATAAAGTGCAATAGTTTCAAAAAATGAACTACGGAGTGATCACTATGATGGACCGATCCTGTCCTGGTACCGTCGAACCTATTCTGGAGATCCTGGACGGCAAATGGACGCTTCTTCTCTTGTTTGAATTGTTTAACGGGACCCGGCGTTTTGGAGAGCTGCGCCGCAAGCTGCAGCCCATTAGTCCGAAAACTTTGACAGACAGATTGCGGATGCTGGAGGAGAAGGGAATCGTCAGGCGTACTCTTTATCCTGGTGTACCGCTGCATGTGGAATATGAGCTTACCGAGTCCGGGCAGGGCCTGCAGCCGATATTTGAGGCCATGTGGACGTGGACTCAGGAGTATGGCGCATATCTAAAGGAAGAGTCATACGAGATGGGGGTAGAAGGAGAAAAGGTTAACCGGTGAATCCGGTTTTTACAAAGCAAAGGGGCAGCCTTCAAGCCATTTTCAATGACTTATGGGACTGCCCCTCTTTTTTTAGATTAGAGAATATATTAAGTTTCAGTGGAGCTGCAGCATTCTTACATCACAAGAAAAACTTCCGCTAGTGTGCTCTGCCTTCAGTGTAAATACCGTCGATAGACGCCTTTCTTTTACGGCTGATGTTCAGCCACTGGTATACACCAACGGCCAACACGGAGCCGACAAGCGGGGCGATAAGAAACACCCACACCTGGGATAAAGCCGTTCCACCCACCAGAAGCGCCGGCGCCAGGCTTCTTGCAGGATTGACGGACGTTCCCGTTAAGGCAATGCCAAGGATATGTACGAAAGCAAGCGTCAGACCGATGACCAGGCCCGTTACATTTCCATTGCTCTCACTTGAGGTCACACCCAGGATTGTATAGATAAAAACGAAGGTTAAAATCACTTCGACAATGACGGCCATCAACGCTGAAATCCCGATTCCATAGCCAGGGCCGAAACCATTCTGACCGAGTCCTGTTGTGGGCATGCCCGCGGAGACGAGGATGGCGTACAGAATAGCAGAGCCTGCGATGGCACCGGCGACTTGCGCCACAACATATCCGATGAAGTCGGCGCCCGTTAGCTTACGATTAAGAAGCATGGCGAGTGAAACCGCTGGATTGATATGACACCCCGAAATCGGACCGATGACGTAAGCCATCGCCACAATGGACAGTCCGAATGCCAATGCGATTCCCAAATTTCCGAGCTCTCCTCCCGCCGTAGCGGCACTGCCGCAGCCGAACAGAACAAGCACGAATGTTCCAATGAATTCGGCTGCATACTTTTTGAATGAAGAATTCATAACTACCTCCTAAAAAAATATAAATCCATCTTATTATAAACAAGGCATATTTACAAAAACTGAACATAGGGTGGGTTTACGACACCTAAGGCACATCATACAGGCAATTTTAGGCATTATCATTGTGAATGTTGCTTTATTATAATATGAACATGGAGGTGTTATATGAATAATTTAAAATTGATTGCTTCAGATATGGATCATATATTGCTTACGGAAAAAGGCGAGCTGCCCTCAAACCTTGACCAGTATATTTTAGAATTAGATAAGTTAGGAATTGTATTTGCGATTGCCAGCAGACGCCCGCTATATACACTGGAGGACATGTTTCCTGAAATTAAGGATAAGATATGCTTTATCAGTGGTAGCGGCGGAATTATAAGCTATAAAGGAGAAGTGATCTTCAAAAGTTTATTGAAGCCTGTGGACTATCAACCCATGATTCGTTTCGTCGAAGATAACACAGATGGGGTTGCGATTCTCAGTGGATTGGATTCAGCGTATATAGCTAGAAAATACAAAGGGAATGAAACGTTTTTGAAAACCTTTTATTCAAACATTACCTTTGTTGAAGAACTCGACCAAGTGATTACGGAAGCTGATAAACTCACGATTTATTTTCCCAATAAAAACAGCAAGCAATATTTTGAGGAAACATTCAAGCCCAATTACGGTCATGATTTTTCCGTCACCGCCGGGGATGCGATATGGATTGATATTATGAACCATGAGATTAACAGGGGAAAAGCCATGAAAGTGCTGGGAGAGCAACTGGGCATAGACTCCGAACAAATGATGGTGTTTAGCGATATGGAACAATACGCCAGTTATGCCACGGGTTCCAATGATCATTTAGGTGTGCTAAAGATGATGGAAAAGATATTAGAAATACATGGTAAATAATGACGATGCAAAGAACCCGAACCGATGGCTGCGGAAGTCGGGTTCTTTTGTTTTCCGAAAAGGATGAACCAGAGCGCAAAGGGAGATTTTCCTTTCTGAACCCCTCTTCGTGCTCCAGGATAAAACGAAAAACTCATGAACTACGTCGGCTTGCCATTGAGTGTCGGCGGATCCTCTTGTTTCATTTCCGGACCGAACTCGTCGTCCGCAGCGACGGGGCTCCCTTCCTGGTTCCATAGATCCTCTGACATGAACGCGTGGCTCCGCCCTCCATCGGTCGAATCTTTGGCTTGCGCCTGTTCGAGCTGCTTTTTTCTTTTCTCATTCTCATTCTCGTTCACCGGTTTACCTCCCTTGGGTTCATATGTCTTTACCAGTGTCCCCAAAAGACAGCTGATTCATTTAGACGAAGGGGTTCACAACCATACAAGAATTTAAACAGTACATCGGGCAGATAGTATAATAATGCAATGCTGAAGAACATTTCGAGCGGGAGAGGCATCTCCCGCTCTTTCTTGCTTTGACTCGCGAAATTACGGTAAACTGCACTGAGGAGGGAATTAACATGAGTATACGTCATAGCATTAAGATCGGACCGCCTCGATTTGGCATTGCCGTTCATGCCCTGATTTGTCTTGCTCAAAGCGGTAAAGCGATGTCCAGCGCTGCTATTGCCAAAAAGGTCAGCTCACATGCTACTTTTGTACGCAGAGTTCTGATACAGCTTGTGCAAACAGGGATTGTTGAAGCGAAGGAAGGTCGTGATGGCGGATATTTTTTGCAGCGCAATCCGGGTCAAATTACCCTTGCGGATATTTTTCTGGCATTAAATTCTGCTTATGGTGAATCAGAAGATAAACAGGATTGCGATAACAATTTGCAGAGGAGGAACAAGGCGTCGGAAGACTGCTGTGTATCGGAAGAACAGATCAATAGCGATCCTGGCTTGAAAGAGCTCGAAACGAGGCTGCATTCCATTATGGACGATATCCAAATCCAAACGATTATGCTGCTTAAGCAGCATACATTAGCAGAGGTTATGAAGGATCTCCAGTTCAACCAGTAGATGGATGCGAAAACTGCTTGCATTAGTTGCTTGAACGACATATACTGTTACCGAATAAGTTGCAGTTAAAGTCCGCAACTGCATTTTATTTTTGAGTTTTACTGTGTTTGATTAAGACACAGTAATGTCGTTGTGGAGCAAAGAAGCAGGCACCGCTTCTTTGCACTTGAAGAATAATATTTTTTTTACACTTAACTGTGCTTTGAGAGCTATAAATCAGGGGCTGGGATCTTTGTATTTTGGCATGATTTTTGCGTGCTCCGAGGTATTAAATCGGAATTGTCACTTTTTAACCAGATTTAAATAGTTTATAATTGAAAAGAATGTTGAGTTCCTAGGTGGCGCCTTGCTTTGTGGTACCTAAGCCGGAGCGTCTACCCTTTTTTGCAAATATTGGTATAAGGAAGGGTTGTAATGAGCAGCATACAGATAAAAACAGACGTTATCTTAATTGGTGCAGGAGTCATGAGCGCAACTTTGGGAGCATTACTGAAAGAACTGGCACCGGAATGGGAAATCAAAGTATTTGAGAAACTCGCAAGCGCAGGGGAAGAAAGCTCCAACGAATGGAATAATGCGGGCACAGGCCACGCCGCACTGTGTGAGCTTAACTATACTTCCGTGAAATCTGACGGATCTATAGATGTTGGCAAAGCCATAAGTGTAAATGAACAGTTTCAGCTTTCAAGACAGTTTTGGGCTTATCTTGTCAACAGCAATGTAATTCGCAATCCGCAGGATTTTATTATGCCTTTACCTCACATGAGTTTGGTACAAGGTGATGAAAATGTGACCTTTTTGAAAAGGAGATTTAAAGCGCTTTCAGAAAATCCCCTGTTTCAGGGAATGGAATTTTCAGACGATCCGGAACAGTTGAAGCAATGGGTTCCACTAATTATGGAAGGGCGCACATCGAACGAACCGATAGCAGCCACTAAAATTGACTCCGGTACGGATGTTAATTTTGGCGCTTTAACACGCATATTGTTTGACCACTTAAAGAGTAAGAATGTTAAGATCAACTACAAGCATAGTGTTAAGGATATCAAGCGCACCAACGACGGCTTATGGAACGTGAAGGTGCAGAATATCGAGAACGGTACAACGGAATATCATACGGCAAAATTTGTCTTTATCGGCGGCGGCGGCGGAAGTCTGCCTTTACTGCAGAAAACCGGCATTCCCGAGTCCAAGCATATTGGGGGCTTCCCGGTAAGCGGGCTGTTCATGGCCTGTAACAATCCGGACGTGGTAGCGCGGCACCATGCCAAGGTATACGGCAGGGCCAAAATCGGGGCTCCCCCCATGTCCGTTCCGCATTTGGATACCAGATATATCAACAACAAAAAGGCATTGCTGTTCGGGCCGTTTGCTGGCTTCTCACCCAAGTTTTTAAAAACAGGTTCCAATCTGGATTTGATCCTCTCCGTAAAACCGGATAATATCCTGACCATGCTGGCGGCCGGGGTAAAAGAGATGGCACTGACCAAATACCTGATCCAGCAGGTGATGTTATCCAATGAGCAGCGGATGGAAGAACTGCGTGAGTTCATTCCGAACGCCAAAAGCGAAGATTGGGACATCGTGGTGGCAGGCCAACGTGTGCAGGTGATCAAAGATACGGCTATCGGCAGAGGAACACTGCAATTTGGTACGGAAGTGGTTACCGCCGCAGACGGTTCAGTTGCTGCATTGCTGGGCGCTTCGCCGGGGGCTTCTACGGCCGTTAATGTTATGCTTGAGGTATTGGAAAAATGCTTCCCGCAGCATATGAAAGAATGGGTATCGAAAATTAAAGAAATGATTCCTTCTTATGGCGTGGCATTAACGGAAAACCCCGAGCTTTTCCAGAAAATTCATGATTCAACATCGCAGGCGCTTGGTCTGAGCGAGAAGAAAACGGTTTTTAGTTAAAAACATAATAGTAAGAGATGGAAAGGAGCTGCTGCGGCATGCTCCTTTCTTTGACGATTAAAGGAATCCTTCACGTTTGTGTCGAATTTGTGTATATGCGAACAAAGAAAAGAACCCAACACAAATATATATGGATATTGCTTCTGATATTTAGCGCACTGACTGGAATGCGTTGGATGTGGTCCGAGATGTTCACAGTAATGAATCACCCTCGAGCCATTGATGGCGTGCTTGATCTCCGCGGGACGGATTTGGGGAGTTCATCCCCCTTATATTTGAATGGGGAGTGGAAGTTCTATCCCGGATCACTTGCTACTGGCCAAGAACTACTTGAGAAAGGACCTGACCCTCTAAATATCACGGTTCCGGGAGATTGGGGAAGTGCGCTTCACCCGGACACCGGCAACTCCATCGGATATGGAACATATCGGCTGCGGATTTTGACCGACCCGCTGCAGGAGCCCATCGCTTTCTGGTTCAGAGGGGTTACGACGGCATCCGAAATTGAAATCAATGGAGAAATGGCGGGAAGCATCGGCAGGGTGGCAACCTCCAAACAGGAATATACGCCCAAAAGTGTCTCTTTTACCGCTACCTACGATATAAAAGGAACTACAGAGATCGATGTGTTGGTCCGTGTGGCCAACTTCGACAATCCCAACAAGGGTGGAATCATCAACCCCGTGCGCTTTGGCTCCCAAGGGTCCATTGATATTGTCCGCTGGAACTCCATCGGGTTACAGCTGTTTATTTTTTTGGTGCTGCTGCTTCATGAAGTGTATGCTTTCATTATTTATGCGTTCAATCCGAAAGAGAAGACATTGCTGATTACCGGGTTGCTGCTGCTGATCACCAGCATTGTGGTTCTAAGCAACTACGATACCATGCTGCTGAATTGGTATCCGATGATCCATTACACATGGGCGATCAAAATTAAATGGATCAGCATGCTGTGGCAAATTCCGTTAATTTTGCTGCTGTTCAAAAAATTCATGCCGATCTATTTTCATAAAGGATGGCTGCGCGTATTTTTGGCGGCAAATATAGGCTTTACGGTTCTGCTGCTGATCATGCCGTTCGCTTACGTGGATGGCATCGTTCTTTCCAGCTTGTTTTACGTTCTTTATTTCATGTCGTTTGCCTGGTTCCTCTATATCATAGGAATGATGGTCTTCAAGCAGCAGACGGGTCGTGACATGATCTTCCTGTTGATCAGCTCGGCAGGAATCATCTCTAATTTTATCTGGAGTACGGCAGAGGCTGTCAGCGACGTCACCACCGTCTATTATCCGGTTGACCTGGCTATCGCGATTATCGGCTTTGCCTCTTATTGGTTCAAGCAATACTTCCGGCAAAACAGGGAAAATATTGAACTCAACGAAAAACTGAAAGAGGCGGACCAGATCAAGGACCAATTTTTGGCCAATACCTCGCATGAGCTGCGGACACCACTGCACGGCATTATGAATATCGCCCATCATGTGGCCACCAAAGAAAAAGACAGGCTGGAGAAGAACAGTCTTGACGATATGCAACTGCTTATTAGAATGAGCAGGCGGATGTCCCATCTGCTTGATGATCTTCTTGATGTGGTTCGGCTGAAGGAGCATCGTCTTGTGCTGCGGAAGGAGCCCTTACAAGTTCAGTCTATCGTACCAGGCATCATTTCCATGCTGCAATATATGGCAGAAGCCAGGCCGGTCGGCCTGCATATGGATGTACCGGAAACCACACCTCCCGTTCTGGCCGATGAAAAGAGGCTGGTGCAAGTTTTTTATAATTTGCTGCACAACGCACTGAAATATACGGAAAAGGGAACGATCTCCGTGTCAGCCGAAACAAGGGAGGGACGAGTACTCATTCATATCGCCGATACCGGGATAGGCATGGATGAAGCAACCCGCGCACGAGTCTTTCTTCCTTATGAGCAAGGTGCTTATGATGGCGTTAACGGCGGGCAGGGAATTGGACTGGGGCTAAGCATTTGTAGGCAGCTTATTGAGCTGCACGGTGGTACATTGACGGTTCGCTCCGAGCTTGGCAAAGGGTCTGTCTTCAGCTTTGATCTGCCTTTGGCGGATGAGTCCGATCTTTCCATGCCGCAGGTGTCGTATTCTATCGGGCACGAGATGGCAGGAGCGGATGAGATGCCTGGCGGTTTTCTGTTCCCGGATTTGACTGTTGGGGAAAAGGAAATCTCCGCAACGACACCTTCACCGCTTTTGGAAGAAAGCAGGGCCCGTATTCTTGCTGTGGACGATGATCCGATCAACCTGAAAGTGCTGGTCAGCATCCTGTCGACAGAGCCTTATGTCATTGTGACGGCTCAATCGGGCCAGGAAGCATTGGAATTGCTGGCTACGCAGCAGTGGGATTTGCTCATTGCCGATGTGATGATGCCGAACATGTCCGGATATGAATTGACCCGGAACGTCAGGGAGCAGTTCCCCATGTCGGAGCTTCCCGTCTTGCTGCTTACCGCTCGTAGCCAGCCGGCCGATATTTACACAGGTTTCTCTGCGGGAGCGAGCGATTATGTCACAAAACCTGTAGATGCGCTGGAGCTAAAATACCGGATTAAAGCTTTGGTTACCCTAAGGCAATCCGTTCATGAGCGGCTGCGAATGGAAGCCGCATATTTACAGGCGCAAATTCAGCCTCATTTTCTGTTTAATACTCTGAATTCGCTGATGGCGTTAAGTGAGGTGGATACAGACAGGATGCTTAAGCTGGGCGAGGCCTTTGCTTCCTATTTGCGGATTAGTTTCAATTTTCTGAACACAGGCAGGCTGGTTGAGCTGTCTCATGAGCTGGAGTTGGTCAAAGCCTATCTGTATATCGAAAAAGTGCGGTTTGGTGATCGGCTGTCCATTGAATGGGAGGTGGAGCCGGACATTCGTTTGCAGCTCCCACCGCTCACGATTCAGCCCTTGGTGGAAAATGCTGTGAACCACGGCCTCTTGAGCAAATCAGAAGGCGGGACAGTTCATATTTCCATTACACGTCAGAACGACTGTACTCTTGTTAAGGTAAGCGATAATGGAAAAGGGATGGATCAGGAGCAGGTGGACAGGCTGCTAAGCGCCACGGTTGGTGAAAAAGGCGGAATCGGCATCTCCAATACAAATCGGCGATTAAAGCAGTTATACGACGGGCAGGGGTTGTCCATCGTAAGCAGGCCTGGAGAAGGAACGACTATGTCGTTTGAAATTCCAGACACTCATCGTCAGTGAAATTATTCATTAAAGATAAAACAAGCTTGGGAGCTGGCCGAATGACAACGGTCAGCTCGCAGAACAAGAGCTGCTGCTAATCAGGTAGAGAGCGCATGCCGCTCCTTGCTCTTTAGTTCATAGTCGCTCAGCAGCCGCTGCATTTTTTCGACGGTGCCATCCTGATGAGGAACATGTATGGATACCGTCAAGCTCGGATCCTCAAGATACTGGAAGGACACATGGTCGAAATTTAACATGCCGGCATTGGGACACCGAAGAGTCTTGGGGGCATCAATGGCATCCAGCACATCATGGGCTTCCCAAAACTCACGGAACTCCGGACTGATTTGGGATAGAGCATTAAACTGCTCGGACCACCAGGGATCATCAACGTGCCGGGCAAACCCGGCGTGAAATTGAGCGGCAATCCGGCGTGCATGCTGCTCCCATTCATCTCCTTTAATGTAGCGGAAGCGTTCGGACGTAAAGGTCATCCATACAAAATTCCGTTCCTGGTCGGTTAAGGCTGCAAGGTCGCCGTTTATGGCACAGTAGGCTGAGTTCCAGGCAATGATGTTCATGCGGGGATCCATGACATTCGCCGGGGAGGTTCCGAGGCTGTCCAGAAAGCCATGCAGGGCAGGAGTAACCTGGGAATACGGTTTTGTTTCCTCTATTGGAGGGCGCTTGCGGGCCAGATAAAACATATAGTTACGTTCCGGCGCATCCAGCATGAGCACTTTGGCTATTCGCCCGAGAATCTCGTCGGAGACGTTGATATGGCGGCCCTGTTCCAGATAGGTATACCAATCCAGCCCCACATCGGCCAGCATCGCAACTTCACTCCGGCGAAGTCCCGGAGTGCGCCTGCGGCCATTGTCCGGCAGACCAACTTGCTCTGGTGTAATCCGTTCCCGCCGTATTCGCAAAAAACGGGCTAATTCCTGGTATCTGTCTAATGGAATATTCGCCATGCTGCATGCCTCCTGTCCAGGCAGGAAGAGTGGGATTCGCAATCCCAGGATCACTGGATCTCTTCCTGGTCATAATTAATCTATATAGAATAGGTTATGTGATTTGCAGGCATGAAATCAAGGTTCACTTTTTTCTAATATAGACAGGGAGGGTTCAAACCATGTATGAACATATCGTTCTCTTGAAATTCAAGGAGCATAACGGCACGGCTGTCAACTATGAAGATGCTCTGAAAACCGTAAATTCCTTCAAAGCTTCCATTCCGGGCATTGTTGCTCTTAGCGCCGGAATCAATGTATCGGAAGAGACAGAGAATACGCACGGATTTTCCCTGGCCATTCGGATAACGTTCGAGGATCAGCAGGCCTGCCGGGATTATGCGCCGCATCCTCTTCATCAGCAGCTGCTGCAGGACATTGGTCCTTGGATAGAAGACGTCGTGGTGGCGGATTATTCGTTTAATTAAAGAGCAGAAAAAGAGGACAAAGAGCTGGCCGAGTGATAACGGTCAGCTCTTTTTGCGTACCTGGGGCATTTCTTTTGTTTGTAGTGAAGCACTAGAGTCCATAGTAGGTTACCTGAAGGTTACCAGATGAAGAAATAGTGCCTCCTTGTGGGAGACTGACACAGGTTTTATACTGGGGCCATACCCGAATTGAACTAATCGCGATTAGAATCATAAACGTGGATCAAATACAATCTTTCTGGAGGTTTGTTATGAATTATTCCCCAACTGCTCAAACCCTGTTCCAACCGTTCACTATTGGAAATTTGACATTGCCTAACCGGATTGTCATGGCACCGATGGCCCGGGAGTTTGCTCCAAATGGCGTGCCGGTCCCGGATATGGCCGCCTATTATCGCCGCAGGGCGGAGAATGGCGTCGGACTGATCGTGACCGGGGGCACGCTGATCGATCATCCGGATACGTCCAATTTGGAAAATGTACCACACATCTACGGCGAAGCCGCGTTAAGCAGCTGGGCCAACGTGGTGACTGCGGTGCACGAAGCGGGCGGACGAATCATATCGCAGATCACTCATATAGGAGCGCGGGGGCATGTCGGTGATTATTCGGAAGCGGATATCGCAGACATCATCCAGGTCTTCGCCAAGGCAGCATCCGATGCCAAGCGGATCGGATTCGACGGCATTGAGATCCACGGTGGACACGGCTTTTTGCTCGATCAATTTTTCTGGAAAAAAACCAACTCGCGCACGGACCGCTACGGCGGCGACTGGGGCGGACGGACCCGCTTTGCGGTGGAAGTGATCGAAGCTTGCCGCCGTGCCGTCGGACCGGAATTTCCGATCGTGCTGCGCATTTCGCAATGGAAGATGAGCGACTACACGGCCAAGCTGGTTGAGACGCCGGAACAGCTGGAACAATTCCTGACTCCTTTGGTCGCAGCCGGGGTCGATATATTCCACGCCTCCACCCGCCGTTTCTGGGAGCCTGAATTCGAAGGCTCCGATCTGAACCTGGCCGGATGGACCAAAAAGCTGACAGGCAAACCGGTGATCACCGTCGGATCGGTTGGTCTGGAGGACGATGGAACGGAAAAGACCCAGGTCGCCGGCTTGGTCGAACGGCTGGAACATGAAGAATTCGACCTGGTTGCCGTCGGGCGGGCATTATTGGCCGATCCTGCCTGGGCAAATAAAATTCGCGACGGACGAATAGACGAATTGATCTCCTTTACGGACGAAGCAAAGCAAAAGCTTTATTAAGCCGGCATTCGCATTCACCTGTCCAGCTAAAGCATTCTGTATCGTATCATTTTTGGATTGAGCGTAATAATCCGCATTGCCGGACAGGGGAAAATAAAGCGGTAAATTGAAAGCTCTCAGGATGGTTTTCCTGAGAGCTTTTCGGATTGGGCCTTACGCCTGCGATGGTTGGCTCCCCAGTCAAGCATAACGGCAAACAGCGGCCTCAGCGTCTGTCCGTATGCCGACAGGGAATACTCCACCTTGGGAGGGTTATCCGGAATGACTTTCCGTTCTACCAGCCCCTCTTCTTCCAGCTCGCGGAGCTGCTGTGTCAGCATTTTTTGCGATATATCGGGAAGCGCCCGCCGCAATTCGTTGAACCGCCGGGTCTGCTCGACCAATTCATGTAATAACGAGAGCTTCCATTTCCCGCCAAGCACGCGGATCGTTTCCCCAACGTCGATATCGCATTCAGCCTCGTGACGAAGGTCAAGTGCAATTTCTTTATCCATGATTCGCTCCGGCGAAATTCCCTCAAAAATCCGGCTTTCCTCCTTCACGCTTCAAGCCCCCTTCCGGTGATTGTTCCTAATTTAAGCATACGTTATTTCTGAAAAGGAAAGCAACTGAACAGGGGCCAACAGCTGGAATTGCTCATTGGATCAGCGCGTCATTTTCCAGCAGCCGCAGCAGCCTCTCTTCCGTATCCGTGCCGGGTACCGGAACAAAGAAGCACCAGTGCAAGTCCGGATTGTTATCAATCACACCTGCGGAATGGATCATGAACTCCATCTCCTGCCCGTTGGGAAGGCGGAATAATGAGGTCGCTACACGTTTTTGCTTGATTTCATAAAGATCCCAGTAATAATTGAATTCTTTACTTTCCCGTCTCATACGTTCGAACCGTTCCATATAAAGCGGGTTCTCCTTGTAACGGTCGAAGCCGGCGCGCATCACCGCAGCGGTGTAACGGGCAAAGCCCTCCCAATTTACCAGTCGTTCACGGTAATCCGGATGCAGAAACGTAATGTTGATCATATATCGCTCGCTCTCCGGCAGACTGCCGAAATCCGCTACAATCAGCTCGGCCGCCCGATTCCAGACGATTACATCAGTGCCTGCATCCGTGATGAAAGAAGGATAATGCAGCTGATCTACAATATTTTGCAAAAATCCGGTATCCGACTCTCCGCTGTTCAGCTCAGCACCTGCGCTCGCTGGGTCGACATTTGCCAGATCAAACAAATGCTTCTGCTCATCCTCGTCCAGCTGCAGCGCATTGCCGATATTGAGCAGCACTTCCGGTGACGGGTTCGTCTCTCTGCCCTGCTCCAGCCAAGTATAGTAAGTCACACTGATATTGGCGAGATAGGCTACTTCCTCCCTGCGCAGCCCTGGAGTGCGCCTGCGTCCCGGCAGCGGGTCAATCCCCGCTTCTTCAGGCTGCAGCCGTTCCCTGCGTGATTTGATGAATTCGCCCAGTGCGGATGAAGATCGAGTTGTTTTCATAAATGTCACCACCTCGGTAAAATCAACAAGCTCATTCTCGACATCCGGAGTATTTTTCCCTTAGCATATCCAGTCAGCGGGCTCCGGATGAAAACGGCACATTAGACTGGAATATACTGTTCATGTATGAAGTCTGTGGAGCCAGCCAGACCATACCTGTTCCCCGGTATACGTTGACCAGCCCTTCCCCCGACATGGCAGACCCCAAACGGGTTTTGCCGGATTTCTCGACCGTAAAGTCCAGAGAGTCGGACCACATCATGGCAAAGTTTCCACCCACCCCAGATTATAACGCCTGCCGGTATTTTAATGAACCACAATTTCTATAAGCTGCTGCCACTGCTTTGGGTATGAATAAACAAAAAGACGTTCATGGAGCAGCCTGTCCGATGGGAACAGAACCATCCAGTGAACGTCTCAGAGGTAGAGGTTGATTCCAGGAAAAACTTCCGCCAAGCGCGGCCTGGTTTCTTTGAATGTACGTCGATAGACATGTTTCTAAAAAATGTTTACTTTACAAGGTAATCAGGCAGGCGAAGTGAGCTGTGAACGTTTCTGGATTCATCCCCAGGCATGCTGCCCCGAGCTGATGACTGGATGGTCGCAAGCGCCTGATTGCGGGCTTCGAGCTCCTCATTGGTGCGTGGGAAGAGGAAGGCTGCTGCACCGCTATCAACCAAAGCCTGGTTTGCTTCAACAAATGGGCGCATGCGTTTCTCATAGGCTGCAAAAGCCTCTTCAGGCTCATCATGGGAGGCCAGCTCGCCGGCCAGCACATATGCGCCCACCAGCGCAAGACTCGTTCCCTGCCCGGTCAGAAAAGAGGGTGCAAAGGCGGAATCGCCCACCAGCGCTACACGGCCTGCCGACCAATGGGGCATGTGAATTTGAGCGACAACGTCGTAATACAGGTCGTCCGCTTCCATCATCGCCTGTACAAGCCGGGGAACTTCCCAGCCGTGTCCGGCAAACATCTCTGCCGTCAGCCTGCGCTGCTGGTCGGCATCATGCCGATCAGAGATCGGCGGTTTCTCGGACGCGAAGTTCAGAAAGGCATGCAGTGTGTCGCTGTCGCGAGCGGCCGACAATATCGCATACCGCCCTGGTGTGGCGTAGACAATAGACTCATGGGACAGGCCGAGATCATTCGGAACGGTAAAGCCGTTAAAATAGTAACCGAGGTACCGGGTGAACGGCTCCTCCTGACCGAACACGAGCCGGCGCGTATTCGAATGCAAGCCATCCGCCCCGATGACGATGTCATATCTGCCGCTTTTGCCGCTCTTGAAGGTGACATCTACACCGCTGCCGTCATCGTTCAGGGTGGCGATGGAATCATTGAACTGGTAGCGGACCGGCTGCTGTTTTGTCAGATCGTACAGCAACTCGGTTAGTCTGCCGCGCGGCAGCTCGATGTCCCGTTCCTCTACACCGCCGGAGATATCCTCTGGTTTAATTGCACCGGCAATGCTACCGTCGGCATGGATAAAAGAAATCTTCTTCGAATGGATATGGGCTTCCTGAAGCTGCGGAAGTAATCCCATTTGCTCGACTACGTCGATCGCCGTTCCCCGCACATCGATGGGATAGCCGCCGCCCCGAATCGTCTGCGAGCGCTCGACCACGGTGACATCAAAGCCATATTTGCACAACCAATAGGCAAGGGTGGGGCCGGCAATACTTGCACCAGAGATCAGTACCGTTTTTCCGGAAGCCCGGGAGATTGATTTATCAGTCATTATTAAGCACCTCTCATTGTTTTTTTTTGATAAGGTACTATAAGTACCCTAAATCGATGTTATTATAGATTCATCAGAAATGCAAATGTAAAAACGTCCGAAATGAATGGGAATATTCTGAAAGAGGGGGAAATGAGGATGGAGAGAAATAGAAATGAGAGCTCCGCAGCTTCCGTACCGCCACAGGATGAGGTTCGGAATACAGCGACACGGCGGCGCGGAGAGGTTCTGGAGAATGCCATTTTGCAGGCCGCTTGGGACGAGCTGCAGGAGGTGGGTTATGCCCGTCTGTCGATAGATGCAGTTGCCACGAGAGCGAAGACCAACAAAAATGCGGTATACCGCCGCTGGCCCAATAAAACCAAGCTTATCGCCGCCGCAGCCGTCAAATTTGTGCCAAGACCTCCCCTTGAAGCTCCCGACACAGGTGAACTGCGTAGTGATGTGATCACTTTGCTTAATGGAATAGCGGCTGCTATGCGAGCGATCGGTTCTGAAACGATACACGGCATGCTGGTCGACGATCCAGATAAGGAGATCATGTCTGCTTTGCCGCAAACGGTGAGTCGAAGCAAGGAGGACAAGCTGACCCTGGCTATGAAGACGATTTTGAAAAATGCTGAGGCACGGGGAGAGGTGACTCTGCAAACCATGAAAGAGAGAGTTATATCCCTTCCCTTTGATTTGATTCGTTACGAAGTGCTCATCGCCCATGAGGAGTTAACTGAACACATCATTACAGAAATTGTGGACGATATTTTTTTACCGCTTGTCCTTAAATAGCCGTTTCCCTGCCAGACATAGGGTATGATAGAGAGAAGTGAAAGCCATTATACATGCTTTGCAGGCTGGAGATGGGGCTGCCGGGAATGTTAAAATTGTACAAAGAACGAAACTAGGGGGCTGAGTGGATGCAGGACAAGCTGTTGCCACAGCTGGAGGCGTGGCATGAAGAGGATGAATTCGAGGAAATCGTAAATGCCGTGATGGACATTCCTGCGGAGGAGCGGGACTATGAGCTGACCAACCATTTGGGCAGGGCGCTGAACAATCTGGAGCGTTATGAAGAGGCGGTCGAGCAGTTCCTGTCCGTGGCGGATGAGGGTAAAGTGGACCCGTTGTGGCAGTATCGTATAGGCTTTGCCTACTATTATCTGGACCGGTATGAGGAGGCGTTGCGCGCCTTCGAAGCGGCAGACCGGTTAGAGCCTGGGGATGAAGAAATTCAGGAGTTTCTGGAATTGATCCGGGATAAGGTACCGCAGCAGACGGCGAAGGAAGCAGCCGCTGTCCCCGCCCGTGTACCTGTCCATGCTGATGGTGCACCTGAAGCTGCGTTGGAATCGGAGGTTGATTTTACGGACTTCTGGGAGGACAGCGACCTGGCGCTGGAGCAATATGTGATGGCCCCGCCGACCGATGAGCTGATCGCTTCCGTGGAGGAAGAGCTTGTTTTCAGACTGCCGGCCTTCTATGTACAGATGATGAAGCAGCATAACGGGGGTGTTCCCCGCAGCAGAAGCTTCCCGGTGGCTGACCCGGTGTCCGGGGAGAGGGAACATATCGCTATTTCCGGTATTTTGGGCATTGGCAGAGAGAAGAAGCGTTCATTGTGCGGAGAAGCAGGCAGCCGCTTCCGGATTGAACAGGAGGGATACCCTGAATTTGGCGTGATCATCTGTGACTGTCCTTCGGAAGCGGCAGCGGTTATGCTGGATTACCGCGACTCCGGCAATGACGGCGCACCGGAGGTTGTGCATGTCGATAAAGCCAACAATTATGCAATCACACGGCTTGCGCCAAGCTTTGAGGCCTTTATTCGTGGGCTGGTGAAGGAATAAACCCATACATTTAAGAGTCTGACTCGTTTCAGGCTCTTTTTGCTTTATCGGCTTAGGACAAGGGCTGTCTTAGACAGCTTAATTGTCCTGTATTTTTGAATAAAGTTGCAGTTATATATTCAAACTGATACAATCAAACTATGGGACAAGAACATAGAAGAACGAAAACCACCGTGTCACTCATTAACTATCATTTTGTGTTTTGCCCGCGATACCGAAGGAAGGTCCTTGTGGGGCAAGTCGAAGCGCGATTTAAAGAGCTTGTGCAAGAGCTGTGTCAGGAAAACGATTGGCTTATGATTGCGATGGAAGTGATGCCCGATCATGTGCATCTCTTCTTAAACGTGTTGCCAACAGATTCTCCGGCAGACATTATGGCAGCATTGAAAGGGACAACCTCGCGGTTGTTGCGTCAGGAATTTAAACATCTGCAGCATTTGCCCAGCCTTTGGACACGTTCCTATTTTGTCAGCACGGCAGGGAATGTTTCGAGCGAGACCATCCAACGTTATGTGGAAGAACAAAAGACGAGGGGGTGAAACCATGCCAACCGTAACCGTTCAAATTCGAATATTTCCAAATGATGTTTCCTTGCTGAAGGAGATGGGAGACGAATACATCCAAACGGTCAATCTCCTTACCGAACAAGCGGAAGCATCGGGAACATTTCCCAAGCTCACCTCCAAGGATGTCGATGCCAAGCTTCCCTCTGCCGTCAAGAACCAGGCCATTCGAGATGCACGAAGTATTCATAAAAAGGCGAAAAAGCAAGGAAAACGTTCGATACTCAAGCGCAGAGCCTACTACGTCAACAACCAGAACTATTCCCTTGGGGACAAAAGCGTTGCTTTCCCTGTGATGTCGGGCGGAAAGGCGCAGCGGCTCCAGATTCCGGCTCATGTAACAGAACGCGAACAACAGGTGTTATCCAGCGGCAAGCCGGGCCTGTTAAAATTGGTGGAAAAGTTGGGGAAGTGGTACGTTCAAATTTCAGTTAAGAAAAAGATAGAACCAGCCCCTGACGGCGCCATGATGGGAATCGACCTGGGCTTAAAAGTTCCTGCCGTCGTGGTCACCTCTACAG
This sequence comes from Paenibacillus enshidis, assembly GCF_042136365.1. NCBI lineage: Bacteria > Bacillati > Bacillota > Bacilli > Caryophanales > Paenibacillaceae > Paenibacillus > Paenibacillus enshidis. The sequence goes on along the minus strand of NZ_JBHHMI010000014.1, from coordinate 65,710 downwards.
GTAGGACGAAGTTTGTAGGGGATGGTAGACAAAACAAGTACATGCGCCGCAAGTACAAAGAACGCAGAAGAAAGCTGGGCAAGTTAAAGAAGCTGTCTGCGATCCGCAAGCAGGAGCATAAAGAACATCGCTACATTCAAGATCAAAATCACAAAATTAGCCGAAAGATTGTGAACATGGCAATGGAAGAGCGCGTATCGGTCATCAAGATGGAAAAGCTAACGAACATTCGCCAAACGACAAGAACAAGTCGTAAAAACGCTAAAAACCTGCACAACTGGACGTTCTATCAACTGCAAAATTTTATCGCATACAAAGCGGCCTTGGCCGGGATTAGGGTCATCGAAGTGAATCCCGCATACACCTCCCAAACCTGCCCTAACTGTGGGACACGGAACAAGGCCATGGACCGAACGTATCATTGTTCATGTGGGTATCGCGCACACCGCGACCGAGTTGGAGCAATCAACATCATGGCCAACCTGTGATAGATGGTAACAGTCTATCAGCCTGGATAGCTATAGGCTCTGATCCAGGATGAGCTAATGAGCTAGCTCTTAACTTAGCAGTCTGCACAAAACAGAAATGGCCTGCGTGCGTTAACTAGCTAAGAATCCCATGGCTTTAGCCATGCTGGAGGCTCAAAACTCTATAATAACTTTCAAGCGGGGATTTGGTATCATGGCGGTGGAGTGTGATAAGATGGCCAAAATTTTGATCGTCGATGATGAGAAGGCAATAAACGACCTGATTGCGCTGAATCTGAAAATGGTCGGGCATGAGTACGTTCAATTGTACAGCGGCGAGCAAATCCCGGAGCTGCTGAACAAAATGCGGATTGATCTGGTCATTCTGGACGTGATGCTGCCGGGCAGAGACGGATTTGATCTCGTGGGAAGCTTTGTGAAACGGGGCATTCCGGTGATTTTCCTGACAGCGCGAAATGCCGTTTCAGATAAAGTGCACGGCCTGGAGATCGGGGCGGAGGACTATATCGTCAAACCGTTTGAGGCGGTGGAGCTGATTGCCCGGATTCATGTGGTGCTGCGCCGAAACCAGAAGAACACAAGTGAATTCAGTCTGGACGGGACGACGGTGGATCTGGACAAGCATATCGTCACGGTGAACGGACAAGTCGTGGAAATGACCAATAAAGAATTTCAACTGCTCGAATTTCTCATTCAAAATAAAAATATCGCGCTTTCCCGCGAAAAGATCATCGAGCAGACCTGGGGCTTTGACTTCTATGGGGAAACGAGAACCGTGGACGTGCATATTCAGCGGCTGCGAAAGAAGCTGAACTGGGAGCACCGCATCAAGACGGTGTACAAATACGGTTACAGGCTTGAGGTGTAAAGGTGAAATTTTGGCAGAAAACGTATTTGTGTGTGCTGCTGGTTTTCTTGATCGCTTTTGATATCGGGGCCTATGCCTTGCTGCAAAAAAGCTACCAGTTAAACGAGCAGATGGATATGTCCAGAGGTGTAAGCGAATATGAGAGCATCGATAACTCGCTAAGTTATATCCTGCAGGTTTTTGCTAACAGCACCGGCAGTACGGCTTATGAGCTTGTGATTTCCGGTTTTGCTGATAATTACTTTGCAGAGGGCGTTCTGATGGAGGTGTATGAAGGGGAGCGGCTGGTCTTCTCCAATGCCTATCAGTTTGAGAGCGCGCGCGAGGAATTGCAGGGAGAGCAGCGCGAAACGGTATATCGGAAGCTTGACGGGGAGCTGTGGATTTTTGTGGGCGGTAGCATGGAGTTTAACGGGCTCAAGCTGGTCATATCCAGGAGCTCCGCTTATCTGCAGGATTATTACAATACGCTGATCAGCTATTTTATAACCTTGAGTGTGGTCATTTCCGTCGTTTTATCTGCCGTGCTCATTCTGCTGCTGTTCCGGCTGACTGCCCCGATCCGAAATCTGAACAAAGGGGTAAGGGACATCGCTGCGGGAGCTTATCACCAAAGAGTCAAGATTAGCGGAAGCGACGAAATCGCCGAATTGGCCGGGGATTTCAACAAAATGGTGGATGCAGTATCCACAAATATTGAAACGATGCAGAAAGCAAACGAAGACAAGGAAACCTTCATCAATAATCTGACTCATGAGCTGAAGACGCCGATTACGGCGATCAAGGGGTATAGCGAATTTTTAAATCATGCCAACAGCACGGAGGAGGACCGCAGAATGGCGATTGATTACATTCATGAGCATGTGGCCAGGCTGGATTTGCTGTCAGGAAAATTGATGGAGCTGCTGTATTTGAAGAACGAGGAGATTACCTTGCAGCCCGTGGAGGTTGAAGCCTTGTTTGCTTATGTGGAACAGATGGAGCAGCATGATTTGCAAGCAAAGCAGATCAAGTTGGTGAAGGAATGCGAGGCAGAGCGGATATATGGAGATCCCGTACTGCTGCAGACGTTGTTCATGAACCTGGTGGAAAACAGTATCAAGGCTTCTCCTGACGGGAGTACAATTCTTCTGAAAAGCAACTTTCGGGACTCGCATGTCGCCATTGAGGTGACCGATTTCGGAAAGGGCATCCCGGATAAGGATATCGAAAAAATTACCGAAGCCTTCTACGTTGTAGACAAATCCCGTTCCAAAGAGCTGGGAGGCATCGGGCTGGGGCTGTCCATCTGCAGTCAAATTGCCCGGCTCCACCATGCGCAGCTGTGGATTGAATCCAAAGAACACGAGTATACGAAGGTGTCCGTTCATTTTACAGCTTCGTTACAACTCGAACACTAGTCCATAATACGCCCCCCTCATAATGAGCTTGTAGTTACGAAATCCCAATCAATCAAATGACGGAGGTAAGGAAAATGAAAAAGAAGCTTTATGCCACAGCACTTACGGTCGGAGCGGCAGTGACTTTAATCGCGGGGAACGGTGCATTGTCAACCTATGCGTTTGCCAATGATACGGCTCCCAGTGTAAAGGTGACCGGTCAGCATCAGCAAACAGAGTTTGAGGGCAAAATTCGTCCCGCGGTCCCTGCCACTCCCGAGAAAACAAGCGGCAAGGAAGGGTCAGTCAGTGACTTCGCATTATCACCAGGCTTCTCGGCCACTCCCGAGAAAACAAGCGAAGATATGAGCGAGGACAAAGCGGTGGACATTGCCCAGGAAGCGCTTGAGGAGAAATTTGATGTATCCCTGGATGGCATGAAGGCTTTCCCGGTCTTCTGCACGAGAGAGGATATGGAGGGAACGTTTTATTTTGTATCGTTCGCGGATGTCCAGGTTGTAGATGCCCAGCCGGCTGTAGTGGCTAAAAATGGAGAAACCGGCTCCAGTGAGACCAGTAAGGTCAGTGAGACTGTGCAACTCTCTATTGCAGGTGATGGTGGCAACCCGGATATCTACATCGCATTTGTAAATTCCAAAACTGGCGAAGTCGTTTCCCTTGAAAAAAATCCGACAGCGTCATCGGATACAGTAGCGCCAACAGCGCCAGCTGAGCCGGCCAACTAACGGGCAGTTGGGACATGGCAAACAAGAAGAGGGATCCCAAAATCTACTCTTCCCAGCGAAGATTGAAGCGTTGGATGGAATTCCCGTTCGGGTTTTGGGGTTGTGGTAGACTGCTAAAGCAATCCATTGCAGCTAAGTAAAAAAAGGTTTTTAATTCCATATATGGAACAAGTGCCTCTTCAAGAAAATGGGGGCACTTGTTCCGGTCATTAATCGATATATTATTTTGTTAGCTCTACGCTCTCCCCGGATCCTTTACAGGTGGTTGGATATGGGCGGGTATCGGGCAAACGTACCCCTCCATGCCGCCCCGGTTTTGCAGCTCACGTTTGGCCTCCTCAATGATATCTGGATGAGCAAGTAGTTCCGCTGCGGTTGCTGCCATTACTTTGGCAGCATGCAGCATTCCCTTATGGCTGGCTGTTGACTGGCCCTGTGCGACCATCTGCCATGAGTGAAACGGCGTATTGGCGGCATAGCATACCGTTTCCAGCTGAGCCGTAGGAATAATCCAGCTGACATCGGCGACGTCCGTCGATCCGAGCATACGTCCCGTCACAGGTTCATAGGGATCCAGCGTCTCCGGCAGGCAGAATTCAGCGGCAGCCTGTTCCTGCTGTAGTGTCGATACAATCGAGCTTGCGTAACTCTGCTCTTCCTCAGTAAACTCAGGTACCCCAAGGGCATCAAAGCATTGATACATTACCTGCTCCAATGTCACGTTCGGTATGAGGTTGGAGCAAGCCTTCTCGAAGTGAATCTGCGGCTCCGTTCCCGTCATGAGGGCAGCCCCCTTGGCAATATCGTTAATCCTCGCGTAAATATCCTCCACCTGACGCACCTCCGAAGCACGGATCAAATACATGACCTCTGCCGTCGATTGTACGACATTGGGAGAGAATCCGCCGGTATCCGTAACAGCATAATGAAAGTTCACTTCCGGCGGAACATGCTCTCTTAGATAATTGGCTCCTACGTTCATCAGCTCTACCGCATCCAGTGCGCTTCTTCCCGTATGGGGACTGGCCGCCGCATGGGAGCTTTGTCCATGGAATCGGTAGCGGATCTGAAAATTGGCCGAGGATGTCTGGGAGACGACGGCATTGCTGTAGCCCGGATGCCAGGTCAGGGCCGCATCCACACCGTCAAAAGCTCGTTCTCTTACCATAAATGTTTTACCGGAGCCGCCTTCCTCGGCCGGACATCCATAATAGCGGATTGTTCCGGAGAGTCCGGTTTCTTCCATAAAAGTCTTCAGGGCAAGCACTGCAGCCAAAGATCCCGTTCCCAGCAAATGATGGCCGCATCCATGGCCGCTGCCTCTCTCCAAAATCGCTTCTTGAAAGGCTATACCTGCTTTCTGGCTTAAGCCGTCCAAGGCGTCGTATTCGCCGAGTATCGCAACAACCGGGCGGCCAGTCCCATAAGAGGCCATAAATGCCGTGGGCAACCCGCCGATGCCCCGCTCGACCACAAACCCTTCCTGCTGCAGCTTGTCCATCAGCAGTTTGGCTGATTCGAATTCCTCGAACTTCGTTTCGGCCAGTTCCCATATCCGATTGCTCAGCTCCGTCATGGATTGCCGGCGCAAGTCAACAAGGTTGGCAATCCGTTTCCAACCTGCCTGTGTAAGCTCTCTTGAATGTTCCATATGCCGGTTAACAGGTCAGTGCAAGCACGTCTGCGGTTGTGATATTTGCGCCTGTTTGCAGATATTCCATATTTTTTAACGCCATGTCGTGAGCCTGCCGGCTTGTACCTATAACGGCGTCGGATACGACATGGAAATGGTAATCATGCTGATGGGCATCCACAGCGGTGAAGCGGACGCAGATGTCGGTCATGCCGCCGATCAGATAAAGGCGCTTAATACCAAGGCAGCGGAGCAGCAGATCAAGATCAGTCGCAAAGAAGGCGCTGTACCGACGCTTTGTAATAATGTATTCCCCTTCAATCGGCGCCGTGGATGGGTGAAACTCTTCGGCTGGAGTTCCCTCCAGACAGTGAACCTTCTCTACACCGTCCAGCTCACGTCCGAAATCGCTATGGTCGGCGCGGTGAAGCTCGCGGATTTGGATAACCGGTAAATGAAGTTCACGGAAATGTTTAATAACCTTCGGGGCGTTCAGCATGCATGTGCCACCCTCCATGACGGGAATGGCGTCGCTTTCCGTATCGTTTTGAATGTCGATAACAAGAAGCGCACTATGTTCAGGTATTTTAGCCATACAAGTCTCCTCCTTCTGGGGGTTTAATTGAACAAGTCTTCCACGGAAATTACGGAGCCGGTTTGAAAATACTCAATGTTGTCAAGGGCCGCCTGTGCGACCTCGTCGCTGCTTGGCGTACCGCAGGCTTCTTTGAATACGTGAACGTGATAGTTGTACTGATGCGCGTCAACGGCTGTGTAGTGAACACAGATGTCGGTCATGCCTCCGACCAAGAATAGATGCTCGGCCTTTAGTCCGCGCAGCAGAATTTCAAGATCAGTGCCAAAAAATGCGCTGTACCGGCGCTTGTCAATCGTATATTCACCTTCGATTGGGGCAGTTGGCTCGTAATAGATTGCTTCCGGAGTGCCCTCGACGCAGTGGATGTTCTCCGCGCCGTCAAGCTCGCGTCCGAAATCGACCAGATCCTTGCGGTGAATTTCGCGAATATGGATGATCGGCACGTCACCGCGTGACCGAAAATATTCAGTGACGCGCTCCACATTTTTTAAGTAGGCCAGCCTTTTTTCCGGAATTCCACGCGGATGTTTGGCCGGATCGGAATTTTGTACGTCGATGAGGATATATACGCTATGCTCGGGAATCGTAATCATAATTACCGCCTCCAATATGGTTGGGTGCGGGCCATTCGGTGAAACAACGTCAGCCCGGCCCGCGTTTATGTTTTGGGTCTTACTGTGAAAGGAATGGTTATTTTCGATCCTCTGTCACCACAGGAAGTCTGTGGACACGAGCTCATTTACGTCAAAAGGTTCTTTAATGACACCAATGGAATTATAGAAATTCACGACATCCTGCATCGTTTCATACAGCCATCCACCAGCGTCCATCCCCTCATGATTATCTTCCAGCGTGTACAGGTGAACAGTCGGGAACATCGTCTTTACTTCCTCGGCGCTAACCTGAAGATCGTCGGCTGTCAGCTCGGCGGCGGCATCAAGATCGCTTTCTACATACTGTGTGGCATCCTCAACCGCTTTAAGCGTGTTTTGCAGCCATTCCGGTTTTTCTTCCGCGTTCTTGGCGGATACGACCATTACGTCGAGGATCGTATTTTCCATGTCTGCGGTCGAAATAATAATGTTGCCGTTTCGGGCGGTCGTACCTTGCGACAGATATGGTTCGAATGTCGTTGCGGCATCGACGCTGCCTGCAACAAAAGCGGCACCCCCTTTGCCAGGCCCCATGTCGACAAGATTGATATCTTCGACCGTAAGTCCGGCCGTTGACAGTGCCTTCGCCAGCATATAGTGCGTGACTTCCCCGTATTGGGCAGTAACGGACTTTCCTTTCAAATCGGCAACCGTTTTAATGCTCGCATCGGCTACAATCCCGTCAGCTCCCGTAGAAGCGTTGTGCAGATAAACGATTTTCGGCAGACTGGAAATATCGGAGCCTTCTTCAATCAGGGCGTTAATCGAAACGAGGTAGGACTGAAGGGTTGTAAAAACAATGTCGACATCCCCGGTTATAACGCTCATGAGCGGCGAAGTGTTGCCGAAGGCGCCGATCTGCAAATCCACATTATGAGCCAGATCAAATTGCTTGTCATTCACTGCGTATACCCCGATGCCCCCGATAAACGGCGCATAGGCCGTTTTTACAACGACAGGTTCCTGGGTCTCTGCAGAACTGCTGCCCCCTGTACTTGCCGTCCCGCTCGCGGAATTACTGTTTCCGCATGCGAGCAAGCTGGTCACCATCGTCACCAATAGCAGCAGGGTGGCTCCCGTTTTTATTAATCCGGGTCTGTTTTGTTTTTTCATCGTTTCTCCGCCTCCAATACAAAATTTTTATGGCTGATTATCATCCGGCAAGTTAATTCACCAGATTGCGAATCCATTTGTTGCTCCGGATCCTGATCCGGACAAGGGCGAATTTGCAAAGATCGTCAATGATGACGAAGAGAAACACAATTTCAATTCCGAGACCAAGCGCGTAGCCGGTCAGGAATGTCAGCGGGAGTGATACGCACCAAAGGGTCAAATTATCAATGATGAAGCACATCTTCGTATCTCCACCCGCTCGCAGCGTACCCATGATGTGGATGAAATTCATGCCTTTAACGGGCATAATAGCAGCCAGGTAAATAATAATGAGAATGGCGTTATTGCGTACTTCATCCGAAATTCCTTGATATAACAGGAGCATAAACGGTGCGCCCGTGACCATAAGAATGCCGGTAAGAACACCGAGTATGGCGGTATAAGACTCCATTCGCTTCGAGTAGTAGGGGGCTTTCTCCGGGCTGCCTTCACCGATCGTCTGGCCGAGAATGATCGCAGCCGCTTGTCCGGCACCGATAAAGAAGGCAATAAGCAGCTGCTCCAGCACCTTGGCAATGCCTGCCGCCGCGCCTACCGTGTAACTCATATGGTAGAAGACTACGCTGTACAAGGCGTAGCCAATACTCCATATCGTCTCGTTCATAATGACCGGGAAGGAGGTTCTGAAAAAGACGGACAGGAACTGCTTTCTGGCTGAGAGCAAATCGTTGATCCGTGGTGCAAAGCTCCTGAATTTGCTGTACAGCACACTCGTCATGATGAGCATTTCAATCATTCTCGCAGCGACAATTGCCCAAGCCGCACCTTGAATACCGAGAGCCGGAAGGCCATAGACGCCGAAGATGAGCCCGTAGCTGAGAACTACATCGACGAAGATGGTCAGGACGGCAATGCGCAGCGGGAATCCGGGCTGTCCAATATTGCGAAAAATCATGGTGCAGGCGAGCGACATTCCTGTTGGCAAATAACTCAGGCAGACAACCTGCAGATAATGCACAGCTGGCAGGATTACTTCATTATCATTAGAGAATACATTCAGCACCTGCTGAGGGAAACACAGCCCGATGATCGTAAATAGTCCGCTGATGGCCAGGATGAGAGAGAAGGCTAGCGCAGAAGCGATTTTAAGGTGGCTCCGGTCCCCCTTGCCGTAATATTGCGACACAAAAATGGTAGCCCCGCTGACGATCCCGACAATGATCAGGTTCAAGATGAAAAAGACTTGACCGGCCAGGGTGGTGGCGGATACCTGCAGGTCTCCGAGCTGACCTACCATCAACGAGCTGAGCGTATTTGTTATGCTCGTAAGCATACTCTGCAGCCCAATCGGCAGAGACAGCAGCAGGAAGCTCTTCAGAAAGGGCACATCCTCGCGGAAGGTTGAAATCAGATTAGGTTGCCGCATGAAGCTCGTTCCTGAAATCACCGGAGTGCAGCAGACTGTGAATCTTTTTCCGGATTTGAATGAACTCATGGGTATCCTTCAAATCAAGATCACGGCGGGTAGGCAGATCAATCGCGATGTCCGCAATAATTCGTCCCGGGCGGGCGCTCATGACGTATACTCGTTGGGACAGAAAGACCGCTTCCTCGATGTCATGTGTAATGAAGATGACGGTATGCTTTTCTTTCTCCCATAGTTCGCGCAGCTGCAACTGCATGTTTCCCTTCGTATCCGGATCAAGTGCGCCGAACGGTTCATCCATAAGCAGCACCTCGGGGCTGTTCGCAAGCGCCCTGGCGATAGCCACACGCTGTTTCATGCCTCCGGAAAGCTCCTTTGGCAGCCTGTGGCGGAAATCAGTCAAGCCGACGAGCTTCAAATACTTCTCGACAATCTGGTCGGCTTCGGCTTTTGACATCTTTTTAACCTTCAAGCCAAAGCGTATGTTGTTCTCTACCGTCAGCCACGGAAAAAGCGTATAAGCCTGGAACACCATGCCGCGGTCTGCACCGGGTCCTGTCATAATCCGGTTATCCACCATAACGTCACCGGTGGTAGCCTCATCCAGCCCGGCAAAGATGCGGAGCAGGGTTGATTTACCGCAGCCGGAGGGGCCAACCACGCTAATGAATTCATTGTCTGCGATATCCATGTTGATATCCTTCAACGCGAACGTTTCCGATTTTTTGGACCGGTAAATCTTGTTAAGGTTTTTGCAGGAGATTTTTGCGTTGGACGCTTGTTGCTGCATGGAGGTTCCCCCTTTTGCGTAATTGCTGTTTTTTTAGACATCCTCAGCCCAATGGAAAAGGCGCTTGTTGATCAGGGCGAATATACGGTCGAACAAAAGTCCAAGCAGGCCAATCACGAATATTCCGCCAAAAATGATATAGGTTTTCATGAAACGTTCCGCGATCATAATGTTGTAGCCGAGGCCGGAATTGGAGGCGAGCATCTCTGCCATAATCAAATACGTCCAGGCCCAGCCCATCACCATGCGCATCGTATCCATAACGTTAGGCATGATGGCAGGAATGATCACGTGCCCAATGACCTGTCCTTGTGAAGCACCGAGCGTATAAGCGGTGTTGATCAGGTCAATTTGAATGCCCTTGACAATATCTGCGATCATGGCCGTCATGGAGAAAACGGCGCCTATGACGATGATAGTAATTTTGGCGGTTTCACCGACCCCGGTCCAGACCATGATCAGCGGGATTAGGGCGGATACCGGCAAGTAGCGGAAAAACTCAATAAGCGGCTTCATAACGGCATTCACTACCTTGTAGGTGCCTGAGAGAAGCCCCAGGGGCACACCGATGACTACGGCGATCAGGAACCCCATCAACACGCGGTAACAGCTGATGCCGATATCCTGCCAGATGCTCCCATCCTGAATCGTTGAGAACAGATAAGAGAAGGTGGCTTGCGGAGTCGGTAGAAAGATGGGCTCAATGCCGGAGAAGTTGCTGCCTACATACCACAGAACAATCAGTAATAAAAATGTAATGGCCATAATGGAGTTAAAGAGGCGGGGGTGGATATCCCGGCGGATCCGAAACAGGCTTCGATTGTTCATTCAAATCTCCCCTTTCATAGGTTGTCTGCTCTACTCTCCCATTTCATAGATCTTCAAGCCCATCTGCAGCTGAAGCCGTGCTTCCGGATCGTCAAACGAGATGCCCAGCATAGACTTGATTTTGTCGAGACGGTACACAACGGTATTGTAATGGGTATACATTGCCTGAGCGGTAAGCTTGATGTTGCAGCCCATTTGAAAATAGACCTTCAGTGTCTGAATGAGACTGGAATGATGCGCCTCGTCGTATAGAACCATGGGTTTGACATAGCGCTCCAAAAATTTATCGATGTTCGTGTGCTTGGGCAGCAGGCTCAAGACGGCATATATACCGAGCTGCTCCCAGGTGATCAGCTTGGCGTGTTCCTTGCTGATGCAGGACGCGACATATAAGTTCTCCGTATCGATATAGCCTTTGTGGACGGACATGGGTTCGCTGGATTCACCAATGCATAAGGAGAAGGCGTTCGTGCCGCATACATCGGCAATCTGGTGGGAGAGTCGTTCGGCATCTTCCGGCGAAAATGAGGCGCTGCTGTCTGAATGCTGCGGAAGGAGCGTGACGATTTTTCCGCCGATGCCCGTGAACAGAGTATTCTTCAGCGTGGAGCGGTTCAGTTCAGCGATCAGCGCTCTATCCGGAATTGGCGGTGAACCGGAATGAAACTTGACGACAGCTACACGGTAGTTGTTGGATGAGAGGCTGTCGTAGCCGTAAAGCTGCCCTTTAATGTCGAGCTCCTCCGGACTGGGGATGACACCTGCCAGCCAGTCTTTCAAAAAATCGTCAAAGTACTTGGCCTTAACAAGCTTGTATGTGTTCTCTCCGCTTAATCTGATGTTCAGCAGCAGCAGGATACGGGAGACGGTGGATAAATCAAGCTCGCTGCAAGCGCCATTCTTCTCGGCAAGCAGCACGAGCACCGGATCTTTCTCCGTTTCCCAAAGGTTAAACATATGCAGGTTCACACTGCCCTCCGGGGAGGTCTTGTCCTGAACCTTCATTACGCTGTGCCTCGGGGACGACCTGGAGTCAAGGCTTTGCAGTTGGCTATGGAACGGTTTGAAATAGGCTTCATGCCTGGGCGAAGCGATAAGTTGGCTGAAGGCGTCGAGAATGCAGAGCGGGTTGCCAATCATGTCCTCGACCGTTTCGATAATTTGCGGGATTTCCCGCCCGTGCAGCATCAGCTCTGACACTTGTTCAAGCCGCTGCTGCAGCAGCAGGACATTTCTCGTCTCCAGGGAAATAACCTTCTCCATGACCTCACGCACCACATTGGAAAAGATCGTTGACTCCTGCAGCTCGAATAGCGGCAATTGATGCATGTCCGCACAGTCAATGATTTGCTGAGGAATTTCGGTAATAAATCGCTTGGGCTTAATCCCAAGCGCGGCAACTCCCCGCTCGACGAGCTCCGGAATAATGTCTAGAAAAGCGTCCATATTGTGATGATGCGAATAAGCGGTTGTCACCAGGAATTCGTTGGCCTGTGCCCAGTTCTGGATATCGGGAACCTCCATGATGTTGACCCGGCTGATGATGTTGTCCAGTCGGGTTTCGCCCGCGAGCAGCTTCAGGTCAGGGAGTGATGTCATATGAAACAGGTCTCTGCAGCGGAAGGCGAAGGAGGCCTGCTCCGAGGAAGTGCCGGTCGTTATCATGGTTCTCGCCTCTTTCCTTTTGGTGAATGTGGAACGTTTATCCTGTCGCGGGCTTGCTGCTCTGCTCCGCGGCCGCCCAACCGCCATATTCGGTAATATCTTCTCCGCCGATCTCGGCATAGGGCTCGCATATGAAGCCTGTGATTTCGCTGCCGCTCTGTATTTTTATTTTTCCAAGCCCGAGGGGGGCAGGGACTCTGCGTATGAATTCACCCAGTTGGTGCAGGGGAATCCGCCACACTTCAAGCTCAATAGAGCTTCCAAGCTCGGAACGAATCAGACCGGGCTTGGGTGGGATTGTATCCAGTCGAATGAGGCGATAGCAGGGGGCTGTCCGGTCAGGCCGAACGAAGGCGGCGCCGCATTCCAATAATTGCTTCTCCAGCGGGAAGCCCCGCATATGCAGGCCGCACACGGCCAGTTCGATGGCATCGGTCTTTATAAATTCGATGGCTGCACCTTTGAGGAGGCGGTCCTGACCCCTCATGGCGAACATGGTAATGCCAAAAGGCAGTCGCTCATCCGCGTAATCGGATGGGAGAGCAATAGCACTTAAATCAAGCAGGTTGCAATGGTTGGTGTAATAGCCCATGTCGCTGTTCGTGGAAATCGGGGAGGCCGCCACCTGCTCCCGCGTATATGTTCCGCCACAGGTCGGCATCACGAGAATGGCGTCCTGCATCATCTGATCCGTCTGCTCTTTGTATTCGCGAAGCTGGTGCAGTGCCGTAAAGACCGAGGCGGCATCATATCCCCGGTCAAGCGAGGAGCGGAGAATTTGCTCCGTCACCGGGAAGATCTCGCCGGGATGCGAGTTCACAAATGCTCCTAAATCGGACCAGCGTTCGGCGATCCAGGGACCGTCATACAGAATGCTGGATACTTTACTGAAAATATCGCAGTCAATATATTCGATTGGAATTCCGCATTGCTCCAAACGCTTGACTGCTTTGTCCCAGGCTGCCCGGTAACTGTCCTGATAGTCTCCGTAAAAGAAGAGAGGCTCTTTCGGCAGCAGTAGTTTTCGTGGTTTGCTTGAAGCGATAGTCGGGTAAATGTGGGAACTGTTATCTTTGTCCTTTACTCCGCGCACGACGGAATCGACCAGATAGGCATCCTCAAGCGCGGACGTGAATACGGTCACACAATCGAGAGTGGCGCAAGCCGGTACAACCCCCTTCGCCGGCCAGTCGCCAATCGACGCTTTGTAGCCGATGAGACTGTTCAATGCGGCAGGAACGCGTCCCGAGCCAGCCGTGTCAGTGCCGAGCGAGAAGACGGCTTGTCCACTGGCGACCGCCACCGCCGAGCCGCTGCTGGAGCCGCCGCTGATCAGTTCGGGCATCAGAGCGTTATGCGTCTCCCCGTAAGGACTTCGAGTGCCGACCAGTCCTGTGGCGAATTGGTCCAGATTTGTTTTGCCGACCGGAATGGCCCCGGCCTCGATAAGCCTTGCAACAACTTCCGCGCTTTGTTCGGGCGTATAGACGTAAGCGGGACATGCCGCTGTAGTGGGTATCCCGGCCAGATCGATATTGTCCTTAATCGCGAAAGGAACTCCCCAGAGCGGGTGATGCTCTGGATCTTTGTCAATCAGACCGTCCAAATAAGGCTGAATGAATGACAGGGAAGGAGGGACGATCCAGATATTTAAATGCTGGTTCTGTTCCGCTCTTTCAATAATGGACTGAATCAGGACTTGTGGTGTTGTTTTTTTGTTCTTATACATAGTCTTCAATGTGGCAATGGTCAGCTTCTCCAACTGTGAACCCCTTTCTAATGAAATTCGCAAGCTGCGGTTTTAAAAGAATGAATCGGATTTAGTGTTATTATTTATTACACGAAAAAACTTTGGTGTTAATATTCTTTTGTTTATGATAGATTTTTGTGAATTAATTTTACATCAAATTATGCTCTTAATTATGGTTCCTGTTGTCGAAAGCTGTCAATACATCACAAATAAACTGAATTATTTTTATTGTTCATTTACAGAATGAGTCTGATTTACTGATCGGTTTTTGTGAAGATTTCACAAAAAAATGGGCTCGTATTTGTATTGAAGCGTTGAATATGCATGGTAAATCAAGATTTCTGGATAAGAAGTAAAGGGAGGGAGAGTTGGATTCAAGGCGGTTCAGTTGTAATTGATAGAGGATAAATATAAATTATTTTATAACCAAGGAAAATTTTTATTGTTTGACAAGCGGACGAATTTGTTGTTATGTTATCTGACATAACGTCCGTCGACGTAAACCGAATAGTTTTTTAGTTTACTAGGGTTCCGTCTGGAAACAGAGTCTGGTCCGAGAGTAAACGGTCTCGAAAGCGGGACTACACGGAAGGACAAAAACCTGGGAGATATCGGAAAGGCGTCAAGCCTCAAGATGATGTCTCCTTGTTGTTTTTTCGTTCATATTCGGTGTAAATCACAGGGAAAAGGAGTGAACCATCATGAACGTAATTTGGAGTGAAACGATGCATCCGGGAGGGAAGTGGTCCGGCGTGATCGGAAAAGGCAGGCTGGTCCGTCTGACAGCTCTTGACAAGGGAGCAAATGTTTCGATGCTGATGTATCATGCCCGTGATTTGACGGAGAGGTACAACATGCCGGATACGTTGAAGGCCCAGCACACGGCGCATCTAACGAAGGGAAACGTACTGATGAGCGACAATGGACGGGTGCTGGCTAGCATTGTCCAGGACGATCTGGGCTGGCATGACCCGCTCGGAGGTTATACGACGCGTGCTTCAACCGATGAAAAATACGGGCCAAGCAGTTATCAGGAACAGCGCAACGAATGGTTGCGCAGCGGCCAGGAAAATTTGGCGGTGGAGCTGGTGCGCAGCGGACTTGGCAACAGGGACATGTCACCCGTAGTTAATTGGTTCTCCAAGGTGTTCTGCGACGAGGAAGGAAATATGCATTTTGCTGAAAACCACTGCTTGGCTGGACAAGTCGTTACATTCCGTACAGAAATGGACGTTCTCGTTATTTTTTCGAATACTCCACATCCGCTTGATCCTGGCGGGCAATATCCGTCCGTGCCGGTCAAAATCGAAGTGCTTCCTGCGCTGCCGGTCGATTCCCAGGATCACTGCGTCAACTATCGTCCAGAGAACCGCCGGGCATTTGATAATACCTGGAATTACTACGCGCTTCAAAGCTGAGTATATACCAAAAGTGAAGGAGGGTTAAAAGTATGAAGGCATTTTATCGGGTGGAAAGCCCCCGAATGGCCGAGGCGGCTGTTTACGACAAGATTATTTCTGCAGGGCAGGGCTGGATGCATGAGCTGCAGCCGGGACAAGTGCTGCGTATTGTTGATTTGGAAGGGAACCAGGCGGCGGATACACTGTTATACGACGCGGATAATCCGGAGGATCACTACAGCTCAGTCCAAACAATTAATGCGCAAAATAACATTTATTTGACGACAGGCTCTTCGCTGCTCGCCGAGTCCGGCAAGGAGCTTGCCCGGATTGTAGCTGATACCTGCGGCCGTCACGATACGCTGGGGGGCGCCTGCTCGTCCCAGAGCAACACGGTCCGCTATGCGTATGAGAAGGGCTATATGCACAACTGCCGGGACACGTTTATGCTGGAGCTGTCGAAGCATCCGGAAGGTCACTTGTACGGGAAGCGTGATTTATCGCCGAACATCAACTTCTTCATGAATGTGCCGGTTACACTGGAGGGAGGGCTTACGTTCGAAGACGGTGTATCCGGACCGGGTTGTTACGTGGAAGTTCAATCAAGCTGCCGTTCCATGGTGCTTATCAGCAATTGTCCGCAATTGAACAACCCTTGTAACGCCTATAACCCGACACCAATTCGGGTACTGATTTGGAACGAATAGGAGCCTCGGAGGATGATTAAAAAAAAGAAGGCCTGGTTAGCTCTAATAACAAGCTTACCGGGCCTTCAACTGTAAATGGGCACTAACCGGCCGGAATCTCCAGCGGCTCACCTGTGTATGCCTTGATACTCAATGGAGCGGCAAGATAACCTCGCGCCTTGGCCACAAAAGCCTGAAAATGTGCGCTTTGATTGTGGGAGCTGACAGCATCCGGGCCTTTCCACACCTCAATCATCGTGTAAGTGAATTCCTTCTCGGTATCCTTATGCAGGCTGTACGATATATTGCCATCTTCTTCTCTGGAAGCAGCAATCAGAGTTTGAATATCCTGCAAGAATTCCTCGTTATTGACCGGGTTTACGTGCATAGCAGCATGAATAATGATCATCGTTGGTCCATCTCCTATAAATTTAGTGTAAATGATTTGCTAACATTTTATTTCCAGATTGCGACCTTGTCGACTGGCAGTCGGTAGGATGGATAACCGCTGTCCGCCGCTTTGCCGATGGAAATCAGCATAACCGGAACATGGCGAACCGGGTCCAGGCCGAAGGCTTCCGCAATCTTGTCTTTTTCATAGCCGCCAATCGGGTTCGTATCATAGCCGTGGGCACGGGCCACCAGCATGAGCTGCATGGCTGCCAGCCCGCCATCAATCAGAGCAGTGTCCCGATTTACTTCTGGCGGCATGTTGCCGTAGTATGCGGATATTATCGGTAACTGATTCTCTTTGACCTCCTGCGGCATATAGCCAAGCTCCACGGATTTGCTGTAAATTTCCTCTAAATTCTCAATGCTGTTCAAATCACCGAATACCGCAATTACTGCGGCGGAGGTTTCTACCTGTCTTTGATTAAAACGGGCCATCGGAGCAAGTATCGCTTTGGCTTCCGGGCTTTCGATCACCAGGAAACGCCATGGCTGCAAATTGACGGAGGACGGGGCGCGGGTGGCTTCTGTAAGAATTTCCGCCATCTCTTCCCGGCTGATTTTGACAGTTGGGTCGTATACCTTGATGGAACGCCGTCCACCGAAAATATCTTGAAAATCGTTATTTTTTAGCGTGTTGCTCATTTGTCATTTCTCTCCTACGTAGTCCTGGATATTGGTCTGCATGCGTTGGATCATGTCTGAAAATAGTTCCTGCTCTTCCTTGCTGAAGCCCTGGAGGAGCTGAGTCATGAAGCGAACCTTTTCCTCCCGGTAAGCCACAATTTCCTGCCGTCCATGCTCCGTGAGTCGAACCAAGGTGACACGGTTGTCATTCGGATTCATGCGCCGTTCTACAATGCGGTCCGCTTCAAGTTGCTTCAAATGCCTGGTCACCGCGGCACTGTCAATCTGTAATTCCTTTTGCAGGCTCGTTTGACTGATTTCGTTATTATAATAATGCTGCTGCAGCAGCCGGAATCTTGACGGGCTGACACCGGTACAGTGTCCGAATTTGGCATTTAGCTGGATATACAGGTTCTGAAGACTATCAATAATGGATTTTTCCACTGAATCGGTCAACAGCTCCCCTCCTGACCATAGATAATTAAATTGACCCATCAATTATTGATGGGTCAATGATATGAAAAAAATAGTGATTTGTCAAATTGAAAAGCAGTACTTTCTTAATCCCGACCAGCCTTAAATTCCTGCTCATATATCGTTTGCACCATACTCAGAATTTTCCCGCTGGCTTCTGCGTATGGCAGCTCAGCTGCCCGTCCTTTCACCACAAACGAGCCCGGTGGGCAGCTGGTTTCTTTGAATGCCCCGTCCCACAACAGGTCGGCCCCTTGGCTCGGATGGGAGAAGAATAACCGCATCAACAGCTTCACAGCCGGCGGAAGGCCGGATTTCTTCGTCGGTCTCAATGTGTTATTGGAGCCAGGGTCTGCACTGATCAGACGAAACCCTTCTGCCGCCATCGGCGCGGCGAGCTCCCGGGTCCAAAGTGACAGAGCCAGCTTGGTAGTGGCATAGGGACCGGTCAGCTTTTTAAATCCTGCCGGGCGCGGCAATTCATCAGGATTGAAGCGTTTGACGTGACGGAGAGCTGCAGAGGAGGTGTTCACCACCGTCTTTAAGGCCCCTTTTTGCAGCAGCTCTTTCAGCTCCATGAATACGATATACGGCACGACCGTTTGCAGCTCATAATGCATCTCTCGTCCTTGTGGAGAGAAGCGCAGCTCGGGCAGGCTTCCCCCGGCATTGTTAAAGAGAACGTCGATATGGTCTTCTTTGCCATTGACCTCGTTAAGCACCCGCCGCAGCTGGCTGAAATCTGTAAGTTCTGCTTTATATACCCGCAGCTGGCCTTTACTGATGGCTTCGCGGATCATGCTGTCTTCTTCGGAAAATACGGACCGGATGAGAGCTGCAACCTCCCAGCCCTCACCCAGCAGGCGGCGTGTTAGCTGCAGGCCGATTCCGGCCCCTGCTCCTGTAATCAGTGCAACTTTGGTTGATTTATGTTCACTCATTATGAACTCCTCCCATTATGAAACAGTGTAAAACTGGTTGATGGAGCTAGTATATCTATTGGAGTCGACTCCAAGTCAAGCAGTTTGAGTCAAACTATTTTACTCTTTATTTCCCATTGACCTGGAGTCGACTCCAGGTTTTATAATATATACATGAGCAGATAGGAGGGGCTTGATATGGTTACCATCAAAAAGGCTTCACAGTTGACCGGATTGTCAGAGGATACCCTTCGATACTACGAAAAGATCGGCCTGCTGCCGCGCGTGCAGCGAATGGACAACGGACGCCGGACATACAGTCAGGAGGATTTGTACAAGCTGCAGCTCATCAACTGCCTGAAGAAAACAGGCATGCCATTGGAGGAAATGAAGCCGTATTTGGATATGCCCCGGAACGCCACAAAGGAGGAGCTTCCGGAGCTGTATGATATGATGAAGAGCCATCGGGAACGGGTGCAAAAACAGATGCAGGACCTCCAAACGGTGCTCGATTATATCGATGCCAAGCTGGAGGAAGACTCACAGCCAGACCGGAATTGTACGGAAGAAACGTCCAGGGAACCGGCAGCTTCGCCCAAGGAGAGGTTCAACAGCATTAATCTATACCAGAAAATCCCAAGTTAATTCAGAAGAAACCAAGTTGCTATATAAAACGCAAGCGATTTGGTTTCTTTTTTTCACCCGAAGTGGTTCTCCGAGCTAGCAGTCGCTGATCTCCGCGAAGGAGGGGTGATCACCCCGCGAAAACCGGAATGGGAATGGTGGTATAAGGAATACGCTGAGAGTATTAAAAAATTTATGTAGAGGATGGGTTCAGATGGGACGAGGGGGAACGGAGAGCGGTTGGATGGCGAGTGCTCTTACAACAACAGCTGCCCTGCATGATCTGAAAGCTGTCGTTGAAGAAGCAAAAAGTGTGAACCTGGACGATGTTCCGGCACCGTATTCGGATAACGTGAAGCACGCCTTGGGCAAGGTGAAGCATATTACACCGGATAGCACGGTTGAAAAGATCAATGAAGCCAGGCTTGCCCTGCGCGTTGCGCTCGATGCTATGACCGTGGACCTGGATCAAGCCACGATCGCAGACCTGCAGACGATGGTGAAGGCCGGGAAGCTTACCTATGAGAAATTGGTCCATATGTATTTGGCTAGAATTGATTTGTATGACAAGCATACCGTCAAGCTGAACGCTGTGTCCGTCATCAATCCACATGCTATTGCGTCAGCCAGACATTGTGATGCGGCAGTGAGAGCGGATGCCTCCCAAGCTGAGGGAATGTTTGGCATCCCTGTGCTGATCAAGGATAACATTGGTACGGCAGCGGCAGATGGTATGCCCACGACGGCGGGCTCTATTGCGCTCGCGAACCATTATCCTGAACGGGATGCATTTGTTGTTACTCAGCTTAAGAAAGCCGGCGCCATCATTCTAGGCAAAACGAATCTTTCCGAGTTTGCCAATTTCATTACGTATGGCATGTGGAACGGCTATTCTACCCTGAAAGGTCAGGTGCTGAACCCTTATTTGCCTGGTGTACTGAACGTTGGAGGGTCGTCCTGAAGCCGACGGTCGGACTCATCAGCCGCAACGGGATCATCCCGCTGGCACACAGCCAGGATACGGCCGGACCCATGGGACGGAACGTATCCGATGTGGCCGTGCTGCTAACCGTGATGCAGGGATATGACCCTGGCGACCAGTATGTCAACATGGGTGTGGACAATGAGATTGTGGTGGATGAGGCTTATTTGAAAGAGTATATGAAGGACTATACAGCATATCTGAGCAAGGATGGTCTTAAAGGTAAAGCTCTTGGCGTTTACAAGTCCCCGGATAAAGAAAACGCCCCTGATCTTTATGCCGCCTTTCAAAAAGTGCTGCGCGTTCTTGAAGAGCAAGGGGCTAAAATTGTCTATGCGGCGGATGGAGGCGATATGGAGGATGAACTGCCTGCTGCCCCGGATACAAAGGTGCTGTTTTACGACTTCAAGCAGGATATTGAAAAATATATCCATTCCCAAACAACGCCCATCCTGGCGAGCGACCATCAGACGGTGATCAAGAGCCTGCAGGACGTTATTGATTATAACGCCAGGCATCTCGATGTACTGAAATATGGTCAAACTATTCTCCAGGAGTGTGCAGGCTACGACATGACGCCAGGCTCGAAGGATACTCTGACCGCGCAGGAGCATAGAGCGGCGGATATCCGGTTTTCGAGGAAGAACGGCATTAATTATCTGTTGACCAAGTACAGCCTGGACGCGCTGATTGGATTCAAAGAGGTAACAACGATGATTGCTGCTATGGCGGGTTATCCCAGCATTACGGTTCCCGTTGGGTACCATACAGCGGATGGCAGTAATGGACTCCCGATTCATCTGCAGATTACGGGGGATGCCTTTACCGAGGCCGATCTGATCGGGATGGGGTATGCTCTCGAGCAGGCCGCACAAGCCCGCATTGCTCCGGGTATGGCTGTAAAGGACCGGCTCAAAGCGCTGATCGATGACGCTGAAGCGACCGATGCGAGTGGTAAAGAGGTGGACGCGGCGCTCGCCGCCTACCACAGCAACTTTGCCTCCCAACGTGAGGTGGATGAGGCAGCCGATGCTATACAAAAAGGTACCCACAGCCCAAACACCTTTTTTTAAAGTGTCCAGTCTATGGGTACCCGTTTAGATTACCGGGTCTTCCTTAGCCGGCCGGAATCTCCATCGGTTCTCCCGTATAAGCCTTGATCTCCGTTGGAGCGCTCAAATACTCTGGGGCTTTGGCCACAAAAGCCTGGAAATGAGCGCTCTGATTGTGGAAACCAACGGCATTAGGGTCTTTCCAAACCTCTACCATCGTGTAGGAGGATTCCTTTTCGGTATCCTTATACAGACTGTACGAGATATTGCCGTCTTCTTCTCTGGAGGCGCTAATTAAGGTTTGAATCTCCCGCATAAAATCCTCGTTCTTGGCTGGGTTTACGTGAAAAGTGGCATGAATAATGATCATGTTCAGTCATCTCCTTTAAGATTGTGGTGAATGCTCGTGTGTATTATTTCCAGAAAGCAATTTTATCAACAGGCAGGCGGTAGGATGGGTAACCGCTGTCTGCTGCTTTACCGATGGAGATCAGCATCACTGGAACATAACGTTCCGCATCCAGACCGAAGGCTTCTGCAATCTCGTCTTTTTCATAACCGCCGATTGGATTCGTGTCATATCCGTGGGCACGGGCAACCAGCATGAGCTGCATGGCTACCAGTCCGCCATCAATAAGCACAGTGTCCCGGTTTACTTCCGGCGTTATGTCGGCATAGTATCCAGATATAAAGGGCACTAGCTGTTCTTTGACTTCCAATGGCATATATCCAAGCTCTACAGCTTTACTGTAAATCTCTTCGAGATTCTCAGCACTGTTGATATCCCCAAAAACCGCAACGACCGCAGCAGAGGTCTCCACCTGTCTTGAATTGAAGCGGGCCAGCGGTGTAAGTTTCGCTTTGCCTTCAGGGCTATCGATCACGAGGAAACGCCAAGGCTGCATATTACTGGAAGATGGAGCCAGCGTGGCTTCCCTGAGCATTTCCGTCATTTCCTCCCGGCTGATTTTAACGGTTGGATCGTATACTTTGATGGAACGGCGTCCTGTGAAGATATCTTGAAAATCGTTATTTTTTTGCTTAGTACTCATTTGTCATTCACTCCTTCGTAGTCTTGGATATTGGTCTGCAAGCGATGAATCATGCTGGATAACTGCTGTTGTTTCTCTTCGCTGAAGCCTTGGAGCATGTGAGCGGTGAAACGGATTTTTTCTTCCTGGTAAGTGACGATTTGCTGACGGCCATGGTCGGTAAGCTGGACCAAAGTGACACGGTTGTCATCTGGATTCATACGCCGAGTGACAACACCGTCCGCTTCAAGTTGTTTCAAATGCCTGGTAATCGCGGCACTATCGATTTGTAGTTCCTTTTGCAGGGCTGTTTGGCTGATTTCATCCGCACTATACAGTTGCTGCAACAGTCTTAATCTTGAAGGGCTTACGCCTGCACAGCTCCCGAATTTGGAATTAATCAGGAAATATAGGTTCTGAAGGCTATCAATAATACAATTCTCCTCTGCAGAGGTCATTAGTCTTCATCCTAACATTAATTTGTTTGATATATCAATCTTTGACGAGTCAAGTATATGAAATGCTTGGGTATTTGTCAAATATTAAAATGTCATCGCTCGCTATCGATTTGCTCAGGAATTGCATAATTGGCATTACAAGGTTTGGCCGCTATCGACGGTGATGATTTGCCCGGTCATAGCGTCCTGCTCCAGGGCGGCGCAGATCATGGCGGCAATGTCTTCGGGTGTCGAGATGCGCTGCAAAGGAAGATAGGGGGCGAGGCTGCTCATCTGCGCTTCCCGGCCTTCCCACCATCTTGTTGCTACGGCACCAGGTACGATGCAGTTCACCCTTATGTCGGGGGCAAGGGCCCGTGCCAGTGATTTGGTAAGGCCGTGAACGGCCGCTTTGGATACGGCGTAGGGAAGCGAGGAGCCCAGTCCAGTTTGCCCGGCGATGCTGCCAAGATTGACGATGGCGCCTTTTTGCTTCTTTTTCATAAACGGGGCAACAGCCCGCGCGCAGTAGAACATGCCCTTGACATTTACAGCGAACAGCTCGTCCCACACTTCCTCCGCTGCCGATTCCAGATCATCCATCGGAATATGCATGGTAATGCTGGCGTTATTCACGAGCAGATCGATTGTACCGAAATGCTTGACGGCATCCTGGACCATAGCTCGTACTTCTTCGTCCCTTGACACATCCGCTTGTATGGCTATAGCCCGTCCGCCATCATTGTTGATGCATTGCACCGTTTCATCCGCATCGGATTGGGAGCGTGAGTAGTTAGCGATCACTACTGCACCCCGTTTAGCCAGCTCGAGGCTGGTTGCCCTGCCGATACCCGTACCGCCACCGGTAACTAGAGCCACCTTGTTTTTGAGTTCCATATGACCTCACTCCTCGGTTGTATTAGGATAACTTTATTGTAAAATGATCGTTCAACATGGCAGCTTTATACGCGCCGCACAGGAAATGAACTACGCTCAATCCACAGTCACCATGCAAATGCAAAAGCTCGAAGCAGAGCTGGGGGTTCAGCTCATCGAACGCGGCAAAGAAATCGGCCTGACGGAAGCCGGCAGGCTATTTTACGACCAAAGCTTGCAGATCATCAAAAATATGGAGCACCTTCAGACCCGTCTGTCGGATTTGAAATCAGGGGAATCGGGTCATATCCGGCTGGGCGTGACAGAGCCAACGGCCAGCTACCGTCTGCCTGCGATCCTGGGGAAGTTTATGTCCATATATCCGAATATCCGGATTTCTGTAGACATTTCGAACACCCCGGCCCTTAGCGAACGGATTCTTAAAGGAGAAATCGATTTTGCGCTCTGTACGGCACCCGAGCTGGAATCGGGATTATTTTATGAGCCTGTATTTCAGGAGGAGTTCGTGGCACTAATGCCAGAGAATCATCCGTTAGCACAGAAAGAGGTGATCATACCGGAAGATTTTCAGGGATATCGGCTGCTCATCACATCTGCAACTTGTCCATATCGGAGAAAGCTGGAGGTGGTGCTACAGGAAAAGGGAAATGTGCTGCTCGATACGATGGAGATCGGGAGCATGACGGCGTTGAAATTTTATGTCGAGAACGAGCTTGGAGTCGCCCTTGTGCCTAAAATTATGGTGCAGAAAGAAACGAAGGGAGTAACGGTCAGGATGGTCAGCGGAAATCTCATCCACATGACCTTCGGGATGTTGTGTAAGGAATCAGCATATCCGTTCCAATTGGCGGGCCAGAAGCTCTATAAATATTTGAAAGAGGAATTGCCCCGTCCACTTAGAGTGGGCGAGGCAGCTCAGTACTCACCTTAAGCGTGGTTATGGGCATTCAGCTGGTTGAAAAGCTCGTCCCGCTCTGTGCGGGAAGCGTTAGCCGTGAGCTTGGAAAAGCCGTAAGTGACTTCATCCTCACCGCGCTCTAATCCAGCCATGACTTCATCCGCAAAAAGGTCCACGGGGATACCTGCCGTGTTTGCACCTGGGATACCTAAATCGGTGTTTGTGAGGGGTGGAGACACCTCGATGACTCGGATTTGACCATGGAACTGATGCCGCATCGATTGCGTGTAGGAATGCAGGGCTGCCTTTGTGGAAGAATATACAGGGGCAGCGGCCAAAGGTACATGTGCCAGCCCGGATGTTACATTTAGAATCGCGGCTTCTTTTTGCTTAAGAAGATGGGGTGCGAATAACCGGGTTAAATGAATGGGTGCCGATAAATTAGTTTTTATTTCCAGATCAATATGTGTCCATGGTTCCGTACCATCGTAATTCAGGTAGTGCATGATTCCGGCATTGTTAAATAAGACGTTCAAATCGGGGAAATCATGGGTTACTTTTTCAAATAACGCAACACGATCCTCCTCTTTGGATACATCGCTAACATAAGTAACCAGCTCTGGATAAATATCTTTTGCCTCCTGCAGCTTATCCGCTCTTCTGCCGGTGATGATAACTTTGTTACCGTTTTTCAGGAATCTGGAAGCAAGCGCCAGCCCGATACCCGTAGCTCCACCTGTGATCAGGATTGTGTTATTTTGTATGTTCATTGCGTATCGCTCCTTTTTTGTCTTGTGCTGTTTCTGCACGAAGCCCATTGTATAATCAAGTTAAATGCATATTCAGAGGTGCGTTTATTCTAGTACTGCCACTACCAAGTTACTTTGGGTGAACATATGGAGGGGGATGGATTTGTCGGAATTACAACCGAACCGTTACAGTGAATTGGCCCATTTTTTGCGCAATCGCAGGGCACGCATATCTCCCCAGCAGCTCGGTCTGCCTGAAGGACGACGGCGCACGCCGGGTCTTCGCCGGGCTGAGGTGGCGACGCTGGCAGGCATCAGTCTTGAATGGTATACCTACTTGGAGCAGGGGCGGGAAATCCATGTATCCACTGAAGTGCTTGAAAGCTTGGTGAGAGTGCTGCAGCTGGATGAAACGGAACGCAAGCATATGTTTCTGTTGGCTCACCGTCAGCTTCCTCCCGAACGCCCCCGTTCCTTGGATGGGCAGGTCAGCCCGGTAATTCAGCGGCATCTTGATAGCCTGGGGACATCTCCCGCTGCGGTTATGGATGTCAGAATGAACATACTCGCCTGGAATGAGGCATTCATTGTGTTTAAGGGCGATTTTGCGAATCTGTCAGACCAGTCGGAAAGAGAGCGGAACTTTCTTTGGATCACGTTCACATCGGACTATTTTCGTGTTTTGAAAGGGGATCAGTGGCAGGCTCACGCCAGGCGTACCATTGCCAGATTCCGGGCGGAGTATGCCAAATACGTGGATGATCCTTGGTGGACTGAACAAGTTCAATTGTTGAGTGAGGCAAGTTCCGAATTCAAAGAGTATTGGCAGAGCTATGACGTATTGCATGCTTCTGATGCGTATAAAATCATGTGCCATCCAGAGGCAGGCATATTGAAATTTGACCATCTTACGCTGCAGCCCTTAGAGTCCACGGAGCTTGAAATATCGGTCCACGTCCCGCTTCCGGACGGCACGGCCGAGAAGATTCAAGCGCTGATGGACAAGCGGAGAGAATCCGTATTGAAGTGAGCACACTCGCGACAAAGAAGAGCGGTTTATAAAAGGTACCCATACACTAGACACTTCAAAAAAGTGCTGAGTGTACGGGTACCAGTTTACACCTGCTCCTTTTTTCATATTAAGCTTCTTAGTCGACTAAGAATGTTTTTTTCTGCTTCTGATAAAAATAAAGCTAACCGTGCCTGCCACAATGACAGCAAAGGTACCTATGAGAAAAATCAAAGTGTTGCCCGAAGAAGGAGCAACTGAAGTTATTCCGGCTCCCCCGCCAGATACAGGTTCATTCGTATATTCTTGTTGGTACTTCGTCTGCCAATGGATCTGCATCTGTTACTGAAGATACATATGGTGATGATAGGAAAGAATCCGTTTATATTGAAGATCAACATGATTTAGAGATAAGAGAAGGTTATGATGCCTACTATAATGAATTGGCTAAAAACAAATTTTCTACTCAAGCACAGCCTGCTAATATTATAATAAAAAAACTGATAGAAATTATTTTTAAGCAAGTCGTTAAACAGGGTACTTCTCAAACTGTAAAAGCAACTTCAAGAAATATAGTAACCCAAATTTCAAAACATGCTATTGAAGAGGCTGTTAAAGATGGTATTACAAGTTTAATGGTTGATAACCTTCTAGCAGAAAAGCCTTCAGGAATGTATAGGGTTGAAAAATATTATGATACTCTCCGAGGTAGTTCGAGAATTATGTTTGACAGAAGCAATAAAGTTGTTCTTGTTATCGATAACATTCAAAATACCGTAATCACTATTTACGAAACGGAAAGTATTAAAACAATCGATAATAGGGTGAAGAATGGTCGTTGGGTTTCTGCAAATTTTAAATTTGAATAATCATATTATTTAAGCATGGATTTGAAATAAGTAAAGTACTGCCGTCGATGGTGGTACTTTACTTAACGTAAGGAGGAAGATCAGTGGCTGTCTTAAGAGACTGCGAAAACCAGAATAGGTATATTGAATATGAATTTATTTCTCATATCCCAGGAGATTATGAGGGTAGCCAGTTGTTACTGAAATACTTTACAGATTCTAGTTTAATCAGAGAACAAAAAATTGGGTGGACAAACTTAACCATAAATAACTTTATTGAGATGTTAAAAACTTTCCCAAATGAAGAATATGATGGATACTTTTCTCACTTTGAAAAGCATCTTGAAATTAAATGGATGCATGAAGAACAAACTGATCTTTATTTAGTAATACTAATGGATATTGGAACGTTGTTTACACTAAAGGTCTCAAAAGAAGATGTGAATATTTTTGGAGCACAGTTTGAAGATGAATTAAATAACTTTCTCTAATGCTTGTTTTAGGGTTAGGAACAAAGTGTTTTTTAGCAGGAACAGCTTCTAATGACCATGAAGCTGTTTTTTGCTTTGAGATTGTGAATTTATATAGTAAAAAAGCAGAGACAGGGAAAACTGCTCCTGCTCTTTATCCTCTGGTGTTTTTTTGTGTTTTACTGGTTGGGGGTACGCAGACCAATACGACCGTGCGGGTATTTGCAAAAAAGTCTGTCCATACTGTAATAAAAGAGTCAAGCTAAAAAAGAATGGTAATGGCAGGTGCTCTTGCGGGGCTAGTATTAAAGTATTAAGTCGGATGAAATGGTGTCTTAATTTAAAAAATAAGAACTTTTTTGCAGATAAGCCTGGACACTTATAGGCTCATGTGTGAAAATTCTTCTTATATAAGAAATGGGGGTGTTCTGAGTGAGATATATGTTTAAAATATTCCATGAAAAAACAAGCAGTGACTTCAATAAAATATATGACCAGAGATTTAATTACGATTCGGCTGTTCATTTGAGGTTAAATATTAAGCCAATGAGCCAGCCCAACGTATATGAATTGTTTTACATACCCTCAAATGAGATGATAAAAACGGTAAGTAAGATTCATTTGATTTCTGCGGAATTCCAAAAAAAATTTGATGCCCTTCCCAAGGCTGCACAAAATCAGTTTATTAATGAATGTTTAGTCGAAGAGTTATTCAATACAAATGAATTAGAAGGAGTAAAAAGCACTCGAGAGGAAATTGCCCGAAGTACTAAAGAGATACAGTTAAATAAAAAATCAAAAAAAAGATTTGGCAGCATGATCAAATCCTATTTGACGCTCATTACTGATGATGTTCATTTTCCTAAAAAGCCGCAAGACGTTAGAGAAATTTATGATCATATCACAGAAGGGGAGTTAGATTGGCGAGAATTACCGGATGGGGAAGTTTTCAGAAGAGAATCAACGTACGTACTAAAAAAGTCGGGGACGGGGAAAGTCATTCATCATGGCATTACACCAGAAACGGCAATCATGAATGCTGTAGAGAAATTGCTTCATTTTATGAATGAAAACGATGATGTGCCTCCTTTAATTAAGGTTGCAATTGGCCACTACTATTTTGGGTATATACACCCGTTTTATGATGGAAATGGCAGAACTTCACGATTTATAAGCAGTATGTATTTAACTGAAGCATTAGGGAGCATTTCTACACTTTCTTTGTCAAGAGGATGTAATAAATATAGAAATAAATATTTAGAGGCTTTTGAAATTTCAAATAGTATAAAAAGCAGAGGTGAGCTGAATTATTTTATTGAAACGTTTTTAGCAATTATCTTAGAGGCCCTAATTGAAATGACTGCTGAATTAAAAGAAAAGAGCGAACTGTTAAGAATGGCGTATGAAAAGCTAAATCAAGATCCTATTTTTGAGAACATGGATAAAACGTATACAGACATGATGTTCATATTAGCGCAAAATCATTTCTTTGACTCAAGCAGTGGTATTACCATTAAGGAACTGGCCGGAATTTTAGCCAAGTCGGAAGCAACGATCAGAAAAATGATAAAAGAGCTGCTTGAAATGTCACTTGTAGATCAGAAGGGTGAAAAGCCGGCATATTACTATGTTAAACAAAAATATTTCGAATCCTAGCTCCAATCACCAGTCCATGGAGTAACGGACCGTTCGTTAGAGCCCATTACTCCATAGAGACCTCATGATTTGGGGGAAGTTTTATTTTGTCTTTGCCATCCAATCTTTTAAACCGAGCAGCTGATCCCAAATTCGTGCGTGTGAAAAGGCGTAGGTGACCGCTTCCTCCGTGCTGCCCATTGAATAAGAATACGGTATGTCCGCAGGAAGCCGTTTTTGGTCGAGAAGGTAGGCGGGAACATGCTTGTTTTCTTTCCGTGCCAATCGATATAAGAAATTCAGATGTTCTGTCACACCGTTTCTCAGGTATTCCAGGATCAGCTTGTCATACAATATAAAACAAGTGGCCTCATCCCCGTAAGATTTGAGCAGCCGGTCAGCTTCATTTAATCGTTCCAGTTGCAAATAATGCATAAGCAGATCGTAGCGGTTTCCCTGATTGTCACTCGGATTCAATTCAAGGAGTTGTTCATAATGCTCGCAAGCCGTGCCCAGTCTGCCGGACAATGATAATAAATGGGCATAAGCGGCTTTGGCACGCATGAACGGCCGGGTTTCAATGAGTCCCCAGAAATGTCCGCGATTTTCTTTGAAGAAAGCCTCTCCCAATCTCTTGGCTGCTGATTCCATGGCAGATTGGGCCAGTTTCATGGACTCTCCAATGGTTGGCGCATCCTCTGATAACATAATGAGTGTATCGGGATGCTCAGGATCCATTTGAATCGCCTGATCCAGCAGCTTCTTGCGTTTGGCGGGTGATGACTCGTTATCGGCGGCAACCAAGAGCTCCAGGACTTTATCCGTATTTATCGCAGGTGAGAAGGCCTGCTGAGCAGATGGATTGCTGAGTTGAGCGGATAAAAAGGCTTGAACGTCCTCTATGCTATCAAAATTTTGGGCTTTCAGCAGACTGGTTATCTCGGCTATCTTTGCTTCATGCTCCAGATTCGAAAAAGCGGGGGATGGCTGGAATGGGTCGTCTTCGAGTTCATTCAATGCCAGGATTCCTTTTTCTTCAAAATGATCCTCCAGCTTGTTCAAGCAGTTGGCCAGTGTGGAGGCGGAAATGCCATGCTTAATGGCCAGCTCGCTTTGGTTTGGAAAATCATCCAGGGCATCGATCAGAAAAAAGAACTCTAAAGCCCCTTTATAACCGCCCGGTTTACGGAAGCCAGGATTCGTATCCTCGCAAAAGCTGTGCCACATCACAATGGTTCCGGCGAGTGTCTCGCGCATTATTTCAGAGCTTGGTTTATACTCTGCATACAGCTCCAGAGCCAGTTCTTCCGCCAATTGCCGCTGTGCCTGCTTCGGCCAATCAAACTGGCCTATGAATTCACGCAGCTTGGCGGGTGACTTGGCAAAAGAAGCGAGCTCTCTGCCGATATCCTCATCCTTCATAGTGGCGAGAGAGACAGCCTGATGTGTCTGCTCCAAAGCTCGGTCCTTCTCCAGACAGCATTTTTTGTATTTTTTTCCGCTCCCGCAAGGGCAAAGCTCATTTCTACCGATGCTGCTCATTTTAAATTCACCTCAATTTTTTATTTTGGCCGAATAGACAAGCTTTATTTATAGGATAGCAATTTCAGAGATGATTTAAAAGCAGGCTTTGTCTATAGTTCCGGATTTCCCGCCAGTATGTTTAGCTATGGATTTTTCATTTTCACATATATAAAAACAGTAACATTTGTACTATGATTGGATAAGAAAGCGTTATCAATCAAAGATGAACGGAAAGGGAGATGGGGATGAAAAAGGATTTTGTGATCTTGCTGGCTCCGGATTCGTTTAAAGAGAGCATGACGGCGAAAGAGGCCTGTGAGGCGATGGAGAGAGGGATTAAGAAAGCGAATTCCCGTATTGCCTGCGTTCAGGTTCCGATGGCGGATGGCGGCGAAGGCACGATGCAATCGCTGATCGACGCGACAAGCGGAAAGAAATATACGGCGCGTGTCACAGGGCCTCTGGGCAGGGAAGTGGAGGCTTCTTACGGAATATCCGGAGATGGTGCCACAGGGGTCATTGAAATGGCCAGTGCAAGCGGTATTCATCTCGTCCGCCCGGAGGAGAGAAATCCGCTGATCACCACCACCTATGGCACCGGGCAATTGATCAAGACCTGTCTGGACCATGGTGTAAAAAAACTGCTGATCGGGATCGGCGGAAGCGTCACGAATGATGGCGGGGCCGGGGTAGTTCAGGCACTGGGAGGCAGGCTATTAGACTGCAACGGCTCGGAATTGGGATACGGCGGGGGAGAGCTGGGACGATTAGCCCGTATTGATTTGACGAATTTCGATCAGCGCCTGCAGGAGGTTACCGTTGAGGTCGCCTGTGATGTTAGCAATCCGCTTTGCGGTCCGCAGGGGGCTTCTGCCGTATTTGGGCCGCAAAAGGGTGCCACGCCGGAGATGGTCGGGATTCTGGACAGCAATTTAAGAAACTATGCAAATGTCATTAAAGCAGAGCTACATCAAGATATCGCCGACGTACCCGGAGCAGGTGCTGCAGGCGGTCTGGGTGCAGGATTGATGGTGTTCTTGAATGGTTCTTTAAAGAAAGGAATTGACATTGTTATTGAATATACCGGGCTGGAGGCGAAAATCAAAAACGCCGATATGGTATGGACGGGGGAAGGCAGCCTTGATTCTCAGACACGATACGGTAAGACCCCTTATGGGGTAGCAGCCATAGCCAAGAAATATGACAAGCCGGTTGTTGCTTTTGCAGGGAGAGTCGGGGAAGATATTGAGGTGCTGTATGAGAAAATCGATGCGCTTTTCGGGATTATGCAGGGCGTTTCTTCCCTGGAGGAAGCATTGGCGCAAGGGCAACGCAACCTGGAAAGAGCCTCTGAAAATGCCGTCAGATTGATGAACTTGTTTCATCAGGAGCAGATATAGATTATAAAAACCGCACTATGGATATGGATGCCATGGTGCGGCTTTTACCGTTTATCGCGGATTTACTTTTACCTGCGAGCCTTTGCCGCTTGTCTGGATGCCCGTTTCCTTCACTCCGGTCTCTTTCAGATCAGCCAGCAGCCGCTCCAGCACCGCCTTTGCGGCAGCGGCTTCTTTGGCCCCGCTTGCTCTTACGACCAGCTGCACCGGCTTGCCGGAACGCAGATGCTTGTCCGCCTGACGAAGCTTGGTGTCATAGTCATGTTCCTCAATATGGGCGGTGAAGCGCAGCTCCTTGACCTTCTCTTTAGCGTTCTTCCCCGCAGGCTTGCCGCTGTCCGCTTTCGCTTTGCCTGCTGCCGCTTTCTTCTGCTGTGAAAGCGCCTTTCCCTTGCCCTTGGCGACCAGACTGCAGGGCGGGGGACTGCTCATGAGCGAGGTACAGACAAGGTCCAATCCTTGAGTGCGGGCCATGGAGAGCGCCTCTTCTCTGGAGAAGACACCGAGATTCTCGCCATGTAGTCCGGTGAGCACCACCTCGGAAGCTTTTATTTGCTCGTTGATTAAGACTGCCACGTAACGAAGCCTCCCCAAAACAATGTTAAAGCTATCATATCCATTAGCGGCCGGAGATTCAAATCAGGGTTAGTTTCTTTAAATTAAGATCGCCGGTTTTCATTCGTCTGCGTTATGATTGAGGGAGTGACGAATAAGGGGGAAATGAATTGGTACATGCGAAGGAAGTTCTTGCGAATCAGCTTCTGGCCAATGCGAATGATCCAAGCTGGCACTTGCCTTTTTTACAGGCTGTTGAAGGAATTTTGGAGGAGGAAGCCTATTGGAAGCCTGTTCCGGGTTGTCATAGCATCGCCGAGATCACACACCACCTGCTGTATTGGAACGAGATATGGCTGACCAGATTCATGGAGGGGAGCATGGATGCGGCAGTCGCGGTGCAAGACAACAATAAAAGCTTTATCGTAGCGGAGAATGTCCCATTTCACAATTTAAGAGACAGACTTCTCAATGTGCTTCTGCAATGGCAAAACCTGCTTAGTGTTGAAGGGCTTGAAGCGCCAGTGGTGGGGTTTCCGGTGCCTGCAGTCTGGTGGGAATTGGTCAGCAATACGGCAATCCACAATGCATACCATATTGGGCAAATCGTATTGATCCGGAAGCTGCAGGGCGATCATTCAAAGTGATATAATAGACAGGAAAATTTATGGCAGATTGATAGAATCAAACGGACACATACTGCTTCCAATCTGCTGAATCGTTGTAAAACCTGTGGAAAAGAGGTATGAAAGATGATCAGACCATCGGAAGATCAAGAGTATTATGAGCTGTTGACCCCTACCGCTCTTCCCAAGGCTTCAGGGTTTCTGTGGAATGAGAAGATGATGATTCATGTGAATTGCCGCGGATACGTCGTGGCCCAGTTCATGCAGCCTGAGCCTGCCAAGTATTCTCACGCTCCCAATCTGGAGGCGAAGACGTTCATGCAGCCCGAGCAGCCGTATTATGCGCATCATCCCGGACGTTTTCTGTACGTGAAGGATGAGGAAAGCGGCGAAGTCTTCTCTGCCCCTTATGAGCCTGTGCGCGAACAGGCGGATCAATACACTTTTGCAATTGGAAAAAGCAGCATTGTATGGAGGGTGGAATGCAAGGGCATTCATGTCGAAATGAGCTTGAGCCTGCCGCGGGAAGACGCCATGGAGCTGTGGCGCGTGAAGGTGAAGAACCTGTCGGGAGCCCCGCGGAAATTAAGTATCTACCCTTATTTCACTGTAGGGTATATGTCATGGATGAACCAATCCGGTCAATACCACGAGGATTTGCAAGCCATTGTGTGTACTTCGATCACGCCATATCAGAAATATCAGGATTATTCTAAAATCAAGGAATTCAGCGACAAAACCTTTCTGATCGCGGAGCGGAAGCCTGCGGCTTGGGAAGTGAACCAGGAGGTCTTCGAAGGAGAGGGCGGCATTACCATGCCAAGCGGAATCCGGGATCAGGAGCTTCTGTCCAAAGGGGACGCAAGGTACGAAACGCCGGCCGCTGTCCTGCAGTATCGAATAGAGCTGGCGCCAGGCGAAGAGGAGGCCTACAGATTCATTTTCGGACCGGCCAGGGATGAAGAACAGGTTGCCCAAATCCGCAGCAATTACCTGCTGAATACCAATGCGGATGGCGAAGACGGCTTCACGGCCGCTGAACGGGAATATGACCGCTACATACGGGAAGGCAGAGGCCGCATCGAGATTGCAACGCCGGACCCGGATCTGGATAACTTCGTCAATCACTGGCTGCCGCGGCAAATGTATTATCACGGACAAACGAACCGCCTCACAACTGATCCGCAGACGCGCAATTTCCTGCAGGACCATATGGGGATGAGCTACATCAAGCCACAGACGGCCAGAGAGGCCTTCCTGATCGCCTTAAGGCAGCAAAATGCAAACGGTGCCATGCCGGACGGTATCATACTGCACAAGGATGCGGAGCTGAAGTACATTAATCAGGTTCCGCATACGGACCATTGCGTCTGGCTGCCCATTTGCTTGAGCACCTATCTGGATGAGACGAACGATTACTCCATATTGGAGGAAAAGGTTCCTTATGCCGACAGCGAGCAAACGGAATCCGTATTCCAGCATATCAACAAGGCCATGTTCTGGCTGATGAACGACCGCGATGAACGGGGATTGAATTATATCAACCAGGGCGACTGGTGTGATCCGATGAATATGGTCGGTTACAAGGGCAAAGGCGTTTCCGGCTGGCTGACCATCGCGACGGCCTATGCGTTCAACGTATGGGCAGGGATATGCGAGAGCAGCGGACATTCGGACAAGGCCAAGGAATTTCGGGCTGACGCGCAAAAGACCAATGAGGTCGTCAACCAATATCTGTGGGATGGCGAGTGGTACGCGCGCGGCATCACCGATGACAACGTCAAGTTCGGGATCAGCACTGACCGGGAGGGCCGCATCTTCATCAATCCACAAGGGTGGTCCATGCTGAGCGGCGCCGCCGACCAGGAGAAGCAAAGCAAGCTGATGCGGGCGGTCACGGAGCAGCTGGAGACGCCCTATGGTGTAGAAAAGCTGGCACCGTCCTTCACCTCGATGCGGGAGGATGTGGGCAGGGTTACGCAGAAGCATCCGGGATCCGCCGAGAACGGCGCGGTATACAATCATGCGGCGGCATTCTACATTTACGCGCTTTATACCGTCGGGGAGAAGGAAGATGCCTTCCGGTTGCTGCGTAAAATGATCCCCGGACCGGATCTGGAGGATATTGTGCAGCGCGGCCAGCTGCCAGTATTTATACCGAACTATTATCGCGGAGCCTACCGGCAGTTCCCGCGCACCGCAGGCCGTTCCAGCCATCTGTTCAACACGGGAACGGTTCCCTGGGTGTACCGCTGCCTGATCGACGGGCTGTTCGGCCTGCAGGGCTGCAAGGAAGGGCTGCAGATCAAACCGCAGCTTCCTGCCGGGTGGAAAGAGGCTTCGGTCAAACGGGACTTCAGAGGCGCCGAGCTTCACATCGTCATGAAGAAGGTGCCGGGACTTGACGCCATAGAGGTGTATGCCGATGAAGTCCTTGTTGCCGATGGCATTCTGAAAGACCTGCAGCCGGATACCGAGTATCAGGTGCTGGTCAACATTCCGGATGAGATCTAATAGGCCGGCTTATGTAAAACAACCTGGGTCCTTAAAAAGGATTCAGGTTGTTTTACATAAAATCAACGAAATAACGGAGTGCATGGAAAAAGACCGGCGAGGTATAGGTCAGGCTGTCGACCCGGCTTAAGTAGCTCTGCTTCAGAGCATCAAATTTATCGTCATCGGCGATTAACAGATCCCGCTTCAGCACGGACACGGTCAGGCTACCGAAGAATCCGCTCAGGCTGATCAGCATGCCAAAAGCAAGCCCGAAGGTCGAATCCAGCGGCGTCAGATAAGGATAGATCAGATAAGAAACCGCGGTTGTAACGACAAATGCGCTCGCAAAGCCTTCCCACGTTAAATGCGGGTTGGCCGTCGGCACCACCTTCCGCCTGCCGAAGTAAATGGAGGCCAGATAATGTACCACATCGTTTAGCTGTGTCAGCACGACCAGATAAAGCACAAGCCCCGCACCATACTGTGGCGTCGCAAACTGGAAATAGGCCAGATGGCTGAGCCCGAACACCATCAGCATAAGTCCCCATTGGGTCGAGCTGACGCTGCGCAGAAATCCGACCGTGCCTTTGTTGATCAGCCGGGGGAGCGGAAGAAACAGGAACACATAAATTGGAATAAAAACGATAAACATGCCGTACCATCCGATATAAATCCAGTAGAACTGCACCGGAATGGAGAGGTATGCCCACAGAAACAGCCGACGGTCGGCTTTTCTCGTCTTGATCATGGAGAAGTACTCCTTCAGTGCGAAGAAGGCAAGCACCATGAGCGAGAGCAGCGACACCACCGAGTTGAACAGGGTAGCCAGGCAGAATATAAAGAACATGCCCCACCACGTCTTGATCCGGTAACCGATGGCGGTGTAATCCTTGCCGGATTGTAATTTGCTCACAATAGAATAGATCAACTGGATAGCGAGCAGGGCAGCGAATATAAGGGCTAGCGTATAGTATGAACCGTTCACGGCCAATCACCAACTTATCACAAAATGAAATTTATTTACCGGGACCTATGTTATTATGAAGGAATACTGCAAACTTGATAAGGGGCATTTTTAAAAATGGAAGATGGGAGATCGGTTTTTATACTGCTTACGAATACTGGAACGCTGTTTACGAGAGTGATTCAAACCTATACGAAGGCACCCTACAACCATGCTTCGATTTCCTTTGACCGGGAGCTTTCCGAGCTGTATAGCTTCGGCAGAAAGCATCCCGGCAATCCTTTGAACGGGGGATTTGTGAAGGAGGATATCAAGACAGGCACGTTCAGCAAGTACCCGAACACAACATGTGTTATTTATGAGCTGCGGGTCTCCGAGCGCGAGGTCGAGAAAATGAGACGGGTTCTGCATATCTTTGTCCGCAGCCGTCAGAAATATATGTACAACCTGCTGGGCGTGATCGGTGTCGCCTTGAAGGAACCAGTTGAATTCAGCAACTCTTATTTTTGCTCGCAGTTTGTCGCGGAAATTTTGCAACGGTCCGGCATCAACATCTGGAACAAGCTGCCCGCGCTCGTCACGCCGGACGATTTCCGGCAGAGCGAGCGGCTGCAGCTCATTTACGAAGGCAAGCTGAGCGAGTATGAACCGTCGGTCTGATGGTTGGACGGATGACTTTGCGGAAAACAATACTGGTACATGGCAAGTTGTTGATAATGATTATCAATGAATCTATAATAGAATAAATATAAATTCTGGAAGTCTGGGGGTTGGGAAAGGATGTCGATACGTGATCAAATCCTGCTATGGTCATACGCTTCCGTGGATATTGTGGATATCCGCAGGGGGGACTTGCAGCCAGGGGAAGAATTTGATTATTGTGCTCCAGCAGAGCTTTTTCTCGTATCGGGGTCAGGGATGGCACGGATTGAGACAGGCGGTGTGATCTGCAGTGCAGAGGAGGCGCCGGTCGTTCATGTCGAAAAGGGAACACGCCTGTATATCAGTCAGGCTTCGAATGGTCTGGAATTCTTCCTGATTCTGTTCAAAGCGTCGCTTCCACATCCGCTGCCAGGTGGGCTGACCGAACCGCAGACGGCCGTCCAACACTTCCGCACCTGTTATGCAGTCCCCCCTGGAGCAGCAGCCGTATATAGGAGTATGTCCTCTGATATGGACAGGTTGTGGCAGCAGGAAGAACCGCTGACACGGCTGGAGACGAAGCAGCGGCTGTACGCCTTCGTTCATTTGCTGTTGACCGAACTGGAAAGGCTGGAGGGAGCTGAGGAGAAGACGGAGGAACAGGATATGATCGCTGCTGCACTCCGGCATATGGAAGCCTGTTATAGCGAGCCCCTCACATTGTCTTCCTTGGCCGAGCGGCTTCGCATAAGCCCGCGCCAACTGCAAAGAGGCTTTAAGGCACGCTTCGGGCACAGCCCGATGGAGCATCTGATCGGAATTCGCTTGGAGCATGCCAAGCGGCTATTGGAGCAGGGTAACCGGCCTGTCGCTCAGATCGCTGAGGAGGTGGGGTATCCCGATAGCTATTATTTCAGCCGTTTGTTCAAAAAAAAGACCGGCTTGTCACCGAGAGGTTATAAGCAGATGCTGACCGCAGGCAACCTATCTTCAGAAGTAAAATGCACAAATTGTCGCATTTCTCCAAGTGCGGTGTCGCAAACTGTCATTGTTCCCGCCAGATTCGATAGTTATCATCAGAGGGGAAGAGCTACGCAATCGTTCCGGGCCCTGTTGTCGCTGACACTGATGTGCACCGGAGGACTGGCTCACGCAGATGGCAAGATTCGTATTCCGCATATGCGCGGAACACTTGAGCTTGAGCGTGAGCCCCAGCGGATCGCTGTGCTTGATTACCAATATGCAGATCAATTGCTGTCACTTGGCATTTGTCCGGCAGGCAGCGTAACCTGCAGTGTTGAGACCGACGGGCTCCCGGTCACTTTAATGGAATCAATAGGAAGCATGGCCCGTCTAGGGACGAAGGAGCAGCCCGATCTGCAGGCGCTGGCTGAGCTGCGGCCCGATCTCGTTGTATGCACTTCGTTTCAAGAGCAGTGCTATGGAGAGCTGCTTGCTATAGCCCCGACCGTGATGTTCGACCGCTATGAAGATTGGCGGTTGACACTGCTCAGATTTGGAGAGTTGGTTGACCGAAAGCAGCAGGCTTTGGAGGCACTTGACACCTTTAATGCCAAGCTGGATCGGCTGCGGCGCGGACTTGAGGGTGGCGGTGAGCAGACCGTAGCGCTGATCCGGCCGCGTGACGGCAGCATACGACTGCATACCGATAGACACCGGACCGCCCGCCTGCTTTATGAAGATCTTGGCCTTGCACCTCCACCGCTCGCGGTGAAGCAGCCGGGCACGAGCTCGTTGATTCCGCTGGAGGCGCTCTTGGAGCTGCAGGCAGACCGGTTGTTCGTCCTAACCGACAACAAGAATCGGGAGCAGACCCGGCTATATCAGCAAAGCCCTTTATGGAGAAGTATGAGCGCTGTTCGCAGCGGCCGGGTCCGTCATTGTCATACAGCACTCTGGACTGGCTATTATGGCCCGCTGGCGATGAATAGGGTTATTGACGAAATCGCCGAGACCCTGCTGTCGCCCTTTACCTCTAATTTTCACATTCAAAATTCATAATTTTTTTCAAAACACTCCAATTCGGACGGTGAGGGACCTATGCCTGTTACTAAACTGAGTCTAACAGTTGCCTCCAGCGCGAGCAATGAACGGGAACGCGAGGAGCTGGCCGAGCTGCACAGGATCATTATGAGTTGGGTTGTGCAAATGAATATCCGCGATTGCATACAGGTGAAGATGGAGTATGTAGTGGCTGATGATCAGGAAGCCTTCTCTGTGATTGCAAGCCCGCGCAGCCCACAGTCAGAGGAGGATTCGAAGTCAGCTGCGCTTAGCGGAAGGCAGCTTGAGATCGCCGAGCTGCTGTGCCGTCATTACAGTATCAGGAGAATTGCTGAGGAGTTATATATCAGTGTAAATACGGTGAAGAAGCATATTCAAAACATTAAAAAGACCCTGTGTATCGAGCAGACAGGAGGAGATTTCGTCTTTTTGCTGGCTGAGAAGCTGCAGGGGAGCAGTCGTGCGTGTGATTAAAGCAAATTTATCCGATAGAAGTATTAATATAATCTGTCAGGATAATATTCAGATGGGCACTATAAATGGTATGATTTACCTAACTAATTGATAATGATTATCATTATTGATAAGTTGGATAAAATTGTGCCAAAGGAGTGAACCCGTATGCATCCAGCTACAGCGGCAACTGAAGCATCTGCTAACAGCCGCTATTTACAAAGCCAGCAGGAGCGTGAATCTTCGGCCCGCTCCTATCCCAGACGTCTTCCGATCGTTATCGCCGAAGCCGAGGGAGTCCATATCAAGGATATGGACGGAAAGGTCTATTATGATTGCTTAGCCGGCGCCGGAACCTTGGCGCTTGGGCATAATCATCCTGTGGTGATTGAGGCGATGAGGAAGGTGTTTGATCAGAAATATCCTCTGCACACGCTTGATCTCACAACTCCGCTTAAGGAGAGCTTTATAGATGAGCTATTTGCCAGTCTTCCTCCGTCTTTTGCCCGTCATGCCCGTATTCAGTTTTGCGGCCCTACCGGAGGCGACGCCGTCGAGGCCTCGATCAAGCTGATGAAGACGGCGACAGGCAGACGCAGTGTGCTGGCGTTTCACGGGGGTTATCACGGCTCGACCCATGCAACGATGAGCATCAGCGGTACACTTGGACAGAAGGAGCAGGTCGCAGGGCTGATGCCGGACGTTCATTTTTTGCCGTATCCATACGCTTACCGCTGTCCGTTCGGTGTCGGAGGGGACGAGACACAGCGCCTGAGCCTCCGTTATATCGAGAATGTGCTGCGTGATCCGGAAAGTGGCATCGTGCCGCCAGCGGCGATGATTGTCGAGCCTGTTCAGGGAGAAGGCGGCTCAATACCCGCTCCAGCGGCCTGGCTCGCCGGGCTGCGCCGTATCACCCGGGAGCGGGACATTCCTCTGATTGTGGATGAGGTACAGACCGGGCTTGGCCGTACCGGCAAGCTGTTCGCCTTCGAGCATGCCGGAATCGAGCCGGATGCCATCGTTCTGTCCAAGGCCATCGGAGGCAGCCTGCCACTTTCCGTCGTTGTCTACCATGAGCGCTACGACGTCTGGCGGCCGGGCGCGCATATCGGCACCTTCCGTGGCAATCAGCTGGCCATGGCTGCCGGACTGGCGGCGCTGCGCTATATCAAGGAGCAGGAACTGCCGGAGCGGGCTCGCAAGCTGGGTGAGCGGCTGCAAGGAAGGCTGCGTGCGCTGGCGGAGCAGGAGCGTTGTATTGGGGATGTGCGCGGACTTGGGCTGATGATTGGGGTCGAGATTATCGATGAGTACGGCGAGCCGGACCATCTCGGTCATATCCCTGCCGCTCCACGGTTAGCTGCGCAAATCCAGCAGGAATGTCTGCGGCGCGGACTCATTCTGGAGGTTGGCGGACGGCATTCAGCCGTTATGCGCTTTCTTCCGCCACTCATCGTTACGGAAGAGCAACTGGACGATATCGCTGATCGGTTCAGCGAATCGGTGCGGGCAGCCCGCAAGGCTCTGCCATGCTGACGGACCGTGAAGCAGTCTCGCCAACGAAAGGCGGGAGGTATGAGGAGAAGCCGGCAGAGAACATGAGGATATCCGAGAGCATGGCGCAACGTTCGTTGCTTAATGCTTTCCTGCGGGAAAACGGAGATGCGGTGGAATCCCCTCACAAACTTGCCGAAGCGGCGGAGCGTGGCGAAGCCTTCCCGCTGAGCTTGCGACTGGCGGATGGTGCCCGAATTCGCGGCATGATCCGTTACGCCTCGCTGACAGGACAGCATCTGTATGCGGAAGGCTGGGTGCTGGAGCGTGACGGCGCCGTTCACCCGCTGACATTCGATGAACTGGCCGGGGCGCTTGTCTCTGAGCTGGCGCAGCGTTTCAATCTGGGTGCTGACCAGAACACGATAGCGGTGCTGCAGCGCATCCGCCGCAGCGTCTCCCAGTTAAGCGGGCATTTGGAGAGGTGGATGGAAGCAGGGAAGGCTGGCCGGGACGTGCGCAGACTGGATTATATTACGTCGGAGCAAAGCGTATTTGCCGGGCATCCGTTTCACCCTTATCCGAAAAGCTCCGAAGGAATGAGCGAGTCGGAGCAGGAGCGTTACAGCCCGGAGCGCGGTGTTGACTTTGCCCTGTATTATTTTGCTGTTCACGCTTCTGAGCTGTGTGGGGAGTGGCTGCCGGGCGAACAGAGCCGCGCCTTTCCGCCGGAGGCACATGCACCGTTCCGGCAGGCATTGTCGGATCGATTGGGCGCTGAGGCAGAAGCACTGTACAGGCCGCTGCCCATGCACCCATGGCAGGCGCTTCGCCTGCTGGAGCGGCCTTGGGTTCGTGCGTCCATACAGCAGGGGAAGATCATCCCGCTTGGCCCGCTCGGGCCGCGAGTATTTCCTACCTCTTCTGTGCGTACGGTATGGGAGCCGCAAAGCGGCTGTGGCTGGAAGCTGCCGCTGGAGGTGCGTATTACGAATCTGATCCGTGTTAATACACCGGAGCAGACAGCACGTACGATAGACGCCGCGCGGCTGACCGCGCATCTGGGGGAAGAGCTGGCAAAGGAACTGCTGGGATTGCTGCCGGAAACGGGATATGTCGGCATAGCAGCCCCCGGCCAGGAACGAACCGACCCGGCTTTTACGGTGTTGTTCAGACCCATGGATTTCGAGCCATCGGCGACATTTGTGCTGGCCTCCGTTCTGGAGAGCTGGCCGGGTGAACAGACACCCAAGCTGGCTCAGGCGATCACAGCAAGCGCACAGGCCGGGGGAGGCTTGCCCATACCGGACATAAAGCACTGGCTGGAGCGCTATTTGCGGCTGTCCATGCTGCCGCTGCTGCGTGTCTGGGACCGCTTCGGCATCAGCTTTGAGGCGCATGCGCAAAATTCGCTTCTGTCGCTTAAGGACGGCTGGCCGAGCTGCTTTTACACCCGTGATCTGGAAGGGATGAGTGTGGATCGTGAGCTCGCCCGCAAGGCTGGATGGATCGGCGGGGCGATAGGGGAGGATAGCCCGCTGTTATACGCCCCGGACGAAGCGTGGCATCGCACTAAATATTATTTTTTCGTCAACCACCTTGGTTCTCTTATTCATGCGCTAGCTCTCTGGCAAGGGAGATCAGAGCGCGAGGGCTGGGCTGTAGTCCGCCGTCTGCTGCTTGAGGAGCGCGAACGTTCGAGTGAACGGCAGCGCCCGTATGTAGACGAACTGTTGAACGGGGAAGAGCTGCCTGCGAAAGCTAATTTTGCCAGCTGTCTGGCCAACAAAGGAGATACACCTCTATATATCTCCATTCCGAATCCGATCCGGGGCGTATAGCGCTGAATGGCTAAGGATCGCTTGCATACGAGGAAGCAGCCGTGATGTAAGTGGCTGTTGGCTTGACTGACAGGCTTGTGGTGGTGCAGCACGCATGATGCAAAAAAAAGGAATGACAACGAAAGGAAGACTGGCGGAGATGGAAGGTTGGAAGCGTAGTTTGTACATACTCTGCGTGGGTCAGT
The DNA here is from genome assembly GCF_042136365.1 of Paenibacillus enshidis. Taxonomy (NCBI): domain Bacteria; kingdom Bacillati; phylum Bacillota; class Bacilli; order Caryophanales; family Paenibacillaceae; genus Paenibacillus; species Paenibacillus enshidis. The sequence goes on along the minus strand of NZ_JBHHMI010000014.1, from coordinate 22,376 downwards.
TTCTGGCGATGGCCTCCGTCAGCTGTGTGACGCCGTTTCTGCCGCTGTATTTGCAAGAGCTCGGTGTGCATGGGCAGGCAGAAGTGATGCTCTGGTCCGGAGCGATCTACGGTGCGAATCTGCTCAGTGCCTTTTTCCTGGGCCCGTTGTGGGGGCGGCTGGCTGACCGCTACGGACGGAAGCCGATGCTGCTGCGTTCAGGCTTTGGCATGGCGTTGACCATCACGCTCATGAGCGTGGTGAGCAATCCGCTGGAACTGCTGCTGCTCCGCTTGCTTAACGGTATGCTCTCCGGCTTCAGTCCAGCTGCAATAGCACTGACCGCCAAGAACTCGCCGCAGGAGAGAAGCGGTTATGCGCTTGGTCTTCTGCACTCCAGCTCGGTTGGCGGGACGATATGCGGCCCATTGCTTGGTGGTGCGCTGGCCGATCAATTCGGCTTTGCGTCAGTGTTCCTGTATATCGGCATTGGCATTTTTGCCGCTTCCCTGGTTGTGCTATTTGGTGTACATGAGCAGCGGGAGGACAGAGGGGCCAAAGTGCAGACGAACGGACTGAGGGGTGATTTCCAGGAAATCATGTCCCGCCGTGCCATGCCTGCGCTGCTCGTCTCCGCCTTTTTGCAACGCGCGGCGATGGTGGGTACCTTGCCATTTATCCCGTTATACGTGCAAATGCTAGCCCCTGACAGCGATAATGTGGCATTGCTTGCCGGCTTCACTGCAGCAGCGATGGGTGTAGCGAATATGCTGGCCGCGCCGCAGCTCGGGCGTCTGGGCGACCGTCACGGACAGCGCCGCGTGTTGAGCGGATCGCTGCTTGGAGCTGTGCTGCTGATGATTCCGCAGACCTTTGTGCAGCAGCTATGGCAGCTGATCGTCCTGCGTTTTTGCAGTGGTGCCTGCCTTGGCGGAGTTGGTCCATCCCTGAATGTGCTTGTACGACGTTGTGCTCCGTCAGGCATGGAAAGCCGTGCCTTCAGCTATCTCAACTGTGCCCAAATGGCCGGCGGCCTGCTCGGTTCGATCGGCATGGGCTGGCTGGCTGCGGCCTTTGGTCTACGCTATATATTTGTTGGCTCAGCCATATTGCTCGCGGTCAATCTGGTCTGGATGAAGACAGCGGACCGGCACACTATGCTTGCGAATATGAATGCGGCTGAAATACAAGAAACAACGTATAAACGAAATCACGCGAGGTGAGAAAAAATTATGAAACCTTGGAATGAAATCGATACGCGCAGCCTGGCCATCCGCTCCGATGAATACGCGGCGGCAGAGCGGCGCGTACTGGGGCAATTACTTGAAGCGGTGTTGTATGAAGAAATCGCTTTGCCGGATGAAGGACTGCCGCAGGCGGGAGAGACCCGGATCACGGAGCTGGCTGGCCGATCGGCGACCGGAGAGGCCGTTCTTTACCGCTTTGCCTGTCGCCGCAGCTTCAGCTTTGGGCGTATCCGGCTGGAACGTGAATCGCTGCAGCGCATCGCGCCGGACGGGAGGACGTCACCTGCACGACTGGCGCTTTTTGTGGATGAAGTGCTCGGACAACAGCAGCAAGGAGAGCTGCTGCTTCGCTTGCAGGAGGAGCTGTCCCGTACGCTTCTGCACGATACGGAATCCCGAGCGTGGCGAGCACACGAAGGAGCGCAGCGGCTGCGTGATCATGCGGAAGGAGAATTGGATGGTCATCCGTACCATCCCTGCTACAAATCCCGCATCGGTTTTGATGCCGCCGACAATCGTCTGTACAGCCCGGAATTTGGAGAGCTGCTGCAGCCGTTATGGGTGGCTGTCGCCCGTTCACATGCGCAGCTGTCGTTGCGGCGTGGTTTGGAAGAAAGTGAATGGTTGAGGGAGGAACTGGGCGAAGCTGTTCTGGAGCGGTTTCTCTCTGTGATCGTGCATAATGGCCACCGTCCCGAAGACTACTTGTTCCTGCCTGTGCATCCGTGGCAATGGGAGCATATTGTCGTACCTGCGTTGCATGGGGAGATTGCCGATGGTATTCTGCTTCCGCTCGGACGTTCGGATGATGTCTATCGGTCACAGCAATCCATACGCAGTCTGGAAAATGTCAGCGACCGCCGCAAAGCCACGCTGAAGCTTGCGCTCGGTATTGTTAACACATCCACCCGGCGCATGCTGGCACGGCATACGGTGCTGAACGCTGCATTGGTGTCGGACTGGCTGCACGACCTGCTGGCTTCCGATCAAACGCCGGACAAGCCAGATTTTGCGCTGCTGGATGAATATGCAGGTATTGCATTGGATACGCAGGAGCTGTCGCCTTCAGTACATGAACGTGCTTCCGGCGCGCTGGGAGCGATCATGAGACGGGGCGTGGGAGCGATCTTGCGGGATGGAGAGCAGGCACTTCCGTTTGCTGCCTTGTCACATCCCGAGGGCGAGCAGGCAGCAGCGGTTAAGAAATGGATTTCCCGTTACGGAGTGAATGAATGGCTTGGAGAGCTCCTGCAGGCATCGGTTACGCCGCTGATTCATTTGCTGTATGCGCATGGGGTGGCGCTGGAGTCACATGCGCAAAATATTTTGCTGCTGCATCGCGACGGCCGTCCGGTGCGTATCGTGCTGCGCGATTTTCATGATGGCGTGCGGTTTTGCCGTCATCTGCTGCCGCAGCCGCAGCTCTGTCCGGAGCTGCATCCCGAGCCTGCTGCCCACTTGGCTCAGAATCGGCATTCCTATATGCAGACAGATGATCCGCATGCCGTGCGGGATTTTCTGCACAGTGCGTTCTTTTTCGTCTGTCTCGGAGATCTTGCCCTGTTTTTACACGAACGCCTCGGGGTAGCGGAAGAGTCATTCTGGGAGCGTGTAGCAAGTATTATCCATGATTATCAGCATCGCCATCCCGAATTCGCAGCACAGTACGGGCTGTATGATCTGTTCTCGGAGACGATTCGCATTGAGCAGCTGGCCCGCCGCCGCCTGTGGCCGGATACGCAGGTTGATCCCCGGTGGGTGCCGAATCCGCTCTATGCGTTTCGCGCAGTGAAAGGAGTGAGCGCTCATGCCAAATAAGCTGGTTGAACAGGAAGCAAAGCGACGTGTGATGGAGGATCTGTTAAACGCACTGCTGGCAGAGGAGTTACTGGACGGATTGCAGATGCTGACCCCCTCAGCCTGTGACGAGTTGGCTGAATCATACGATGTGTTCGCTGCGGCCTGGAATCTGCTGTGCAGCGAAGCGGCAGCCACCGATAAGGCTGGAGCAGGTGCAGATTTGGCAGGAGCGCTGATCGGTCTATGGCGTCTGGACGGTGCCGGAACCGCAGTCGTGTTCGGACTTCGCCGCTCGGTCGTACAGCGCTGGCGCTGTACCCCGGAAGCCGTTGTAGCGGCAAGTGTTGTTGATGGGCGAGCGCGGCTGCTGTCCCCGCCAGAGCTGATGCGTCTTGTTGCTGACAGTCATGCCGAAGCAGCGGGGATACATCCCGAGGGTACAGCGGTGTTCATCGACATGCTGCAGCAGACCGTCGCACAGATCGCCTGGTCCATGGAGCGGAGTCATCCGTACTCCGCGCTGCTGTCGTTGCCGCCTGATCGTGCGCTGCTGTCTCTGGAACGTTATGCTGCAGGGAGGGATCGCCCGTTTCATCCTGTTGCCAAGGCGAAGCTCGGCTGGGAGCGCGACGAATGCGGCCGCTTTACGGCGGAGGCGGGGCAGCCGATCCGGCTGCGCTGGATGGCCGTGCGGCGGGATCGGCTGCTGAGCGGTGATGACGCGGCGAACGTGCTGCCACAATCGCTGTTGTTGTCGGCTGTGGAGCAGCAGGAGCTGGAAAAGGAGCTCACGCAGCGAGGGCTGAACGGCACGCATATCGTTCTCCCCGTCCATCCATGGCAGATGGAGGCGATGCTGCCGCAGCGACTGCGTCCGGAGCTGGACAGCGGGGTTTGTGTTCCGCTGGATATAGAGGCAGGAACGTTTTACGCTACTTCGTCCGTGCGCTCGCTGATGAGCCTCGACGACGAGCCGTCGCGGCATGTGAAGCTGCCGCTTGGCATCCGTTCACTCGGTGGCCTGCGCTATTTGTCGGCTATCAAGATGATGAACGGCGTACGGGCCGAAGGATTGCTGCGGCAGGCCAGGCAGCTTGATCCGGTGCTGAACGAGCGGCTGTATTTATGTGAGGAAGGGCGCTGGTGGGCATTGAAGCCGCAGGACAACGACTTGTTCGCGGACGATCCGCGCCACCTCTCTGCGCTGATCCGCACTTATCCGGCAGAGTTAATGAGCGACAACAGGAAGCGACTTGTGCCGATGTCGGCGCTCGCTGCGGATAGCCGTCAGGCACTGCTGCTCGCCGAATGGCTGCAATTACGCGGTCTGCCAAATACAGCGGAGGCGGCGCTTGAATTGTTCCGCGAGATTGCGGAGACGTTCGGCGAACTGTCGCTGCGGCTGCTGCGTTTCGGTCTCGTGCCGGAGGCGCACGGACAAAATGCAGTCCTCGTTCTCCAGGAAGGACGAGTATGCGGCCTTCTGTTGCGTGATCATGATGCCCTGCGCGTCCATGTGCCGTGGCTGCATGCAGAGGGCCTGGCTGATCCTGAATATTTGCTGCGCCCTGGTGTACCGAATTCGCTGTATCATGATTCGCCGCCGCAGCTGATCGCTTTTTTCCAGATGCTTGGCATTCATGTGAATCTGTTCTCCATCATGGACAGTCTGTCCAACGCCTACAGCCTCTCTGAGGAGCGGATGTGGACGGAGCTGAAGGAAGCGCTGCAGACAGCCTTGAAGCGGGCGGCGCTGCCGGAATTGCAGGAGGCGGTCATCTCAAGCTGCCTGTTCAAAGATGAAAGCTGGCCATGGAAGCAGGTAGTACGGCCGCTGCTCGCGCAAACGGCCAAGGTGCCAGGCAGCATGCCGTACGGAAAGGGCGAGATGCCCAATCCGCTGCGTGCGGCCAGGTTGGAGGAGGTGCCGTATGCTGCGCATTGAACCTCATGCCAAGCCGCTTGCACCGGAGCTGCTGGAGCTGTATCGCGGCATACAGCCCTCCACAATCGGGCATTTGACCGATTTCGGTTATATTCGCGGGTTGCGGCCGTTGTTTCATCCGATCCGCTTGCTGGGCTCAGCACTTACGGTGCGCCTCCCCCATATGGATTCTGCGGCTCTGCGCGAGGCGCTTGAATTGGCTCAGCCGGGCGATGTGCTCGTCATCGACATGTCAGGCGACGAAGAGCGTGCCTGCTGGGGGGAGTTCCGGGCCTATAAGGCGATTGGCAAGCAGGTGGCCGGAGCGGTTGTATCCGGCTGCGTCTCCGATGCAGCGGCGCTAAGACAGCTGGGCTTCCCGGTGTTCTCGCGCGGCATCAGTGCCTTGACAACCCGTTCACTGGAGCTGGAAGGGGAGGTCAATACCTGTGTCAGCGTCGGCGGCGTGGCGGTGCGTCCAGGGGATTTGATCATCGGCGACGAGGACGGTCTGTTCGCCCTCGATCCGCTGCGGGCGGAGGAATTGGGACGGAAGGCCTTGGAGAAGCAGCAGCGGGAGCAGCGCAGCCGTGAAAAGCTCGGGTACGGGCATATTGGAGAAGGAGGAGATGGAGTATGAGTGCAGCGGAGCAAGGGAGACGTCAGCTTCATCTGAATTTGTTCATGCTCAGCACCGGGCATCATGAAGCAAGCTGGCGTCATCGTGATGCCAGTCCGCAGCTGGCAGCCGATTTTCGCTATTATAAGCGGATGGCACAGCTGGCTGAGCAGGCGAAGATGGATTCGATTTTTATTGCAGAGAAATACCGATTGAATAAAATGACGAAATACCGGGTCATCCCGCAGCTTGAAGCGTTCACGATGCAGGCGGCGCTGGCGGCGGTAACCGAGAAAATCGGACTGACCGCGACCGCCTCAACCACCTACAATGAGCCCTACCATATCGCGCGCAAGTTTGCTTCGCTGGATCATATTAGCGGCGGCCGTGCGGCCTGGAATATCGTGACCTCAACCGGTGATGCGACTGCCCGCAACTTTGGCAAGGAGAGGCACCTGGATCATTCGCTGCGCTACGAGCGGGCGCATGAGTTCGTCGAGGCAGCGGTCAGGCTGTGGACAGGCTGGGCGGAGGACGCGCTGTTGATCGATCAGGAGGCTGGTCTTTATGCTGATATGAGCCGGATCAAGGCGGCTGATTACGAGGGCAAGCATCTATCGGTGGCCGGTCCGCTCAATCTGCCGCGCTCACCGCAGGCGGTGCCGGTGCTTGTACAGGCAGGCTCCTCCGAGGATGGCCGGTCGTTCGCTGCACGGTGGGCGGAGCTGGTGTTCACGGCACAGCCTTCCATAGAGTCGGCGATTGCCTTTTATGCTGATCTGAAGGGCAGGCTGAAGGCATGGGGACGCAACAAGGAGCAACTGAAAATTTTGCCCGGGCTCATCCCCTTTATCGGCGATTCGGAAGCAGAGGCGAAGGAGAAGGAGCGTGAGCTGAATGAGCTGAGCGTATCTGATTACGGCCTGTACAATTTGTCGGCGCTGCTGCAGACGGATCTGTCCGATTGTCCGCTGGATGGCCCGCTGCCTTATGAGCGGCTGCCCGCGCCAGAGCAGGTGCAGGGCCAGCAGGCCCGCTTTCAGCTTTATGTCAATCTTGCCCGCGAGGAAAAGCTGTCGATCCGCGAGCTGATTATCCGCACGGCAGGCGGCCGCGGGCACTTCACGGTGGCGGGTACGCCCATCCAGATTGCGGATACGATGCAGCGATGGCTGGAGGCAGGCGCTGCCGATGGTTTCAATCTAATGCCACCGCTGCTCCCGTCCGGTCTTGATGATTTTGTGAGCAAGGTCGTTCCTGAACTGCAAAATCGCGGCATTTACCGCACAGAGTACAGTGGGAATACACTGCGCGAGCATTTAGGGTTAACCGGGATGTCTGCCCCGCAGCCTGTCTGAATGACTGTCGGAAATGTCCAGAACGGGTGACGCAAAAGTTCATTTTCAAGCGGATGGCTTCATGCAATAATGAGAATCAATATCAATTAAGGCTGAGATAGAAAAAAAGGGGAGTGTCATATTCATGTTTAGCTTGTTCCACAAAAGACTTCGGAGACGCTCCGGAATTATGCTTACCGCCTGTCTGCTTGTGCTGGCAGTGTTGGCCGGATGCGGTCAGGGCGGCGGGAATACTGCAAACTCCGGCAGCGGCGAAGCTTCATCGTCGCCAAGTGCGCAGGCAGGGTCGTCTTCGACGGAACAGGGAGCCTCTGCCGCAGCGAATGAGGGAGAGGAGCGGACCATCCAGCATGCGATGGGCGAGACCGTCATCAAGGGCACGCCGCAGAAGGTCGTCACCTTGTTCCAGGGGGCAACCGATGCCGCACTGGCGCTTGATGTCAAGCCTGTCGGTGCCGTTGAGGCGTGGATTGAAAAGCCGTGGTATAACTACATCCGCGACCGGATGGACGGTGTCGTGAATCTCGGCTCGGAGAATCAGCCCAACCTGGAGGAGATTGCCGCCCTTAAGCCTGATGTTATTATCGCCTCCAAAACCCGGCACGAAGAAATCTACAATCAGCTCAGCGCCATTGCGCCGACGGTCATGACGGAGGAAGTGCATATTTGGAAGGACTCGCTGGCACTGACAGCCGATGCGCTGAACAAGAAGACTGAGGAGCAGGCGTTTTTGCAGCGTTGGGAGAGCGAGGTTGCCGATTTCAAGGAGAAGATGGGGGACAAGTTGAACCAGCAGGTTAGCATTGTCGATTTCCGCGCTGACCATGCACGTATCGTCTACAGCGGCTTCTCGGCACTTGTGTTGGACGAGCTCGGAATTGCGCGTCCGGAGGTACAGAAGGGCGAGGATTGGGGAGTTAAGCTGGTATCGAAGGAAAATATTCCGCAAATGGATGCTGACATTATTTTCGATCAGACGAGCACAGACCGGGATGATGGCCGACTTGACCTGCGCAAGGAGTGGACAGAGCACCCGCTCTGGAAGAATCTCAAGGCGGTAAAGGCGAACCGTGTCTACCAGGTCGATACGGCTGTCTGGAATAACGGCTCAGGTCCATTGGCGGCGGAAGAGATGCTTAAGGATCTTAAGGAATTCTACGAACTGGATTGATGAGCGGCAAGCAGCAGAAGTGCTAAGCGGTATTCTTCGGAAACGCTGCTGTTGCTGCGGATAGCGGCGGCCGATAAGGCTGCCGCTTCTGTATTTTTCGCTTTTGTCGCCATCTGTTGCTACATGAGATAGGGGAGGATCACCGTGAAGCCACTTTTGCAACGTAACGGCAGCAAGCTGCTCGGCCTTGCGGCTGCACTGCTGCTGCTGGCAGTCGCCTTCATCGCCAGCATCGCACTCGGAACGACGTCAATCGCTCCGTCCAAAACGCTGGAGGCGCTCGTCGAATACAACCCGGCCGACAACGAGCAAGTTATCATCATGACTACGCGTGTGCCGCGCGCCGCGTTCGCACTGGCAGTCGGAGCAGCGCTGGCGGCCGCCGGGGCGCTAATGCAGGCGCTCACGCGCAACCCGCTTGCCTCGCCGGGGCTATTCGGGATCAATGCCGGCGCTGTACTTGCGGTTGTGCTGGCTCTCACGCTCCTGCCACTGTCTTCGCTGTCGCAGCTGGTATGGGCGGCCTTTGCAGGCGCTGCAGTAGCAGCGCTGCTTGTATATGCGCTCGGCTCGCTGGGGGGCGGCGGTCTGGCGCCGATTCGCCTCGTGCTTGCCGGCTCTGCACTCAGCGCATTATTCGGTGCAATCACCCAAGGCGTACTTGCGCTGGACGAATCGGGCTTGCAAAATGTACTGTTCTGGCTTGCGGGTTCGGTTGCCGGCAAAGAGCTGCCGCTGCTGCAGCAGTTGCTGCCATACATGATCACCGGTGGTATTGCGGCGCTGGCGCTGGGCTATCCGCTGACTGTACTTAGCTCCGGCGAGGATGTGGCGAAAGGCCTCGGACAGCGCATCGTGCTGGTCAAGGCGGTCGCCGCGGCAGCGGTCGTTCTGCTTGCCGGCAGTGCGGTAGCGGCGGCTGGAGCGATTGGCTTCGTTGGCCTGGTCATGCCGCATTTTGCCCGCTATCTGGCCGGAACAGATTATCGCTGGATCATTCCTTACAGTGCCGTGCTTGGGGCAATCCTGCTGCTCGCCGCTGATATTGTCGCCCGTTTTCCGGTACAGCCAGGAGAGCTTCCGCTCGGTGTCGTAACCGGGTTGATCGGAATGCCGTTCTTCATCTACATCGCCCGTACCGGGTTTCGCGGGAAGGAGGCAGCAGGATGAGCCGTCTCATTCCGATTCGCAGCAGCCGGGAGAGGGTGTCCATGCTTGCAGACAAGCGTACGGTCCTGACGCTGCTCGCCTTGCTGCTCCTCCTGCTGACTGCATTCGTGCTGGGAGCCTGCCTGGGCAGCAAATGGGAATCACCGCTGCAGGTGCTGCGTACACTTGTTGGCTATAAGGGTGATTCTGCTTTCGTCATCGGTACGCTGCGTCTGCCCCGGCTTGTACTGGCTATATTGGCGGGAGCAGGACTGAGTGTCGCCGGAGCTGTGCTGCAGGGAGTCATCCGCAATCCGCTCGCCTCACCGGATGTGCTGGGGATGACTGGTGGCGCATCTGTCGCCGCCGTTGCTTTTATTGCCTTTTCGGATGGCGATCTCAGCATCCGCTGGCTGCCGGTCGCCGCCATGTCCGGCGCGGCTCTTGTATCAGGCATGATCTATGCCCTTGCCTGGAAGAACGGGGTATCGCCGATCCGTCTCGTACTGATCGGCATCGGTATTTCGGCCGGGGCAAGCTCATTGACCATGTTCATGCTGTCCTTCAGCTCAATCACTACCGCCAGCAAGGCGTATGTTTGGCTTGCTGGCAGCGTGTACGGAGCTTCATGGGAGCAGGTGCTAACCCTGTTGCCGTGGACCTTGCTGTTCATACCGCTGGCGATGACAGGGGCACGGCACCTGAACGTGCATGAGCTGGGAGAGCAAGTGGCAGCTGGCGTGGGCGCAGCTGTGCAGCGGCAGCGTCTTGGACTGCTCCTTATTACTGTGGCGCTGGCCGGGTCGGCGGTTGCGCTTGTTGGAGCCGTCGGATTCATTGGCCTGCTCGGGCCCCATATCGCACGCAGGCTTGTCGGTCCTTCGTATGGCGGATTGCTGCCAGCCGCCGCACTGGTCGGAGCTTTGCTGCTGCTGCTGGCTGACACCGCGGGACGAACGCTGTTTCAGCCGTTGGATATTCCGGCAGGCGTATTCACAGCGGCGATAGGCGCTCCATTTTTTATCATGCTGCTTCTGCGCCATCGTCGCCAATAAACAGAAACAGGATAAGGAGTGGTGTCCATGCTACAGGCGGGCGGTCTCGACATTCAGGAATTGACAATGTCCTACGGAGGGGATCCGGTTATTGAGGGACTGGATCTGCAGCTATTGGCTGGAAAAATTACGGTGTTCGTCGGCAGCAACGGCTGCGGCAAATCGACGCTGTTGCGCGCAGTGGCACGATTATTGCGGCCACAGCGGGGCAGCGTGTTCCTGGACGGCAAGGATCTGCTGCAGCTGCCAACGAAGGAGGTGGCCCGCAAGCTGGCCATCTTGCCCCAGGGGCCGACCGCTCCCGAAGGGTTGACAGTGCTGCAGCTTGCAAGGCAAGGGCGTTATCCGCATCAAAGCTGGTTGAAGCAATGGAGCCGCGAAGATGAGCGAATCGTGCGGGAGGCGTTGCATAAGACCGGGATGAGCACCTATGCGGAGCGTACCGTCGATTCGCTGTCCGGTGGCCAGCGGCAGCGGGCCTGGATCGCCATGACACTCGCGCAGGATACGGATTGGCTGTTGCTCGACGAGCCGACGACTTATCTCGACCTGGCGCATCAGATCGAAATTCTTGATCTTTTGTTCGAGCTGAATGAACGGGAAGGACGCACGGTCGTGATGGTGCTGCATGATCTGAATCTTGCTTGCCGATACGCACACCATATTGTGGCTGTGCATGATAAATCCGTGTGGGCCGAGGGGCCGCCTGAGGTTGTGCTAACGAGGGAAATGGTCGAGACCGTGTTCGGTCTGAGCTGTGAGATTGATACCGATCCCATTTTCGGGACACCTTTGGTTATTCCGCACGGCAAAGGCAGAAGACTAAAGCAGCGTCCAAAGAAGGAAAGGCAGTACGTCTAACCTGAGGGGGGAAATGGGACAACAGATACAACGGCAACTGAATAAGATAAAAAAGATAACAGCCACTCCAGCATGATGGGAGTGGTTGTTATTCATGTTCATAGTTGCATCGGAGAGTACATCTATTGATATCGAATCATTTGCAAAGATCTGAAATGGAAGCGGAACCTTTTTGTGGTATAATCCGTCTGTTAAGGGAAACCGATCGCGAAGGAGAGAGTTGATGACGATTAAAAACATAAGCTGGATGGCCGTGCTGATCGTTGTTCTTCTGCTTGCCGCATGCAGCGGATCGCCCGAAGCCGCTACGGAGCCGCAGGAACAGGAGCCACCCCAGGAACAGACGCAGGAGCAATCCCAGGAGCAGGTGCAAGAGCAGCAGGAGCCGTCACAAAATCAGCCGGTAGATGACCTGGAAGGGCAGCCTCCGACCGTATCGGAAGCGGCAACGACTGTGATGAGATCGCTTAAAAATGGGGATATGAGCCAGATTGCCGCATGGGCCCATGCCGAGAAAGGGGTCCGTTTCTCGCCCTATGCTTATGTCGATACCAAAACAGACCTTGTATTCAAGCAGGATGAGCTTGAGGGTTTGATGAAAGACCCTACGGAGCGTGTATGGCGCACGTTTGCAGGTTCCGGAGAGGTGATCGAGATGCCGTATGCGGAGTATCATAAGCAGTTTGTCTATGATGCGGACTTTTTGGAGGACGCCGAGATTTCGGTAAACAAGGTGCTTGGAGAGAGCACAACGGTCAACAACCTGAACGAGGTATATTCTGCCGATCAATATGATTTTGTGGACTACTATATTAAGGGTACCGATCCCGGAGCGGACGGGATGGATTGGCGCAGTCTGCGTCTCGTCTTCGAGAAGATCGGACCGGATCATGCGCTTGTAGGAATCGTACACGATCAGTGGACACCGTAAATTTGGAGGAACGACGGCTTCGGACCCCAAAGAAGAAGTTGAGCCGTCATTTTGAAATAATTGTGATTGCCAGGTACACGTGGTATGGTAAAAAAAGATTAAGCATATAAGTTTTCATCTGGCTCATTTCATTCATTCTGGGAGGTGCAATTGTGAGAGCGCTGTTTATCGGAGGGACGGGAACGATCAGCTCAGCGATCACCAGGCAGCTATTGAAGCAAGGGGTCGAGCTATATTTGCTGAACCGGGGCAGCCGGAATGAGCTGCTGCCGAAGGATGCGCATATCCTTCAGGCGGATATTAATGATGAATACTACGTAGCCCTGCTGATTGAAAGCCTGAATTTTGATGTAGTGGTTGATTTTATCGGTTTTGAGCCTGCCCATGTAGAACGTGATTACCGCCTGTTTCGGGGGAAAACAAAACAGTTTATATTTATCAGCTCGGCTTCTGCGTATCAAAAGCCTTTGTCCGATTACCGAATTACGGAAGGAACGCCTTTGTCCAATCCGTACTGGCAGTATTCCAGAGACAAGATTGCCTGCGAAGAGTATTTGATGAATCAGTATCGCGATCACGGCTTTCCGGTAACGATTGTAAGACCAAGCCATACCTATGACGAACGTTCCATCCCGCTTGGGGTTCATGGAAGCAATGGCTCCTGGCAGGTGGCCAAACGCATGCTGGAGAATAAACCCGTTATTGTTCACGGCGACGGAACTTCGCTGTGGACGATGACGCATAACAGCGATTTTGCCAAGGGTTTTATTGGACTGTTAGGCAATATTCATGCGATCGGGGAAACCGTTCATATTACTTCGGACGAGACGGTGACCTGGAATCAGATTTATGAAATCATTGCTGATGCGCTTGGTGTCAAGCTGAACGCAGTGCATGTTCCATCCGTATTCCTGGCTGCTTGCAGCAAGCAGGATCTCAGAGGCTCTTTGCTGGGGGACAAGGCGAATTCCGTTGTCTTCGATAATTCGAAGCTGAAAAGGCTCGTTCCCGGCTTCGCGGCAACGACCCGGCTTGACCAGGGGATCAAGCACACGGTTGAGTACATTTTGACTCATCCCGAATATCAGAGGGAAGACCCGGAGTTTGATCAATGGTGTGATGAGGTCATCTCTACCATGCAGCAGGGTTTCGCCAAATTGAATAGTTAAAATTAAAGAGTGCCTTGTCGGGCACTCTTTTTTTCGTTGGATTACAAATCTGCTAACGGCAGGACTTGCAAAGTTGCGGAAAATAGTTCAATATAAAGATATTCGATTTAATGTTATCTTTCGGCAAGCTTTCAACAAAAATGGATATGAACCAGGAGGGGACAGTTCAGTGGAAATAGGGATTAGCACATTTGTAGAAACAACGCCGGATGTTGCAACCGGTGAGCTTATAAGCCATGCGCAGCGCATTCGTGAGGTGGTTGAAGAAATAGTCCTTGCGGATAAAGTAGGGCTGGATGTATACGGGGTGGGCGAGCACCATCGCCAGGATTATGCGGCATCCTCCCCCGCCGTGGTGCTGGCTGCTGCTGCGTCGCAGACGACACGCATCAGGCTCACCAGCGCGGTTACAGTGCTGTCTTCTGCCGATCCGGTGCGGGTGTTTCAGGATTTTGCCACATTGGATGGTATCTCCAACGGGCGGGCGGAGATTATGGCAGGTCGCGGCTCCTTTATCGAATCGTTCCCGCTGTTCGGTTATGATCTGAACGATTATGATGAGCTGTTCGACGAGAAGCTGGAGCTGCTGCTGAAACTGCGGGAGTCCGAGAAGGTGACCTGGAAAGGCGGCCACCGCCCGGCGATCAACAATCTGGGCGTATATCCGCGCCCGGTACAGAATCCGTTGCCGGTGTGGATCGGCAGCGGGGGCAATACGGAATCTGTCATCCGCGCGGGCCTGCTCGGCCTGCCGCTCGTGCTGGCGATCATCGGCGGCAGACCGGTTCAGTTTGCCCCACTCGTGGAGCTGTATAAAAAAGCGGCTGCCCACGCCGGACATGACGCATCCCTGCTGCCAGTGGCGTCGCACTCGCACGGATTTATTGCGGATGATCTGGAGACGGCTGTGGAGAAATTTTTCCCGCCTACCCAGGCGGTCATGAGCCAGCTTGGGAAAGAGCGGGGCTGGGGCCCATATACCAGAGCCACCTATGATGCCGCACGCAGCCCTGAAGGAGCGTTGTATGTGGGAGACCCGGACACGGTGGCCCGCAAGATCATTGATCTGCGCAAGAACGTGGGCATTACTCGCTTTATGCTGCATGTTCCGCTCGGCACCATGCCCCATGAGGATGTAATGCGTGCGATTGAGCTGCTGGGAACCGAGGTAGCGCCGCGGGTGCGGGAAGAAATAGCGCAGTGGGAAGCCGAGAACGGGATCAAGTAAAACCTGGAGAAGTTGATTATAGAGAACACGCAAAAGCTTGAAAAAGAAGCTATGTCCCTTCCACTATGATTTGGGGGCATAGCTACTTTAATTTTCAGAGCAGAAAAGTGAAATCGTGTTACGAATCTGCCATTAACTGAAGTTTTTTAAACCAACAACAGATACAATGATGCCAAGCATGCATAGAATCCGCAGCCAGCTTTTCGACTCATGGAAAAAGAACATGCCGACAACTGCGGCCCCGACGGTTCCAATACCGGTCCACACGGCATAAGCCGTAGCGCCCAGCTCTTTCAAGGCAGTGATATGATGCAGTATCCTCAATTCCTCATTTAAATAGTAACGATAACCCGAATCGGCTCCTGGGCAGGCTTAAGGATCCCGACCTCATCGTAGTAACGCAATGTGCTGATGGGGATCTTTGTTTTTTTTGAGACAGCTGTCCGATAGTGTACATGCCAATCCTCCTTTCGGTTTTGATGATAAAGTCTAAAGTATACTTGAGAGTCAAGGGGGAAAAAGCCGTTCAATCGCGGATCGGCGCAATTGAACGGCTACGGAATGTTTTTGTTAAGATTCAGAAAGTATAAACTTCCTGGTGTATGCTTCCTGGAATCGCAAGAAAAACTACTGCTAAACGCGGTCTGTCTTCTGTGAATGTACGTCGATAGACGTTTCTCTTATGAACGTGGCTTAAAGATGCCAAAAGGGCGGCCAACCGGCAGAAACACCCGGCCAAAATGCGTATTCAGCACGGCAGCGCCCGCTCCATAAAGCGAAAGCAGTGCAATTCCCAATTCGGAATAAGCTGCCAGCGTATGGAATACTTCGGGAACGACCCCGAAGGCATCCAGAGTCAGACCCAGGAATAGCAGGTCGATCAATACGAAAATAAAGAATAATACCTTGTGCGTTTCCATCGCTCCGATGGTCATGAACAGCGTGAAGACAAGATACCCGGCAAAAGCAAATCCGAGCTGCTTGCCGTCCGCGCTGGATGCCAGCTCCGGCCCGAATGCCCCCAGCTTGATCAGCCAGCTTCCTGCGGTAGCAAACCAGAAAAATGCGTATGCCCCAAAGGCGGTCATGCCAAAGGTATTGTTATGCCTCGCATCATGGATACAGGCGAAGAGCTGGGCGCAGGCGCCAAGAAAGAGCGCCCATGGGATTACGAGACTCAGCCCATCCGTTAAGCCGAGCTTCTGGGAGGAAGCGACGAGCGTAACGATGGCTAGTCCGAACAGACCGATGGCGCTTGGATCGGCCGTTACAATTTTGATGCTGGATTGCGATTCGTTGTGCATGTTCTAAACTTTTTAAGCCTCCAGTAAATGCAGGTTCAGCCTGCTTAAGTTTGCATATCCTTCTGCCGATTCCAGAATTCTACCGAACTATTTTACCGTAAAATGAGGTCGGCGTACATGAATATTATGTTACGCTTGCGCTGTCCCAATGCTCGTGATAGATCAAATCCTGCAATGCTCTCCTCTTTTCCCAATTGGCGGTCTCCAGTATCGGTTTGGATGGATAATGCTCCGTATAACCGACAGACAGCAGGGCGACCGGATCAATATGGGGCGGAATGTTTAAGATGTCCCGTACATCGTTTTTTTTGTAAAAGCTGACCCAGCCGAGCGCCAGACCCTCCGCACAAGCCGCCAGCCACATATTCTGGATAGCGCATGCCGTGGACATCAGATCGGTTTCGGGTATGGAGTTCCGGCCCAGCACATGAGAGCCGCCGCGTGTAGGATCACATGTCACACAGATCGTTAGCGGTGCCTGCATGATTCCTTCCACCTTCAGGCTTAGAAATTGCTCTTTCTTTTGCTCTTCATAATGAATGGCGAGCGCTCGTCGTTCCTTGTCGGCTGCCCAGGCTAGGCGTGCTTTGGTATCTTCTCCGGTCACCAGAATAAAATTCCACGGCTGCATGAAGCCTACCGACGGACCGTGATGCGCGGCCTGCAAAATTTTGTGGATCAAGTTCTCCGGAACGGGCTTGTCCAAGAATGTCCGGATATCCCTCCGTGTGTAAATGACTTTGTACAATGCTTCCTTTTCCTGTTCACTAAACATATAGATCAGCTCCTTAGCGGGATCAAGCGGCTATTTTTTGCTGGTAATATAAGATGAATCAAAACAAGGACCTTCCCGCAAGTCATCCGAAGATGGTTCAGGGAGGGCCCTTTATTTTAGATTACAGCTCTGCGGTCTCTATTTAGAATTTCAGATTTGGATTAGCTCCGTGTTTTGGATTAGGTCCGTATTGATTGTCCCCGAATCGGCTGTCTTGAATCATGAACACGATCAGAATGATGGACCCAATGAGAGGAATCAGATTGAGCAG
This sequence comes from Paenibacillus enshidis, assembly GCF_042136365.1. Lineage (NCBI taxonomy): Bacteria > Bacillati > Bacillota > Bacilli > Caryophanales > Paenibacillaceae > Paenibacillus > Paenibacillus enshidis. Next base: position 5,535 of record NZ_JBHHMI010000014.1, on the reverse strand, counting down.
AAGCCACCAGCCGCTTCTTCCGGTGTCATGCAGTCTGCGAGCGCCCACGGCCAGGGACGGCAGCAGAACGGCCAGGCCATAAATCGTGGTCAAGACCTGACCAATACCGAGCAAGGCTTCCAGCACGGAAAGTACAATGGTAACGCCAAAGTTAAAAAGAACGAACATCCAGTACTCTTCTCTTCTCGCCCGTCCCTGGAAGCCTACGTAATTTTTTAAAACTGATACATACCAATTCATGATTTCCCTCCTGTAAAGTGTATATGTATGGCGGAAAGAGTATAAACCGCGTCCACACATTTAGTTATTATCGGAGAACAGCTTGCAAGTTTGAATCATACCGGCGACTTAAATTTTGAGCCGGAGTTACGTGTTCAAGCAAATGTACTCGAAAAAGAGCAACTTAAGTCATATTACGGATGCGAAACCTTTGCTGTTTCTCTCAGGCCAAAGGTAAGAGCAAAGAGCGAGTGTATATGCCTTGAATTACCAGGTTTTTACTTTGGTAATGGTTTAGTCTATGATAAAGTTGAAAAAAAATGACTTTGTAGGGGGATTATCTTGATTGGACGCAGTGGCAATCCGACTTTGAATGATAACACTTTTGACCGCCATGACTTTGCACATGACCCGATGACGATTGGCGGTACGGTAAACAAGGCGTTTATGACGCTTGCCCTGCTTATAGCGGCGGCCATTGTATCCTGGACGATGTACTTCAATGGTTACAACGTCGGAGGTTTGGCCATCGGCGGCGCTGTGGTGGGCTTTATTTTGGCGCTAGTCATCAGCTTTAAGCCTTCGGCCGCACCGTACCTGGTTCCGGTCTATGCGGTGGCTGAGGGAACATTCCTGGGGGCGCTCTCCGCAACCTACGAAACGCTCTATTATGGCATTACCATGCAGGCGGCTCTGATCACCATCAGTGTATTCATCGCTCTGCTGATCGCGTACAAAACGCGCATGATCCGGGCAACGGAGAACTTCAAGCTCGGCATATTTGCTGCCACGGCAGGGATTGCTATCGTTTATCTGCTGAGCTTTATCCTTGGTTTGTTTGGAATAACGGTTCCTTACCTGCATGATAACAGTCTGATCGGCATCGGAATTTCCGTGGTCATCGTCATTATTGCGGCATTGAATTTTGTACTGGACTTTGATTTTATCGAAAGCGGAGCGCAGCAAGGGGCGCCGAAATATATGGAGTGGTACGGGGCCTTCGGCCTGATGGTCACGCTCGTATGGCTGTATGTGGAGATTATCCGTCTGCTGGCCAAGCTGCGCAGCCGGGATTAATATTTAAAGGTATGGTCGCCTTATAGGCGGCCTTTTTGCTGTGCTGTAAAGCTTCGGTACCGCGTGGGCCAGAGAAGGTGATTGTGGACTGCTTCCAAAGGGAGAGAGCAATCCAAATCGGACAATCGTGAAATAGAATTGATATTGTGATGATGGAAACCGGCAACATCGTTAACAAAAGGCAGCGATAATAGAACAGCGAGGTCTACTACTGAGCGGATAAGAATGAGTTGGAGTGACGACTAAAAAGATGAACAATATAAAGTCATGGCTGGAGATTCTGGGCGTGTCCGCCAAGCTGGGTCTGACCTCCTTTGGAGGTCCCGTCGCTCACTTGGGCTATTTTTATAACGAGTATGTCCGGCGCCGAAAATGGATGGATGAACAAAGCTACGCCGATCTGGTGGCGCTGTGTCAATTTTTGCCCGGCCCTGCAAGCAGTCAGGTGGGGATAGGCATCGGCTTGATCCGGGGCGGCTGGATCGGGGCGCTTGCCGCCTGGATCGGTTTCACCCTGCCTTCGGCTGTGGTCATGGCGCTGTTTGCTTACCTGATACAGGGAACGGATACTCTGAATGCTGGCTGGATCCACGGGTTGAAGCTGGTGGCGGTGGCGATTGTCGCTCAGGCTGTATGGGGGATGGGACAGAAGCTCGCACCTGACCGCAGCAGGGCGACTATTGCCATACTAGCCGCCGTAATGGTTCTGCTGTGGCCAACGGCTTTAAGCCAGCTGATTGTTGTGTTTGCCGCCGGAGTCGCAGGTTTAGTTCTGTACCGCAGTACGAACGCCACGGCCATTGCTGATACACAGGTACCTGTCAGCCGCAAAGCGGGGGCTGCCTGTCTCCTTATATTTGCGGCGCTCCTGTTCCTGCTGCCGCTGCTTCGAGAGGCATTTCCGTCTTTCCGGCTTGCTTTGTTCGACAGCCTTTACAGAGCAGGCTCGCTGGTGTTTGGCGGCGGACATGTCGTGTTGCCACTGCTGGAAAGGGAGACCGTACCGTCAGGCTGGGTCAGCAGGGAGCAGTTTCTGGCCGGTTATGGAGCTGCCCAGGCCGTTCCCGGCCCGCTGTTTACGTTCACCGCATATATCGGCGCTGTTGCGGACGGTTGGCAGGGAGCATTGGTCGCCACACTGGCCATCTTTTTGCCTGCTTTTTTGCTCGTTGGCGGCGCCCTGCCTTTCTGGACGCTCGTCCGCAGTCTTCCCTGGGCCCAGGGAGCACTGGCGGGAGTAAATGCCGCCGTGGTCGGAATATTGCTCGCTGCGCTCTATGATCCGATATGGACGAGCGCCATCCGGGGAGCCCTGGATTTCGCAATAGCAGCCATCCTCTTTGTCATGCTGATTTTCTGGAAGCTGCCGCCCTGGGTAGTGGTCATTGCCGGAGCATTGGCGGGTGCTTTTCTTGGCTAGGGAAGGGAAGGGGAATGTCACCTCCGGAAAGATTAAACGTAAAAAGCTGGCCTGTCTGGTTCGATTATGAAACTTTTTATGCATCGCCCTTATGGCCCAGAACTTGGTGAAGCGACGGCGTTTGTACAGGGATAGTAAATAAAAGGCTAACGACGGTTAAGAGCAAGACGATTGTTTTTTTCATTTTGGTACACCTCTTTAAAAAGTTTTTGGTATTTCAACTGTGTTTCGGAATCTGCATGTTCCCTGAAATACTCAAATAAACCCACACATTTAACTGTGTTGCTGTCATAGTTTATTGTAGCCGATTTTGCCAAACTGTTTAATAAATATTTGAATCCAGCCTTAACCTCGCCTTTTCGCAAGTAGTATTCAGATAATTCACTGAGTAAGCGTGTAAATCGTTCTGCGTTTAATCTCTTATTGTGAATCCCCGGTAAGTCTTCTGCTTCTAATAACAACAGAATCTCCGGCCCGAAATGCTCGAAAATTTCATCCACATTAATATGAAACCGGTTCGCCAATCCAGCAATGTTAAGCAAGGACAGGAGAATGTCATCCTTTTGAGTATCAATATATGCTATATATTCCGACAGTACGCTCAAATCTCCGGAAAACAATTTGGTGACATACATATTCGTTTTTGCCCATTCTTGAAAAAGATCTTTCCAGCGCAAAATCTCTGCATCGTTTTCCTTAACCCAACTCAAATCCGTATAATTTAGAATAAATTGCAGAGCCTGACCATATTCTCCGAGCTCATGACACACCTCACCACGAAGCAAATCACTGAATGCAATATATACAAACAACGGTCTGCTCAGTTTGGAATAAAGGTCTTCCCCACTTCTCTTTTTCCGGGTCTCTGAAAAGTAATGCCTTCTTGCTCTGCTTCCCATCATTTCTGCAAACTTATCCATTTTGTCCCACTTCCGCAGGGAACGATAGACGTTCGCCAAATCCTTGAGCGCATCTAATTGCATGACCTCGTCCAACCGTTCCACGTACGGCTCGAATTGGGCGGCGACCTGCAAATTTTGCGCCTGATCTTCACCTAATCGGATCGTAAACAAGCGGTATTGGCAGAGGGCCAGACGTTCGGAATGCTGGGAGTGCTCCGTGATGGCCACACTTTCGTAAAGAATGGCGGCGGCTTCTTTTTTTCCCTCCCATAGCAGATCTTCCGCCGCATCAAACAGCACGGGACAATATACGATGTTATCCAGCAGCCAGCCGGTGACATACCTAATGCAATCCAGCTTGTTCAATTCGGCACATCTGAATATGAAGGGTCTGAGCCGTCTCCAATTCGGCTGGGTTGCAGCAATATTCTCTTGATGTATGTATAATTCGTAAAAATGTCCCTCGGGAAGCCCCATCAGTGAGGTGATCCGGTCAAGCTGATTCACCGACATGACTCTGCCGCCAGTGAAGATTGAGCTGAGAGTCCCTACATTCAGTCCCGTTTTGCGTCCTAAATCGCTGAGTGGGAGCTGTTCACGCTCCATAAATTTTTCAACTTCCGAGCGTATGCTGGTGATGTTGCTCATATGAAACCACTCCTTCATAAGTTGACATGTTCCGTAAATTCCTGATGTCAAACAAATGATGAGAAACCGATAGGCTCCCCTTCACCAAACAAACCTAGAATATTTTTCCTGTCTGAATCAGTATACTGCTTTTTGGCAGGGATGTGTATATTTTTCAGGTGTTTTCTTGATAAAAATTTGCTTAAAATGTCGTAATTAAGTCATAAAATATCAGCGATGCCAACACAGAATGCGTCGAGCTGGATGTCCAAACCCACTTTTTTCGTCGTATAAAGGAGTATGAAGGGAAATCTGGTTCCGTTTAAAGTAAGAAGTAGCCGATGCATGACATGGAGATCGCAGCCGTTGCTTGATTGGGGTTCTAGGACGGGGGGGAGGGTCATGTTTATAACTTCCAAATTACATCGCCAAACAACTCTCCCATTAAATCATCAGATTCAGATGGTTTATATTTTCTCGTGATCTTCAATGATCAGAATGTTGAGCATGCTGCTCGGGTCCTTCGTAAACGTTCATCTTTTCCATATAACGAATAGAAAGACGAAAGGGAATCGGGTAAAATAGAAGGTAAGAGCGCAAGGGGGTGTAACGAATGAGCAATGAGGAAACGATTTTAACGAAGGAAGGCCTGGCGAAGCTGGAAGAGGAGCTTCGTGAGCTCAAGGGCACCAAAAGGAGAGAGCTCGCCGAAAGGCTGAAGGTTGCCATCAGTTACGGAGATCTGAAGGAGAATAGCGAATATCATTCCGCCAAGGAAGACCAGGCTTTTATGGAGACCCGGATTTTGCAGCTGGAACGGATGCTGAAGACGGCCCGCGTGGTGGACGCCAATCAAATAAACCTGGAAAAGGTCAGCGTTGGCTCTGTTGCGGTGCTCAACGATATTGAATTCAACGAGAAGATCGAGTACCGGGTCGTGGGGCCGGCAGAGGCGAATGTGGAGGAAAACTCCATTTCGTATGAAAGCCCGCTCGGCAAAGAGCTTCTTGGCAAAAAAGTCGGTGACATCATCAGTGTGGATGCTCCGGTCGGCGTTCTGAAGTACGAGCTGCTGGAGATTAAAATGTAACGGAACGGAAAAAAAGGCCATCTACTGCATAGAAGCAGGTAGATGGCTTTCTGGTGTCAGCCCAGTATATCCTGAAGCGCACTGTCAAGCTGCTCGAAGCGGAACGTATACTCCTCGTTCAGCGAGAGCGTTTAAACTTCCGTGTAATTGGTAACAATATCCATAAAGGAGATGTTACCCATGGAAGTGAGCAAAAACGA